>JADHLR010000022.1 GCA_016780525.1 Candidatus Puniceispirillum sp.
AGTATCGCGCGTGATACACCAGCGGCGAATTTCCTGACCGAGCATCAGGTGCGCCCGGTTGATTTCAACTCATTTGGCTCACGCCGCGGCAATCATCAGGTGATGATGCGGGGTACATTTGCCAATATAAGGCTGAAAAATCTGGCTGCCGAAGGCACCACCGGCGGTTTTGCCAGACATGTGCCGTCAGGTGATGTGGCACCGCTTTATGATGTGGCGATGCGCTATGCTGATGAGGGCACGCCTCTGATTATTGTTGGTGGCAAGGAATATGGCACCGGATCCAGCCGTGACTGGGCAGCCAAAGGCACCCGGTTATTGGGGATCAAGGCGGTGATTGTTGAGAGCTTTGAGCGGATTCACCGTTCCAACCTGATTGGTATGGGGGTCTTGCCGTTGCAGTTTCCAGACGGTGTGAGCCGGGAAACGCTGGGCATGACAGGTGATGAAATCATCAATTTGACCGGTCTTACCGATGGTGTGACACCGGGTATGACAGTTACCGCGACAATCAATTTTGCCGATGGACGGGCTGAAACTGTCGCGCTGCTGGCACGCATTGATACCGATGGTGAAGCTGCCTATTTCAAAAATGGCGGCATTCTGCAATATGTGTTGCGCCAGCTCGCCGCATAACAGCGCCGCCTGCCGAACCTGCAAAAACCCCCGGTCATCATCTGGCCGGGGGTGTGGTTTATGGGTGGACGATCAAGTTGAAGCGTGACTATAGTGAGGCCGCTGTTTTAGCGCTCTTTCAAGTGTCTGTTGATTGTCCATCGCCATGTCTCGTGCTTCGTCACAAAAACTCACCCTCGTTCTGGGGCCAACCAATACTGGCAAGACACATCTCGCACTAGAGCGGATGACAGGCTATGCCAGTGGCATGATTGGGTTTCCACTGCGTCTGCTGGCGCGGGAAAATTATGATCGTCTGGTTGCCCGGCTTGGCCCCGATAAGGTTGGTTTGCTGACCGGCGAGGAACGGATTCTGCCGGACACCGCCAGATATTTATGCTGCACGGTTGAATCAATGCCGGTCGAAACGTCACAGTTTGATGATTTGGCCGGTCGGCGGTTTGATTTTGTCGCTGTCGACGAGGTGCAGCTGGCCGGTGATCGCGAGCGTGGGCATATTTTCACAGATCGTATCATGCATGCGCGCGGGGCCTTTGAAACAATGTTTATGGGGGCCGAAACAGCCGCGCCCTTGCTAAAGGCGCTATTGCCCGATGCGCGTTTTGAGTTTCGCGAGCGCATGTCACGGCTGGTCTATGCCGGGCCAAAAAAATTAACCCGGCTGCCGCGGCGCAGCGCGGTGGTGGCGTTCAGTACGTCTGATGTTTATCAAATTGCTGAATTTGTCCGGCGCCAGCGTGGCGGCGCGGCGGTGGTGATGGGGCGGCTCAGCCCGCGCACCCGTAATGCGCAGGTTGATCTCTATCAAAATGGTGATGTCGATTTTTTGATTGCCACCGATGCCATTGGCATGGGGCTTAATCTCGATTTGGGGCATGTTGCGCTATCCGCAGATGTCAAATTTGATGGCCGTCATATGCGCAAATTGTCACCTGCCGAAATGGCGCAGATTGCCGGGCGTGCTGGCCGGCATGTGATGGATGGCAGTTTTGGTGTCACCGATGGTTGCCGGGTGCTGGAGCCTGAAGTGATTGAGGCGATTGAGCAGCATCGGTTTGCGCCGTTGCGATCATTTTACTGGCGTAATCGTGCGTTAAATTTTGGCTCGGTTGAATTGCTTATCGAGTCGCTTGAAGCGCCACCGCCGCTGCCGTTTCTGTTTCGCAAGGGAGATGCGCTGGATCATCAGGCACTTGTTGCACTGGCCGCCCGTAAAGAAGTGCGGGCGGCGGTACAGGGGGCCGCAGATGTCAGGTTGCTGTGGGCGGTGGCATCAATTCCCGATTTTCGGCAAAGCCTGCATGAAAGCCATTATGACCTTCTTGCCGGCGTCTATATGGCGCTGGCGTCGCATGGTGTTCTGGCAAAAGACACGGTGGCGCGTGCCATTCAGCAGCTTGACCGGCTCGATGGTGATCTTGATACCTTGATGACCCGGCTTGCCTATATTCGCACATGGACATACATCACCAACCGTTCAGACTGGACAGATACGCCTGTTGAATGGCAAACTCGGGCGCGCGTCATTGAAGATAAATTGTCCGATTGTCTGCATCAGCGATTATCGGAACGTTTTGTTGATAAACGTGCCGCGCACTTAAGTCGAAAGCTCAAGGAAACGAAGAATTTGATTGCCTCTGTAAAAGATGATGGAACCGTCCTTGTCGAAGGCGAGGAAGTTGGGCAGCTTACCGGATTTGTTTTTAACCCAATGCTGGCTGATGGTGAAGAAAAAGCCCCGATATTGGCAGCCGCACGACGGGGTCTGCCTGATGAAATAGAACGACGAGTGCAGGCATTTATGGCGTCAGCGGACGCGGCGTTTCGGCTTGATGACAAGGCGGTGATTTGGTGGCGCGAGGCAGCGGTGGCACAGCTGGTAAAAGGTGACTCGCTGTATGTGCCGCGCGCAGAGCTTGCCGCCAGTGACTTGCTATCAATCGACCAGACGCAGCGTATGCAGGCGCGGCTTGTCAATTTTCTGGCGGCACATATCGAGGCTGTTTTGGGGCGGTTGACGATTTTGGCAACGCCTGATCTGGCCAGCCAGACGCCGCCAAAAACCAGCCCCTCCAAAGCCAGTGCGCCGAAAGACAGTTCTCCTAAAGATGCGCCGGTGCAGGATACCGCCGCAAATGAGATGCCGGCAGTTTCGGATCAGCCTGTCGATGATGCTGTCACCGCCCCTGTCGATGATGCCGCCACCGCCACCGCTGATCAGCCGGTTGTGCCAGCCGCTCTGAGTGGGGCGGCGAAAGGCATTGCCTATATATTATTTGAGCGCCTTGGTTCTGTGCCAACGGCGGATATTGCGCATCTGTCCCGCAATATTCGCGAAACGGACAAACCACTACTGGCGCGTTTGGGGCTGCGATTTGGTGTTGAGACGGTGTATATGCCGGAAATGCTAAAGCCAGCGCAGATCAGTTTGCGCAGCCTGTTATGGTCGCTGCATGATGGCGCGTTTTTTGACGGGGCGCCACCACCGGCTGGTCGGGTTGCCATCGATTCTATTGACGATGTGCCTGATCTCTACTGGCTGGCCATTGGCTATCGCCGTTTGGGTCAGCGCGTCATGCGCGTCGATATGGTTGAGCGGGTGGCGATGCTGGTGCGCACAGCGGCGCGGGCTGGCCCGTTCAAAATTACCGAAGAGATGTTGTCGCTGGCTGGTGCCACGCGTGAGGCGATGGGGATGATCTTGCTTGATCTTGGCTGCAAGCTCGTGGGTGAGGAAGCTGCCGAGGATCCCACCAAGCCGGTCATTCAGATTTTTGAAAAGCAGCGCAAAACGCGTGCTGCACACAATAAGCCACAGGCGAAAACAGCGCCAAGAGCAGATGCCGGTGCAGCGGCAAAGCCGCATGGCCAATCCCGTCGGTCAAAAGCGTCTGGGGCCGGAACACGGCGCCGGCCACATACAGCATCAAAACCGGCTGACAAGCCTAATCCTGATTCGCCATTTGCCGTGTTGGCCGGACTCAAGCTAAAAGGTTAAAATCGGCGATGGCTGATGCACATGACGAAGCGGGCCTGCGTCTTGATAAATGGCTTTGGTATGCCAGGTTTTTCAAGACTCGGGCGCTGGCTTCAAAAGCCATTTCAAACGGCCGCTTCCGGCTGGATGGCGATCTGATGTCAAAGCCGCACAGACAGGCAAAATCTGGTCAGGTTCTGACCTTTAGCCAAGGCACACGCATTCGTGTTGTCCGGATAAAGGCACTTGGCGTGCGGCGCGGCCCGGCAAGTGAGGCGGCGTTGCTGTATGACGATCTGGCTCCGGTTATGCCGGCAACAGAAAACAACAAACCGGCGGCGCCGCCGGCATTTGAAGAACGGCAGGTTGGGGGCGGCCGACCGACAAAACGACAACGACGTGAAACCGACAGGCTGAAAGCCGGAATATTTGATAGTGAGGATTAATATGCTGAATCAGATTTCAACATGGATGAAAGATTTTACGTCGCAAAATGCGGCCATTGCAGAAGATGAAACCAAACTTGTGCGCGCTGTTGCGTCGCTTTTGGTTGAGGCGGCGATGGCTGATGGTGAAATTGATGACGTTGAGTATGGCTGTATCCAGCATATGCTTGTGACCCAGCTTGATGTGGCGGAAGATGACGCCACCGCCATGCTCAATGATTCGGTGGCCGCGCATGAGGATCGTATCGAAATACACAGCCTGACGCGGCATATTCGAAATGATACAGACGCCGCCGACCGCGCGATTATTCTGGAGATGATCTGGCTGGTGGTGCTGGCCGATGGCAGCCTTGATGTGCACGAGTCACAATTGATGCGCCGGCTGGCTGGTCTGCTGTTTGTTGATGATGTTGAATCTGGCCTTGCCGCTGGCCGTGCGCGCCAACGGCTTGGTCTTGCCGGATAGCTGTTTCTGCGATACATAATGGGGCACGCAATGCCAGCGTTGCGTCAACATCACGAAGATTGGTGGTGCCTGCCAGACGAAGGAGATCGGAACGCAAATGACCTATATCGTCAATGATAACTGCATCAATTGTAAATATACTGATTGTGTCGAAGTGTGCCCGGTGGATTGTTTTTACGAGGGTGAAAACATGCTGGTGATTCACCCCGATGAATGTATCGATTGCGGTGTATGTGAGCCCGAATGCCCACCCGAGGCCATTTTGCCTGACTCTGAGCCCGGGGCCGAAAAATGGCTTGAATTGAACCGTGAAATGTCAGAGATCTGGCCGAATATCGGGCAAAAGATCGATGCCATGCCGGATGCTGAAAAAATGCGTGATGAGAGTGGCAAATACGAAAAATATTTTTCCAAGGCACCGGGCGCCGGGGCCTAACGCGCTCGTGCCAGAATGGTATCACAGCGCTGTTTGCTAGCCGATTGTTTTTTGTCGCAAAATTTGCTATGGTATTCACCAGTACATGAAAATAAGCTGGCGCAGAATGTGAACCGATCTCAGTTTTGAGGTTGGTTGCAGGCGGTTTTGGCTTTGATTGTTTTAAAAATCGCTGGCAGTTTCAGTGGCGCGGCATTCGGTGAGAATACCCGGCTGAGTGGCAGCAGTAAGGGAAATACAATGGCACGAAAAAGTGAAAGCGCATTCGAAGATGGTGATTTTGTGGTGTATCCAACCCACGGGGTGGGGCGGATTCTCGGTACCGAAGAGCGCGAAGTTGCCGGCACAACATTAGAGATGCTGGTTGTGCGGTTTGAACAAGATCGCATGACCTTGCGGGTGCCTATGGAAAAGGCGAAAAGCCTTGGGCTGCGGACATTGAGTTCAAAGCGTCAGATGGAACAGGCAATCACCACTTTGCAGGGCAAGGCGAAAGTGCGTCGTACCATGTGGTCGCGTCGCGCCCAGGAATATGAGACCAAGATCAAATCAGGTGACCCGGTCTCGATTGCTGAAGTTGTGCGCGATCTGCATCGCCGGGAAAACCAGTCAGAGCAATCCTATTCGGAACGGCAGATGTATCAGGCGGCGCTAGAGCGGCTGGCACGTGAATTCGCGGCGATTGAAAAGATTGATCAGGATGTGGCGGCGCTTCGTCTCGAAGATCTGATGGATGTCGCCTAGGGACTGCACCCAATTCGGTTTGCGGATTGGAATTGTCAAACGGGCGGCGTGGCTGCCCGTTTTGCATTGTGACTTTGGGTGATACAGCAATTGTATGGCGAGAGGCGCGCCGGCGCTGCTATACACAATAGCGACAGAGCAGCTTGTGGGATCGTAATCGAATGATGAATGCATTTATTCAAGAGCGTGATTTGTTTCCTGCATCCCTGCCATTTCATAGCGGACGTTTGCAGCGTGACCTGCATGATCTGTATTTTGAGGAATGTGGCACGCAAACTGGCCGGCCTGTGTTGTTTTTGCATGGCGGGCCCGGGGCTGGCATTGCGCCGTCACACCGCCGCTTGTTTAACCCTGATCGGTTTCGCTGTGTGTTGTTTGACCAGCGCGGATGCGGGCAGTCGCGCCCGTTCGCCTCAATCGAGTCGAATACCACTGATTTGTTGATTGGCGATATCGAGGCGTTAAGACAGCATCTTGGCATCGACAAATTTATACTATTTGGCGGATCATGGGGCAGCACATTGGCGCTGGCCTATGCGATTGCCTATCCGGAACATGTCGATGGTCTGATTTTGCGCGGCATATTTTTGGGAACGGGTGATGAGGTGTCGTGGTTTCTGCATGAAATGGGCCGGTTTTTCCCAGAGGCCTATGCGCAATTTGTGGCGCATATCCCGGAAGATGAGCGGGCTGATCTGCTGAATGCCTATTACCAACGTCTCACCAGCAGTAACCCGGCGATTTATCAACCCGCCGCAGATCGCTGGGCATCCTATGAAACATCCTGTTCAACATTGCGCGCCGGCAGCCGTCATATGAGCGGCACCGCCGCACTCAGCATGGCGCGGATTGAAGCGCATTATTTTCGCCATAACTGCTTCATGCCAGATGCGCATATTCTGTCGAATATTGACCGCATAAAACATCTGTCTGCACATATTATTCAGGGCCGTCACGATGTGATTTGCCCGCCCTTTACCGCCGCAAAACTGGCATCGGCCTGGGGCAAGAATGCGCAGCTTCAGTTGATTGACGAGGCTGGTCATTCAACCTTTGAAAGCGGTATTGCGCATGCTTTATTGGCGGCACTCGACGCTATCTAACCATCTGTTTCATCCGCATTGTCTGGATTTTATTAAAGCGGTGTAAACTGCTCTCCAAAGCAGGAGCGACATCGCCCCTGCAGATAGCCTTGTTTTATGCAATTTGGTTAGGGGAACGATCCATATGGTCATTTCAACTGAAGACAGCATTGAGCGCAATTTCCGAATTACCAACAATAATGCAATTGATATGCATGTTGGTAAACGGGTACGTTTGCGCCGCACATTGCTTGGTATGAGCCAGGAACAGCTTGGAACAGAATTAAACATTACCTTTCAGCAGGTGCAGAAATATGAACGGGGGGCCAATCGAATCAGCGCTTCCCGTCTTTGGGACATCGGCCAGATTTTAGATGTGCCAATCAGTTATTTTTTTGATGATATGTCCCAGGATACCATGAAAAGCTCGCCGCGCCGTATCGGTCGCGGTGGCGAGGTGATAAATCAACATGGTGATCAAATGCGTGACCCAATGGCGCGCCGCGAAACATTAGAGCTGGTGCGCACTTATTACACCATTGAAAAACCGATTGTTCGAAAACGTATTTCAGAAATGGTGAAATCCATTGCAACCACGCTGTCAGATGAATAACCTATGGCCTGTCTTAACAGATAGGCTATGGGTGGTATGAACGACGCGACGGACGATAACACACAAGGCGAAGCACTCAGTTTTGAGGCTGCGTTGCGAGAATTAGAGGGGATTGTGGCCTCTCTGGAACGCGGCGAAGTGTCGCTGGATGCCGCTATCAGCGCTTTTGAACGTGGCACCGAACTCAAAACTTTATGCCAGTCCCGCCTCGAAGAGGCGCGCATGAAGGTTGAGAAAATCAAAATCCCTGACGCCGGCACCCCGCCACGCGACGCAACGGCGTTTGACGCTGACGAAACCTGACGCATAATGGAAAATTTTCTCGCGCAGTTGCGTGAAGACGCGGCTGCTTGTGAAACACATATCAAAGCGTTGCTGGCAGCGGTTCCGGAGCCGGCGGCACAGTTGCATGAGGCCATGGCCTATGCGGTGCTGAATGGCGGCAAGCGCATGCGCGCGGCTTTGGTATTTGGCGCGGCGCGGATGGCGGTTGGGCAGGATGCCGATGCCGCCCCGTCTGAAGCTATGCTGCGCACCGCGGCGGCGATTGAGTTTCTGCATGCCTATTCGCTGGTGCATGATGATTTGCCAGCGATGGATAACGCCGCAACCCGGCGTGGACAGCCAAGCTGTCACATAAAATTTGACGAATCGACAGCCATTCTGGCTGGCGATGCCTTGCAAACCATGGCCTTTGAAATTCTGGCAGACCCGCGCACCCATGCTGATGCGGCTGTGCGCATTCAGCTTGTGGCGACACTTGCGAAAGCGGCTGGCCTGCAGGGAATGGCCGGTGGTCAGATGCTGGATTTGCAGGCGGAAACCAGACAATTTGATTTGGCTGAAACCCAGCAGATGCAGATGATGAAGACCGGTGCATTATTGTCCTGTGCGGTTGTTTGTGGCGGCATTGTCGGTGCTGCGCCGCCAGATATGCGCGCCGCGCAGGCAGCGTTTGCGCAAGATTTGGGGCTGGCCTTCCAGATTGCTGACGATCTGCTGGATTATGCTGGCGACGCCAGTGTTATGGGTAAGCCATCAGGTCAGGATGCAGACCGGGGTAAAGCCGGATTTGTCGCGCTGATGGGGGTCGATGCCGCACGGCGCACGGCGCAGCGTATGATTGATGATGCCAATGCGACACTTGCGCCATGGCAGAACACCGCCCACTATATGCAGAATCTCGCGACATTCGCTATTACACGCAATTCGTGATAAACTTAAAAAAACTGTCAGTAATAACGAGCTAATATGTGGCCAAAACAGCGGGGGGTGCAGGACGGCAATGCCGTATCTGCTGTTGTTGGCTTTGGTAAATACGGGACGATTATTTTATGCGGACACCCTTGCTTGATCGGATCACAGCGATAGATGCGTTACGTCGGCTACCCGAGGCGGATTTACAACGTCTGGCCGATGAATTGCGCGCCGAGACCATTTCTGCTGTCGCAAAGACAGGCGGCCATCTTGGCGCCGGACTTGGTGTTGTTGAATTGACCGTGGCGCTGCATTACGTTTTTGCAACGCCCTATGACAGATTGATATGGGATGTTGGTCATCAGGCCTATCCGCATAAAATCCTCACCGGCCGGCGGGATCGCATCACCAGCTTGCGTCAAAAGGGCGGCTTATCCGGATTTACCAAACGCGCCGAGTCTGAATTTGATCCATTTGGTGCGGGGCATTCATCAACCTCGATTTCAGCTGGTCTGGGGATGGCTGTAGGAAATGCCCTGAACGGTACCAATCGCAATGTCATCGCGGTGATCGGCGATGGATCGATGAGTGCTGGCATGGCCTATGAGGCGATGAATAATGCTGGCGCATCAGATAGCCGCCTGATCGTCATTCTGAATGACAATGATATGTCTATCTCGCAGCCTGTTGGCGCGATGAGCAGCTATTTGTCACGCCTTATCACCTCTGAACCCTATCATTCGATCAAGGATCTGGTGCGTGAAGTGGCGCGCCGCTTTCCCGCCGAGATAGAACGCACCGCCAGACGCGCGAAAGACGCGGCGCGTGATTTGATTGGCGCTAATTCGGTATTTAGTCAGCTTGGATTTACCCATATCGGGCCGATTGATGGGCATGATATGTCGCATCTTTTGCCAGTGTTAAAAAACCTGCGCGATACCCCGCAAAACGGCCCGGTGTTAGTCCATGTTGTCACCGAAAAGGGGCATGGTCATCCGTTTGCCGGCCCATCCGCCGAAAAATATCATGCGGTGCCAAAATTCGATGTGGTCACCGGAACGCAGCAAAAATCCACCGGCAATGTGCCAAGCTACACCGCGGTATTTGCCGATAGTTTGATTGCCGCCGCTGCCAGTGACGATAAAATTGTCGCGATCACCGCCGCCATGCCATCGGGCACCGGCTTGGACAAGGTGAAAGCGCAATTCCCAAATCGCGTATTTGACGTCGGTATCGCCGAACAACATGCTGTTACCTTTGCGGCCGGGCTGGCATGTGAGGGCATGAAGCCGTTTTGCGCGCTTTACTCAACATTTTTGCAGCGCGGTTATGACCAGCTTGTGCATGATGTGGCGGTGCAAAATCTGCCGGTACGTTTTGCCATTGACCGGGCCGGGGTTGTCGGTGCCGATGGTGCCACGCATGCCGGTGTCTATGACATTGCGTTTTTATCCTGCTTGCCGAATATGGTGGTGATGTGCCCGGCTGATGAAGCCGAGCTGGTGCATATGGTGGCAACGGCGGCGGCCTATGATGACGGGCCAAGTGCGGTGCGCTACCCACGCGGCAATGGCTGTGGTGTGAGCCTGCCGGAACAGCCCGAAATTCTGCCAATTGGCAAGGGCCGGGTGCTGCGAACTGGTGAGGATATTGCGCTTCTCTCGATTGGTACACGCTTGGCTGCCTGTCTGGATGCGGCCGAAAAACTGGCGGCTGACGGGGTTCAGATCACCGTAGCAGACGCCCGTTTTGCAAAGCCGCTGGATACCGGGCTTTTGGCTGAATTAGCGCAAAATCATAAATATCTGCTGATTGTTGAAGAGGGCAGCCCGGGTGGCTTTGCCGCGCATGCGATCAATTATCTTGCCAATCACGGGCATCTGGATGATGGCTGCCGCGTGCGCAGCGTGACATTGCCGGATATGTTTATCGACCATGATAGTCAGGAAGGCCAGCTGGCCGATGCCGGGCTTGATGCGGCTGGCATTCTGCACAGTCTGCACAGTCTGGACAGTCTGCGCACAGTAGCCGGGTTAGATAAAAAATCACCGGCGAAGGCAGGCAAGGCCGGCGCAAAGTAACAATAGCCCCACCATCAAGACGCGTCACAAGTTTCATGCTTACCTTCGCGCCAACTCTCCCGCCAACTCTTCCGCAAACTCTTCCGCAAGTGCTTATGCCGAAACCGACCCAGCAGATATCATCGACACCGAACCGCCAGCGGCTGGATGCGTTGCTGGTGGCGCGCGGGCTGGCGGTGTCGCGCGAGCGGGCGCGCGATCTGATTATCGCCGGTACTGTCAGCGTTGATGGTGCGCTGACCCGCAAGCCTGCCAAAAGCTGTGCCGAAAACAGCGTGATTGAGGTCAAATCGGAAGGCAATCCGTGGGTCAGCCGCGCCGGATTAAAACTGGCAGCTGCTGTCACCAGCTTTGCCGGGCTTAGGCTTTGCGGGTGC
The DNA here is from genome assembly GCA_016780525.1 of Candidatus Puniceispirillum sp. GTDB lineage: Bacteria > Pseudomonadota > Alphaproteobacteria > Puniceispirillales > Puniceispirillaceae > UBA3439. The sequence continues at coordinate 11,056 of JADHLR010000022.1, forward strand.
CGGGCGCTGGATATTGGCGCCAGCACCGGCGGCTTTACCGAGGTGTTGCTTGCGCATGGGGCGGGGCATGTTGTCGCCATCGATGTCGGGCAGGGGCAGCTGCATGAACGGCTGGCGGCTGATGCTCGGGTGACCGTGCTGGATCACACCAATGCACGTTATCTTACCGCATCTATGTTGCCCTATGCGCCTGATGTTATTGTTTGTGATGCCTCATTCATCTCGCTGAAAAAGCTGTTGCCAGCGGTGCTTGATCTGGCTGTAGCCGGGGCCAGACTGATCGTGCTGATCAAGCCGCAATTTGAAGTTGGTAAAGGGCTTGTGGGAAAGCGGGGTGTGGTGCGTGACCCGGCCTTGCATCAGCAGGTTGTTGCCGATATTACCAACTGGCTACAAACCGACATGTCATGGATGGTGCATGAAACAATGCCATCGCCGATTACCGGGCCGGATGGCAATGTTGAATTTTTGCTATTGGCCGAAAAGCCCGGCTGATCAGGATTGTGGCTGCGAGAGAATGCCGGTTTGTGCATGATGCCGCATCAGCATATCAACCAGCACCAGCGACATCATCGCCTCGGCCACCGGCACCCCGCGAATACCAACACAGGGGTCATGCCGGCCTTTTGTCACCACATCAACATTTTTGCCGTCGCGGTCAATTGACTGACGCGGTGTCAAAATTGATGATGTTGGTTTGATCGCCACGCGGACAATGATCGGCTGGCCTGAAGAAATGCCACCCAGAATGCCGCCCGACTGATTGCCGATAAATTGCGGCTTTTCCGGGCTGTTGCCGGCCCGCATCTGGTCGCTGGCAAGATGCCCCTCAATCGCTGACAAAGCAAAGCCGCCGCCAATTTCAACGCCTTTTGCGGCGTTGATGCTCATCATCGCGCTGGCAAGTTCGCTGTCCAGCTTCCCATAAACCGGCTGGCCAAGGCCGGCCGGAATGCCATCGGCAACAATTTCTAAAACGGCACCGGCCGAAGACCCTGATTTACGCACCGCATCAAGATAGTCTGCCCATTTATCTGCCGCTGCCGCATCCGCACAAAAGAACGGGTTTTTGGTGCGTTCATCCCAGTCAATATTGTCACGGTTAATGGCGTGAGGGCCAATCTGCGTGACCATGCCGCGCACCCGATAATCAGCGCCGAGGGCCTGTTTCAGAACAAGGTCAGCAATCGCCCCGGCAGCAACGCGGACTGCTGTTTCGCGGGCTGACGAGCGACCGCCGCCGCGGTGATCACGGATGCCATATTTTGACTGATAGGTGTAATCGGCATGACCGGGCCGGAATTGCCTGGCAATATCACCATAGTCTTTTGACCGCTGGTCTTTGTTGCGGATCAACAGGCCAATGGGTGTGCCGGTGGTTTTACCCTCAAAAACGCCAGACAGAATTTCCACCGCATCATCTTCTTGCCGCTGTGTCACAAACTTGCTTGTGCCCGGCCGCCGCCGGTCAAGATAGGGTTGGATCATCGCTTCGCTAAGCGGCAGATTGGGCGGCACACCATCGACAACACAGCCAATCGCAACGCCGTGGCTTTCGCCAAAGCTGGTAAAGCTGAACAGCTTGCCGAAACTATTATCAGTCATCTTTGACAACAGATATGTCGGGTGCGTCGACAGCCTTCATACCAACAACATGATAGCCACAGTCAACATGGTGTGTCTCGCCGGTGACGCCGGATGCCAGATCTGATAAAAGATACATGCCGGCACCGCCAACATCTTCCAGCGTTACATTCCGTTTCAGCGGCGAGTTATATTGGTTCCATTTCAGAATATACCGAAAATCGCCAATGCCCGACGCGGCCAGTGTCTTCATCGGGCCAGCCGACAGGCCATTCACCCGAATATTACGACCCCCAAGGTCAACCGCGAGGTAGCGGATCGAGGCCTCTAACGCGGCTTTTGCAACGCCCATGACATTATAATGCGGCATCACCCGTTCGGCGCCATAGTAAGTCAGGGTCAGCATGCTGCCGCCATCATTCATCATCGCCGCGGCACGGCGCGCAAGCGCGGTGAAGGAATAGACCGAAATATCCATGGTGCGCTGAAAGTTTAAACGGCTGGTATCGACATAGCCGCCTTTTAATTCGTCCTTATCTGAATAAGCGATGGCATGCAGGATAAAATCGAGCTTGCCCCATTTGTCCTGCAAAGTCGAAAACACCGCGTCCATGCTGGCTTCGTCGGTGACATCACACGGCATCACAAGATCACTGCCAACCGATGCGGCAAGTGGCGTCACACGTTTTTGCAGGGCCTCTCCTTGAAAGGTAAATGCCAGTTCGGCACCTTGTTCGGCAAGTTTGGCGGCAATGCCCCATGCGATCGAGCGGTCATTTGCGACCCCCATGATCAAGCCTTTTTTGCCATGCATAACGCCCTGTGATGTTCCGGTTTGCGTCATTGATCATATGTCCTTGCCACTAAAAACAGATATTTTGCAGTCGTCACGCCGCAAATATGCGGCGGCTTTTTGACCGTGCTCAACATACACCTGATCGTGCAAAATTCCAATAGCTAGAGCCGCGCTGTCGCCGGGCAGATGCAAAAGTTTGCGCTGCTGTGCCAAAAGCCGGACAGCTGTGCAAAAAATTCCTGCGTGGCATGTTGCAGAATATCCAACTACGTCCCATCTTAGCAGCAGGCAAAAAGCAGCAATGGCATGCGCAGCTACACTGAAATGCAGGGTTAGCTGATAGGCATAAAACGGGTATCGCCCGAGTTTTAAGGATAGACGCAGATGGAAATAAGCGCCGGCACCGACCCCTTTGAATTGTTCCAGACCTGGTTTGATGAGGCAGTCACAGCCGAAATCAATGATCCTGATGCCATCGCATTGGCCTCGGTGAATGCCGATGGTATGCCCTCGGTAAGGATGGTGCTGTTGCGGCAATGGTCAGAAGACGGATTTCTGTTTTTTACCAATTATCAAAGCCGTAAGTCGGGTGAATTGCTGGCAACTGGCAAAGCCGCTTTTTGCATGCACTGGAAAAGCCTGCGTAAACAAGTCCGGGTGACCGGGCAGGTGGGCAAAGCCACCGCGGCGCAATCAGACGCCTATTTTAATTCGCGCGGCCGGGGCAGCCAGATTGGCGCCTGGGCATCGGCGCAATCACAACCGCTTGGCAGCCGCGCCGAACTGATGGCACAGGTCGAGGCGCATGACAAAAAATTTCCCGATGCTGTGACACGGCCGCCGCATTGGGGCGGGTTTTGTCTGGTGCCGGAGGAAATTGAATTTTGGGCTGATGGAGAGCATCGGTTGCATGACCGGTTCCGCTTTACCCGCGCCGATAGTGGCTGGGATATTCAGCGTCTTAATCCATAGCTGGCTGTGCGCCCGGCAAATCCGTTTAAATTTAATCTAAGTCACTTCATTTGACCGGGTCGATCGCCCAAATTTGTCAAAATACGGTCGTTTGTTCGACGCTTTTTTACCAATTAGCGCGTAAGTTTAACCCTTATTGATGAAGTTGGCGGCTCGCCACATCTTGTCATATGAGGGTGTTTCGATGAAATCGCATGCGCGCGTTGTTGTTATTGGAGGGGGTGTTGTCGGTGTTAGCACGCTCTACCATCTGGCGAAAAAAGGCTGGAGTGATGTTGTTCTTGTCGAACGCAAGGAACTGACATCGGGGTCGACATGGCATGCGGCTGGTCTGTTGCCGCTGTTTAACATGTCCTATTCGGTGGGGCAGATCCACAAATATTCGGTTAAATTCTATCAGGAGCTACAGGAAGAAACCGGCATGAATGTCGGATTCCGGAATGTATCGAATATCCGGCTTGCCTCAACACAAGACCGCATGGACGAATATCGCCAATATGCGGGTGTCGCCAGCACCATCGGTGTGGATGTTCAGCTGTTGACGCCGGATGAGATCAAACATTACTGGCCGATGTGCAATACTGATGGCCTGATTGGTGGCATCCGGCATCCGGATGATGGTTATATCCAGCCTGCTGATCTGACGCAGGCGCTGGCACGCGGCGCCCGTGACCGCGGCGCAGAAATATACCGCAATACCACGGTAACAGCGATTGAGCGGAGCGATTCCGGCAGCTGGAAAGTGACGACTGACAAGGGTGAGATCACCTGTGAGCATATCGTCAGTGCGACTGGCAATTTTGCCCGTAAGACCGGCAAGATGGTCGGGCTGAATATTCCGGTGATCCCGGTGGAACACCAATATATCGTGACCGAAGCGCATCCAGACATCAAAGCCCGGCACGCCGACGGCGCCCCGGAAATGGGTGTGTTACGCGATTCAGATGGCCAATGGTATATGCGTGAAGAGGCCGGTGGGTTGATTCTGGGGCCGTACGAGAAAGGCGCACCGGCCTGTTATGTCGATGGCCCCAGCGATGAGTCGGAATATGAATTATTTCAGGAAGATCTTGAACGTCTGGAGCCGCATATTCTGTCGGCCATGGAACGTGTGCCAGCCTTTGGTGAGGTTGGTGTCAAGAAAGTCTATAACGGGGCGATTGCCTATACACCTGATGGCAGTCCGATTGTCGGGCCAGCCTGGGATCTGCCGAATTTCTGGCTGAATGAAGGCCATAGTTTCGGTATCACCGCAGCCGGTGGCGCGGGCTGGCAGCTGGCTGAATGGATTGTCGATGGTGCGCCAACGATTGATATGCTCGGTGTCGACCCGCGGCGCTATGGCAGCTACACCTCTGAATCCTATCTGATCGTGAAGAATGAAGAAGCC
>JADHLR010000023.1 GCA_016780525.1 Candidatus Puniceispirillum sp.
CTGGCGTGCCGGCAGCCAGATCAGGCGCCGATGGCTGTTCCGAAACTTTCTCTGAAACTTTTGCCGGAGCTTTCTCTGAAACTTTCTCTTGGGCTTTCGCTTGGTTTTTCTCGGGGGCTTTTACCGGCGCAGCGCTCGCACCTTCCTCGAGATGCGCCAGAATAGCGCCAACTTCAACAACCGCCCCTTCGGCCGCCACAATGTCGCCAAGCTGGCCAGCGACGGGTGACGGCACCTCCAGCGTAACCTTGTCGGTTTCGAGTTCGACGATGGGTTCATCGGCCGCCACATTATCCCCGCTGGCTTTTATCCAACGCGCGACCGTGGCATCGCTCACCGATTCGCCCAAAGTTGGAACAGTAATTTCTATGGCCATTTCCAGCGCCCTCCTCGTGGTGCCTTATTTTGCTGCGGTTATTACAATGACAATTGTTACCCAGCGATACCCTATGACTTTACCAGCAACACCCTATGATTTTGACTGGCTCGGCAGATCAAGCGCGGCTGCAACCAAATCATTCTGTTCCCGGTTATGCCGCGATAATGTGCCGGTTGCCGGCGACGCTGCCGCATCCCGGCCAGCATAAACAAGCCGTTGCTGCTGCATGCCAGTCTCAGCCATGATGTCTTCAATGTAATCACGCACAAATGTCCAGCCACCCATATTTTTTGGCTCTTCCTGACACCATACGACGCTCGCCTTGGGGGTTTTTGACAAAATCTCTTTGACAGCTTTAGTCGGGAATGGATAAAGCTGCTCAACCCGCAAAATCTCAATATCCCACGCTTTTGCAGCATCGCGTGCAGCGGCCAGATCATAATACACCTTGCCACTACACAGAACGATCCGCTTAACCTTTCCATGCCGCACCTGGGTATCACGCTCGTCCAGCAGCCGATGGAAGGTCGTTCCCGGCCCCATATCGGCCAGATCCGACACACAGGCTTTATGCCGCAACAATGATTTCGGCGTCATCACAATAAGCGGTTTGCGGAAATTCCGCCGCAATTGACGCCGCAAAGCGTGAAAGTAATTGGCTGGGGTGGTGCAATTCACCACCTGCATATTATCTTCGGCACATAGCTGCAGATAACGTTCAAGGCGCGCCGATGAATGTTCCGGGCCTTGCCCTTCATAGCCATGCGGCAACAGCAAAACCAACGCGTTCATCCGCAACCATTTGGCCTCACCAGACGAGATAAACTGGTCAACAACCACCTGTGCGCCATTCGCAAAATCGCCGAATTGTGCTTCCCACATGACCAGCGCATTTGGCTCAACCTGTGAAAACCCATATTCAAACCCCATCACCGAGGCTTCGGATAACGGCGAGTCAATCACTTCAAAATCAGCCTGATCTTCACTCAGATGATTGAGTGGCGTATAGCGTTCCTCATTGGCCTGATCAACAAACACCGCATGCCGCTGGCTGAATGTGCCGCGACATGAATCCTGGCCGGACAATCGCACCGGATTGCCTTCCATCAAAATTGATCCAAACGCCAAATGTTCCGCCGTCGACCAGTCAATACCACTGCCTTTGGCAATCATATCTCCGCGTGCTTTGATAATCCGCAGCAACTTGCTGTTCAGCGTCATACCATCAGGCGGGGTTGTCATGCTGGCACCGATTTGCCGCAATTTGTCGAGTTCGACGGCGGTTTCGCCACGCCTGTCCTCGCCATGCGCGGTGACCATGCCAGACCAGCTGCCCTCAAGCCAGTCAGCCTTGTTCGGCAGATAATTGGTGCCCGCTTCAAACTCGGCATCAAGATAGGCGATGCGATCGGCAACAACCTGTTGCGCGGCTTCCTGATCGTAAATGCCCTCATCAACCAGCCGCTGGGCATAAAGATCACGGGTTGAAAGATGCGCGCCGATGGCGTTGTACATCAATGGTTGGGTAAAGGCTGGCTCGTCCCCTTCATTATGGCCAAAACGCCGATAGCAGAACATATCAATGACCGCATCGGTACCAAATGCCTGCCGAAATTCTGTCGCAATACGCGCCACATGAACGACGGCTTCCGGATCATCACCATTCACATGAAAGATCGGTGCCATAACCATTTTGGCGACATCGGTCGGATAGGGTGACGACCGCGAAAATGACGGGCTCGTGGTAAAGCCGATCTGATTATTGATAATAATGTGAATTGTGCCGCCCGTGCGGTAACCGCGCAGCGCAGAAAAGGCAAATGTTTCGGCAACAACACCCTGACCGGCAAAAGCCGCATCACCATGCAGCAAAATGCCCAGCACCTGGGTGCGGTCATGATCACCGCGCTGTTGCTGTTTTGCGCGCACCCGCCCAACAACAACCGGGTCAACAATTTCAAGATGCGATGGATTCGGCGCCAGTGACAGATGCACCCCTGCATCATCGAAATCACGATCTGCTGAGGCCCCCATATGATATTTCACGTCACCCGAACCACCCGCATTTTCCGGGTTTGCCGGGTTGCCTAAAAATTCCGAAATAATCGCCCGAAACGGTTTTTGCAGGACATTATGCAGCACATTCAAACGACCACGATGTGCCATACCGATGACAGCTTCGCGCAGATCAAGCTGGCTGCCGCGCTTTAAGATTTGTTCCAGCGCCGGAATCACCGCCTCGGCACCATCCATCCCAAAGCGTTTTGTACCGGTATATTTTTTATGCAGATAGCGTTCAAATTCTTCTGCATCGACCAAGCGTTCATAGATCGCTTTTTTACCTTTAACGGTAAAATCCGTCTGGTTGCCGATGGCTTCGATACGTTCCTGTATCCAGGCCTTTTGCGCCGGATCCTGAATATGCATAAATTCAACGCCTATTGTGCCACAATAGGTTTTCCGCAGCCGGTCAATAATTTCACTCAGCGTTGCGGTTTCCAGACCAAGCACATGATCGATGAAAATAGGACGATCCCAGTCATCATCGCCAAACCCATAGCTTTTCGGATCAAGCTCCGGGTGCAGCGGCTTGTCTTCAAGTGACAGCGGGTCAAGATCAGCGATAAGATGGCCGCGGATACGATAGGCGCGGATTAACATCACCGCGCGCAAGGAATCAAGCGTTGCCGCGCGCATATCTGTGGCATTCATCGTCCGCCCGGATACATGCCCCTCGGCCACCGCCTTGATCGAGGCATCCGGGTCTACCGCGCCAATAACCCGGCTTGGCGCGCGCCCCCAGCTGGGGCCAGACTCAGCTTCATCGCCGCCATAGGCCAGATCGCCAAACGCCTCGAAATAAGCGTTCCAGTTCTGGTCGACAGATTTTGGATCAGCCCGCCAGGCACGGTTCATTTCCGCAATAAATGTCGCATTCGCGCCCGATAACAGGCTCAGGTCAATTTCTGCGCTCACGTCACTCAAAGTCGAAGCAGCATCATCCATGGCAGGTCGTGTTCCAATACATCGCGAAATATAAAAACTGCATATCAGTCTATGCGGTAATTTTTGTATTTCAAGTCAGACCGCAGTTAAAATCACAATTTCAGCAAATCTTCTGCAATGACGGCAGCCCGTATGGCGCAACACCCCGGCTGCGCCATAGCAGAGATTGATAATTTTTGGCGCTTATGATGCCAGCCCGTCAACAACATCATTCAGGGCTTTTACCGCGCCAACCGAATTATCGAACATCGCTTGTTCGTCCGCATTCAGATCAATTTCGACAATGCGTTCAACACCGCCAGCGCCAATAATCACCGGCACGCCGACATACAGACCGTCAAGCCCATAAGCACCGTCGACATAGGCGGCGCAAGGCAGTAGGCGCTTTTTGTCTTTCAAATAGGCATCTGCCATTTCAATGGCTGACGACGCTGGCGCATAAAAAGCCGATCCGGTTTTCAGCAAGCCAACAATTTCAGCACCGCCATCGCGTGTTCGCTGGACGATCTCGGCAATCCGCGCATCGCTTGACCACCCCATCTTAATCAAATCGGGAACCGGTATACCGGCAACAGCTGAATAGCGCACCAACGGCACCATCGTATCGCCATGTCCACCCAGAACAAAGGCGGTCACATCTTCGACGGATACATTAAATTCTTCTGCGAGGAACAGGCGGAACCGTGCCGAATCCAGCACCCCGGCCATGCCAACCACCTTGGCCGCCGGCAGACCCGAGGCGCGTTGCAGAACCCCGACCATGACGTCAAGCGGGTTGGTGATGCAAATAACAAAAGCATTCGGGCAATGTTCTTTGATACCAGCGCCAACCTGATTCATCACTTTGGTATTGATACCGATCAAATCATCGCGGCTCATGCCTGGCTTGCGCGCCACACCAGCGGTGACAATGACCACGTCACTGTCAGCCAAAGCGGCATAATCATTCGCCCCGGTAACCGCCGCATTAAATCTTTCAATCGGGCTTGATTGCGCAATATCAAGCGCCTTGCCCTGTGGAATACCCTCGGCGATATCGAACAGGGTGATGTCGCCAAGCTCTTTCAAACCGGCAAGCACAGCCAATGTGCCACCAATATTACCAGCGCCAATTAGAGAGATTTTATGTCGTGCCATGATGCTTCACTTCCATTGTTGCTCAATCCGAATGACGCCGCTCTGGGCAATCACAATCTTGCAGCAACGGCGTATCGCTGTGGTGTAGCGGACTATGCAAATACATACAAGGCTAATCACCGGCTCTGTGGAAAAATACGCCGCCCAATAGTGACATGACCCATAGCAACATAACTAGACCTTATCTGGCTGGCCTCGTGCCACCATTTCACCAAGCCGCGATGCGGTCCGGTCAAACTCAAATTGCCATTGATGACCGACATATAATGTTTCAATATCTGTCACCGCCGAGGCCACCAGAAACCGGCCACGATCATATAACGCATCAATAAGCCACATAAAGCGCCGCGCCAGATGTTCATTTGACTCGGTGAATTGCGGTATATCGGCCAGCACCAGCACGGCAAATCGCCCGGCAATCGCCAGATAATCTCGTGCCGCCAATGGCACATCACACAGGCTGGCAAAGCTGGCATAACCTATATCGCCAGCCACCTTGTCGATGATGATATCACGCCCGGCCACACGGATGGTTTCGCTGGTCATTGCTGTATCACCCGCCAGCTGCTGAAAAGCTGCTTCAAGGCATTGCTGATTGGCCGCATTCAGCGGCTGATACCAGGTCGGCATTGACGCCAGAACCGAGCCGCGCCAGTCAACTCCGGCGGCCAACTCAAACATCTCACAGCAGGATTTTAACAGTTCGATAAATGGCAAAAACCGATCACGATGCAGCCCGTTTTTATAGAGATCATCCGCATGCCGGTTAGAGGTCGCCAGCACCGTAATACCGCTGTTAAGAAGCGTCGAGAACAGCCGCGCCAGAATCATGGCATCGGCAATATCGCGCACTTCCATTTCATCGAAACAGAGCACCTGCCCGCGCGCCGCCAGCAGCTTTGCCGCGGCTTCGATCGGGTCATCATCACCGGCTTGGCGTGCCGCATGGATGCTGTCCTGTGCCAGCACCATAAAATCATGAAAATGCAACCGCCAGACGGTCGGTGCTGTCGGGTGATGCGGCAAGCTGGAGACGAACATATCCATCAACATGGTTTTGCCGCGACCCACACCACCATAGATATAAAGGCCGGTCACTGGCTGGGATGGGCGCAACAATTTTGTGATCCAGTTTCGCGACTGGTTATGACAGAGCCGGTCAATCAGACTGCCCAGCTTTTCGGCAGCCACCTGTTGCCCCGCATCTGGCGATAAATCGCCGTTAGCAATTTTTCTGGCTAAGTGATGGCTTGGGTATCGCTGCGGGTGGTCTGCCGGATCGGTCATTGCATCAGCGTTGCGCCATCTCGCTTTTGATACTGGCAATCGCCTTGCCCGGGTTCAAACCTTTTGGACAGGTTTTTGCGCAGTTCATAATGGTATGACACCGATACAGCGCAAAACTATCATCCAGCGATTCCAGCCGTTCCGCTTTGTGTTCATCGCGGCTATCAGCAATCCAGCGATAGGCTTGCAGCAATACCGCCGGGCCAAGATAGTCATCGCTGTTCCACCAATAGCTCGGACATGCCGTCGAACAGCTGAAGCATAAAACACATTCCCACAGCCCATCGAGCTTTTCCCGATCGGCCGGCGATTGACGACGCTCTTCGCCGTCGCTCGGGGCGGTGTCTGCTTTCAACCATGGTTCAATTGAGGTGAGTTGGCGGTATGGCTGGCTCAGATCCGGCACAAGATCTTTCACCACCGGCATATGCGGCAGCGGAAAAATTTTCACCGCGCCTTTCACCTCATCAATGCTTTTCAGACAGGCAAGCGTATTGGTGCCGTCAATATTCATCGAACAGGATCCACAAATGCCCTCACGGCAAGACCGTCTGAAGGTCAGGCTGCTATCTTGTTCACTTTTAATTTTGATCAGCGCATCCAGCACCATCGGCCCACAGCGATCAAGATCAATTTCAAAACTATCGATACGCGGATTGGCGTCATCATCAGGCGACCAGCGATAGACTTCAAAAGTCTTTACATTTTGCGCGGCATTGTCGGCTTTATGCGTCACGCCCTTGGTCAATGTTGAATTTTTAGGCAGTCTAAATTCGGCCATAACAGTCCTCTTTCGCTCTTGCCTAATACACGCGCTGTGCTGGTGGAATAGGGGCCACATCATTGCTCAGGGTGTTCATCACCACCTTACGATAGCCAAGCTGTGATTTATTATTTTCGTCCAGCCACATCACCGTATGTTTCATCCAGTTTTCATCGTCACGCTCGGGCCAGTCTTCATGCGCATGCGCACCGCGCGATTCCTGACGCTGATCGGCTGAGCGGATCGTCACCAGCGCCTGTCCCATCAGATTGTCCAGTTCCAGAGCCTCAATCAGATCAGTGTTCCAGATCATTGATTTATCGGCAACGCCAATATGCCCCATCCGGCTGGCGATTTTATCCATGCTTTGGACACCGCTTGTCAGCGATTCGCTCGACCGGAACACCGCCGCATGACGTTGCATGGCATGCTGCATGTCAAGACGAAGCTGCGCCACTGTCTCGCTGCCATTCGCATGGCGCATCCGGTCAAATCGGTCGAGCGCTTTATCGGTAGCAGATTGCGGCGCCTTCGCCAGCGCTGCGCCAGCTGTCACTGTTTCGCTGGCCCGATGCGCGGCGGCGCGGCCAAACACCACAATATCAAGCAGCGAATTGGTGCCAAGCCGGTTCGCCCCATGTACCGATACACAGGCCGCTTCACCAATCGCCATAAGCCCCGGCACCACAGCATTTTCGTCCGTCTTGGTTGGGGATAACACCTCACCATGATAGTTCGTCGGGATGCCGCCCATGTTATAATGCACGGTCGGCAATACCGGGATCGGCTCGCGGGTCACATCAACACCACAAAAAATCCGCGCGGTTTCGGTGATGCCGGGCAAACGCACATGCAAGGTATCAGGATCAATATGCTCCAGATGCAGCATAATATGGTCTTTATTCGGGCCAACGCCGCGGCCTTCATTGATTTCTATGGTCATGGCGCGGCTGACAACATCGCGGCTGGCCAGATCTTTTGCTGTTGGCGCAAACCGTTCCATAAAGCGCTCGCCCTCGGAATTGGTCAGATAGCCACCCTCACCACGCGCCCCTTCGGTGATCAATACACCGGCACCATAGACGCCGGTCGGGTGAAACTGGACAAATTCCATATCCTGTAGCGGCAAGCCAGCCCGCAACGCCATCGCATTGCCGTCACCGGTACATGTATGCGCCGATGTGCAGGAAAAATACACCCGCCCATACCCACCGGTGGCCAGCACAGTCTGCTGTCCCCAAAACCGGTGCAATGTGCCATCTTCCATACACAGCGCGATAACCCCGGCACATTCACCCGCATCTGTCATCAACAGATCCAGAACGTAATATTCGATATGGAAATGCGCCGCATATTTCAGGCATTGCTGATATAGCGTATGAAGAATCGCGTGGCCGGTACGGTCGGCAGCGGCACAGGCGCGCCGTGCCATCGATTTGCCATGATCAAGCGTATGGCCACCAAATGGGCGCTGATAGATTTTGCCTTCTTCGGTACGCGAAAACGGCACCCCATAATTTTCCAGTTCGATAACCGAGGGAATGGCGTTACGACACATATATTCAATCGCATCCTGATCGCCTAACCAGTCTGACCCTTTGACGGTATCGTACATATGAAACTGCCAGTTATCGCCTTCACCCATATTGTTCAAGGCGGCACCGATACCGCCTTGGGCCGCCACGGTATGCGAGCGGGTCGGGAACACCTTGCTGATACAGGCGGTTTTCAGCCCGCCTGCGGCCATGCCAAGGGTCGCACGCAAGCCGGCGCCACCAGCACCAACGACAACAACGTCATATTCATGGTCAGTTATTTCATATGCAGTCATAATAAACCTTCCAATGCTGGGCGAATAAAACCAACAGACCTATGTCAAAATGTAATCAGCGCCAATGCCGTTAGACTGACAAGCGCAATTCCCCCTAACGCTATTCTTGCGCAGAGGATCAAGCCGTTACGGCCACGCGCCAGCGGCACATAATCTTCAATAATCACCGCAATACCCAGCGCTGCATGAAACATACCAGCTGTAATCAGAACGGCCAGTGGCAAAGCTGTTGACGGTGCCGCGATCAATTGACGCGCCGCCTCATAATCAAGCGACACCAAACCGCCCAAAAGATAGACACAATAGACCATCAGCGGCAAGGTCAGCATAGCGCTCCATCTTTGCCACTTCCAATGTGGCACCGCTGATCCATGTTGTTTGTGCGTTTTACCCTGCATCATATGACCTGGTTTCTATATCCCGATTGTCCATAGCAATGCGGTGATCCCCACAGTCAGCAGCAGGACAATCCAGCCACTGCGATACACCGCCGGAATGGTCAGACCAATGCCGCGATCCCAGCTTAAATGCCGAACACCATTGAGCGCGTGGTAAATCAACGCCACCGAATAGCCAAATAACACAAGCTGGCCAAGCGGATGCGACACCACCAGCGCCGCCACCCCATACCAGCGATCACCAGCCGCCAATGCCACCAGCCACAGGCACAGCAATAGGGTGCCGGCTGCCAACGCCGCGCCGCTTGCCCGGTGCGAAATTGACATTACCGATGTCAATTGTGGCCGGTATATTTGCAGATGTGGTGATAACGGACGCGGTTTCGCCATTACAGCCCTCGATTAAGCATCAGATTCCCGATATGAGTATATGAGATGTCCGGGCAAAATAGTCAATGTGAAAGGGTCAAATCCGGTGCCCAAACACGGTTTCTGTCAGAGATTTTTTGGTGTTTGCGTTTTTCCAGAAATCACGGCACAACAATGGCGATGAAACAAATTCTGTCGATACAATCTGCAGTGACCTATGGCTGCGTTGGCAATAGTGTTGCCGCCCCGGTGATCACCAGATTGGGCATGCAGCCTTTGCGCGTTGACACGATCGCGCTGGCAGCCCATCCCGGCTATGGCATAAACGCTGGCGGTTCACTCGATCATGCAGATTTTATCGACATTTTACAGTCACTTAATGCGCTGAATATTTTGCCGAAAATTGGCAGCATCGTGACCGGTTACCTGGGTAGTGCCGGACAAATTGCACCGATTGAGGCGCTCATCAAAAGCTGGCAGGCGGCGCGGCCAGACGGTCGATATATTCTCGATCCGGTGCTTGGCGACGGCGGCAGGCTATATGTTGACGCGGCCATCGTCGCCACCATGCAGCAGCGGCTTTTGCCATTGGCGCATATTGTCACACCCAATCAATTTGAACTGGGCCTGTTGACCGACATGCCTGTGACGGACGTTGCGGACGCCACGCAGGCAGGCAGAAAAATGCTCCAACAAAACCCGCTGCTCGAGGCTGTTATTGCCACCGGCATTGCCAATACCGAGCAGGGTATCAGCGACCTGAAAATCAGCCGGCATGATCTGGCCGAACGCCGCCACACAAAACGACCACATGGCGTTGCTGGTGGCGGTGATTTACTGACCGCCATTTTATCTTGTTGGGTGACCGACGGACATGATCTGGATCGGGCATTTGCCGTTGCCAGCGATGATGCGCATAACATCATTGAGCGCAGCCCTACCGCCATTGATATTGAGCTGTTTGGCAATCTGCAGCTATTGACCGCCTGCAACTATTAACTGACTGCAGCTAGCTGATGCTGATGATCAGCCGCGCCCGGAAAGACCGCGCGCCACGACCAATTCGGCAATTTGCACCGAATTAAGCGCCGCACCTTTGCGCAGATTATCCGCAACACACCAAAACACCATACCATTTGGCACGGTCGGGTCTTTTCTGATCCGGCTGATATAAACGGCATCTTCGCCAGCCGCTTCATGCGGCGTGACATAGCCCTCATTCGCCCGGTGATCGACAACAATGACGCCCTCGGCATCGGCTAGCAAACGACGCACACCGGCTTCGGTCATTGGTTTATCGGTTTCGATGAATACCGCTTCACTATGGCCAACAAACACCGGTATCCGCACACAATGCGCAACAAGCTCAATCGACGGATCCAGAATCTTTTTGGTTTCCGCGGTCATTTTCCACTCTTCCTTGGTAAAACCATCATCAAGGAAGACGTCGATATGCGGGATCGCGTTAAAGGCAATCTGTTTGGTGAAAATTTCCGGCTGCACCGCGTCATTAACGTAAATACCGCGGGTTTGGTTAAACAGTTCATCCATCGCTGGCTTGCCCGCACCAGACACCGCCTGATAGGTCGATACCACCACCCGGCGCACACCAAATTCATCATGCAGCGGCTTTAACGCCACCACCAGCTGTGCGGTCGAGCAGTTTGGGTTGGCAATAATATTGCGCCCGTTATTTTTGGTCAGACAGGCGTCAACAGCATCGGCGTTCACTTCCGGCACAATCAACGGCACATCATCATCCATGCGAAAGGCGGATGAATTATCAATGACAATACATCCGGCTGCGCCGAACTTTGGTGCATGGGCTTTGGCGGTATCGCCGCCAGCTGAGAACAGCGCTATATCGGCCGTGCTGGGGTCAAATTTATCAAGCGATTCAACGCTGAGTGTCTGCTCATCGCCATATGACACTTCGCGGCCAGCCGATTTTGACGAGGCTAAAGGATAGATTTTATCAGCCGGAAACCGCCGCTCGGCCAAGGTTTGCAGCATTTCCCGGCCAACCGCACCCGTTGCTCCAACAACCGCAACTCTATATCCCATTTTATGGTCCTCTTTTGCTGGATGCCGGTCTTGCGACCTGCCAAACCTGCCCAGTATTAATGTTTAAAAACAACGGGTATCTGCCACCCCAGCCTAGCGTGCCAGACGATCCATTTCGTCAAGCACAGCCTGGGTCATGCCATCGGTGCCGGTCTGCTCGCAACCCGGTGCCATAATGTCGCCGGTGCGTTTGCTTTGCAGGGCGTTATTCACCGCTGTTTCGACAAGGTCAGCCTCATCCGCCTGATCAAAGCTATAGCGCAGCATCATCGCAAAGCTCAAAAACTGTGCCAATGGATTAGCCAGCCCCTGACCAGCAATATCGGGCGCTGATCCATGCACCGGTTCATACATGGCTTTTGGCAGACCGGTTTCCGGGTCAGGCGTGCCAAGTGACGCTGATGGCAGCATTCCCAGCGAGCCGGTCAGCATGGCGGCGCAATCTGACAATAAATCGCCAAACAAATTATCCGTCACAATCACGTCAAATTGCTTTGGGTTGCGAACAAGCTGCATGGCGCAATTATCCGCATACATATGGCTAAGCTCGACGCCGTCACCTTCGGCGGCATGCAATTGTGTCATCACTTCGCGCCATAACACACCGGAATGCATCACATTGGCCTTTTCAACCGAGGTCAGGCGGCCATTACGTTTGCGCGCCAGATCCATGCCCACCCGACCGATACGCTGAATTTCAGGCGTGGTGTAGGCATTCGTGTCATAGCCGCGCTTCGTGCCATCACCAAGATCATCAATGCCACGTGGTTCGGCAAAATATGATCCGCCGCATAATTCACGCAAAATCATAATATCAAGGCCCGACACCACCTCAGGCTTTAAAGTAGAGGCCTCGACGAGTGCCGGAAACACCATCGCCGGGCGCAAATTGGCAAACAGATCCATTTCCTTGCGCAACCGCAGCAGACCGGCCTCGGGGCGCACTTCAAACGGCACCCCGTCATATTTTGGCGTACCGACGGCACCAAACAACACCGCATCACTGGCCATTGAATCAGCCAGCGTTTCTTCGGTCAGCGGAACCCCATGCACATCATAAGCGGCACCGCCAACAAGCCCTTCAGACATGTCAAAGCCGAGACTGCGATGTTTGGCCAGCCAGTCAATCAGCTTCATATTGGCTGCCATGACTTCGTTGCCGATGCCATCGCCAGGCAACACCATTACTTTCCGGTTAGAGGCCATTTCTATAATTCCTTAACGCTTATAACCAGGGCTGGCTTTGTGAACGCGCCGCCTCAAAACTATCAATTGCGCTGCTTTTTTCCATCGTCAGGCCAATATCATCAAGCCCTTCGAGCAGGCATTTTTTCCGAAACGCATCGACCTCAAACGAGATAGTGACGCCATTTGGCCGGCGGATGGTCTGTGACACCAGATCAATTGATAATTCCGGGTTTTCGATGTCGGCGGCATCGGCCAGCAACGCATCCCGCTCATCCGCCGAAACGACGATGGGTAAAATCCCGTTTTTAAAACAGTTATTATAGAAAATATCGGCAAAGCTTGTTGAAATCACACACCGAATGCCAAAATCCAGCAACGCCCAAGGGGCATGTTCACGGCTTGACCCACAGCCAAAATTATCGCCAGCAACAAGAATTTCAGCCTGCCGATAAGGCGCTTTGTTCAACACAAAACCCGGCAGTTCGCTGCCGTCACGGGCATAACGCATTTCATCAAACAGATTTTTGCCAAGGCCTGATCGCTTGATGGTTTTCAAAAACTGCTTGGGGATGATCATATCGGTGTCGATATTCAAAATATCCAGCGGCGCCGCAACGCCGGTCAGCTTGTCAAATTTTTGCATCTTGTCGCTCCGTGCCCCTAAATCTCGCGAACATCGGCAAGGTACCCTGCCAACGCGGCTGCCACAGCCATTTGTGGACTGACCAGATGCGTCCGCCCACCACGACCCTGACGGCCTTCAAAATTCCGGTTGGATGTTGACGCACAGCGCTCGCCTTCGGCCAGCTTGTCCGCATTCATCGCCAGACACATCGAACAGCCCGGCTCGCGCCATTCGAAACCGGCCGCTACAAACACTTTATCGAGGCCTTCGGCTTCGGCCTGCTCTTTCACAAGGCCTGACCCCGGCACAACCATCGCCCGCATACCAGCAGCCACAGTGCGGCCATCGGCAAGTGCCGCAGCGGCGCGCAAATCTTCGATCCGGCTATTTGTGCATGATCCGATAAACACCGTATCAACTTTTATGTCGGTCATTTTCTGACCAGCCTCAAGCCCCATATATTCAATCGCGCGTTCGATTTTGGCACGTTTGCTTGGATCAGTTTCCTTGCTTGGATCGGGCACCGCGCCGTTAATCGCAATGGCGTCTTCCGGGCTGGTTCCCCAGGTAACTGTTGGGGCAATATCCTCGGCCGCCATGGCAATTTCAGTGTCATAGCGCGCGCCTTCATCGGACGGCAGACTCTGCCAATAAGCAACGGCATTGTCCCAATCGCCGCCCTTTGGTGTCATCGGACGATCCTGCAGATAGGCAAATGTTGTTGCATCCGGGGCGATCATGCCGGCGCGTGCGCCAGCTTCAATGGCCATATTACAAACCGTCATGCGGCCTTCCATTGACAGGCCACGAATAGCCGAACCAGCAAACTCGATAACATGACCGGTACCACCAGCTGTGCCAATCTTGCCAATAATCGCCAGAATAACGTCTTTCGCCGTGACCCCGGCAGCCAAAGTGCCATCAACGGTGATCCGCATGTTTTTCGCTGGCTTTTGAATCAAGGTTTGCGTGGCCAGCACATGTTCAACCTCGGATGTACCAATGCCAAAGGCCAATGCGCCGAATGCACCATGCGTTGCGGTATGCGAGTCACCACACACAATTGTCATTCCCGGCAGGGTAAAACCCTGTTCCGGGCCAATCACATGCACAATACCTTGCCGCTTGTCATCCATGGCAAAATACGGCACGCCAAATTCAGCGGCATTTTTTTCCAGCGCTTCGACCTGAATGCGGCTTTCTTCATCGGCGATACCAGCCGAGCGATCTGTTGTCGGGATATTGTGGTCAGCCACCGCCAGCGTGCGGTTCGGTGCGCGCACCGTGCGGGCGGTGTTGCGCAAACCCTCAAATGCCTGCGGGCTGGTAACCTCATGCACCAAATGGCGGTCGATATAAATCAGGCAGGTGCCATCATCCTGGCGATGCACAACATGCGCATCCCAAATCTTGTCAAATAGTGTTTTTGGAGCCGACATATCATTCTCCTGATTGCTGCCGGCGAGGAGATCGTCTCAAAGCCGGTCAGGCAATTTAAGAAGACGACGCCTCGCGATGGGTTGTTTTTTCTGCGATACGCGCGGCTTTACCGGTGCGGCCACGCAGATAATACAGTTTTGCACGACGCACCCGGCCACGCCGCATCACCGTTACGCCAGCCACTTGCGGGGCATGCGTTGGAAATACACGCTCGACACCTTCACCATAGGAAATTTTCCGCACGGTGAAAGATGAATTCACGCCATCACTGCGGCGCGCAATGCAAACACCTTCAAACGCCTGAATACGTTCGCGCTCGCCTTCGACGACTTTCACGTCTACCCGTACGGTATCGCCGGGGGCAAACTCTGGTAAGCTGCGCTGCGCCAGCACTTTTTCGATTTGTTTTTTGCCAATGCGATCCACGATATTCATCGTCCGGTTCCCTTCATAATGAGTCAGTCAAAAAGCTGCTTGCTGGTTTTGCTTGCATCGACGCGGGTCTGATTTGATCCGGCGCCCTCACAGCTATCTGTCTGCCTACCTCTTGCCTTTGTGCAGATGCTGTCTGTCTATATAGCGTTGCCACATATCCGGACGGCGGGTCTGCGTCTCTTTTTCTGCCTCCGCTTGTCGCCATTCGGCAATTTTGCGGTGGTGGCCCGATGCCAGTATAGCTGGCGCCTCGATGCCATTCCAGATCCGGGGCTGGGTATAGTGCGAATGCTCTAGCAACCCCGTCTCAAAACTTTCTTCGCGGTGACCCGCCTCTTTGCCCATGACCCCGGGCAACAGCCGTATCACTGCATCCATCACTGTCAGCGCGGCGGTTTCACCACCTGACAAAACATAATCGCCAATACTGACTTCCATCATATTGGCAGCGTCGATCACACGCTGATCAACACCTTCATATCTGCCACATAAAAACACCGCCCCCGCTGACGCCGCCAGTTCACGAACCAGTGGCTGATCCAGCAACCGACCGCGTGGTGACAGATAAATCCGCGGGCCGGGAAATGGTGCCACTGCTGCTAATGCCGCCGCTACCACATCGGGTTTTAACACCATCCCAACGCCGCCGCCAAGCGGGACATCATCGACGGTTCGGTGCTTATCGCGCGCAAAGTCGCGAATGTCCAGTGTTTTC
>JADHLR010000024.1 GCA_016780525.1 Candidatus Puniceispirillum sp.
ATTCGATCCGACTATGACATTGAAACAGAGATATTGAGCATATTCACGAGGAGTTTGAGCACTCTTCTTTGCTATTCGACGGTGACCGCTATATTCAAGTTGCGACGCTGGTCACCAATCACCATTAACATGACAGTTGCTCAATGACCCAAGGTGCGTCTGAGTCACTCGGAAAAATAGGATAATGCACTTTGATAACAGTGTTGTTCTCAGCAATCATTGTAACTCGTTTTAGCAAACGCATACCTTTTACCTCAAAAGTTGGAAGTTTCATTGCCTCACAGAATTTGAAATTTTCATCACTCAGCACTAAAAACGGTAAGTGAAGTCGCTCCGCCATTTCTTTCTGATATTCGTTATTCTGTGTGCTCATCCCAAATACATCTGCACCAAGCACAGACAATTCAGCATGGTGATCTCTGAATGAGCAACTCTGAGGGGTGCAACCCCTAGCGCCTGGAATTTCATCCCAACCTTCTGGCAATGGAACGCCTGGTTTTCCTGTCATTGGATAACAATAAACAACTGTTTTCCTAGTTTGCCCTGACAAGTTCACAATTGAACCATCTGTTGCAATTAGACCAATATCAGGCAGTTTCATGCCTATCAAATGGTCGCAAGCGCCGTCGTCAATTGGTCTGGGAAGATCACTTGGCATGGTTTCATATGTGTTCATTTTCACCTTCCAACATTATGGGTATTTCAAGAACAATTAGACTTGTATTTTTAATTTCAAATTTATGTCTAATATTCAACCTTTTATCACGCAATTTCTTCTTTTTCAAAATAGAAAAGACATGAGTATTTTTGAACTCATGCCCTCTGGGTGTGGTGTATCCATTTTCATTCAACCATTGTGCAATCTTCCGATAACCCATGCTTGATTCATGTTTTTGTTTAATGATTTGATAGAGCAATTCTTGATATTCAGAATAGTGTGAATACCAAAGGTGAGACGCCCTTAAAGTCACTGTAAAACAAAGGAAACCCTGTAGAAAATGTCGTCCGTTGGAGACTATTCCACGGTAACCGATTTTGCTAAATTGCGGGGCTGGTCTACGTCTGTGCCTTTTTCCACGGCGGTCAGATAAGCCAGAATCTGTGCCGGCACTGCCAGCAAAATAGGCGCCAGCAGGGAATCGACATTTGGCACAGTGATGACGGCATCGGCGAAATCAACCTCATGCACCGCCCGTTCTTCAGTGATCAGAATAATCTGCCCGCCACGCGCCGCCGCCTCGCGCAAATTACTACTGGCTTTGGCCATCACCTCGTCCGCAGCAAGCAAGGCCACCACCGGCAACCCTTCCTCAATCAGCGCAATCGGCCCATGTTTCATCTCGCCAGAGGCAAAGCCTTCAGCATGAATATAGCTGAGCTCTTTCAGTTTTAAGGCCCCCTCAAGTGCCAGCGGGTATAAGGTGCCACGCCCCAGATAAAGCGCCGAACGGGCCTGACTGAGCGCATGCGCAATCGGGCGGATCGGGTCAAACAGGGTCAGCGCACGACCAACAAGCCCGGGCAGACTTTGAATCTGCTGATGAATTTGTGCAGCGCGTTCCGCGTCGATGCTGCCTTTGGCTTTTGCAAGGGCAACGGCAAAGCTCAGTAAAACGGTTAATTGCGCGGTAAAAGCCTTGGTGCTGGCCACACCAATTTCCGGCCCGGCGCGGGTTGGCAAAACAAAGTCAGTTTCGCGGGCAATGGTGCTGCCCGGCACATTGACAAGACCAATTGTATGCAGCCCGCTGCTGGCCGCATGGCGCATCGCCATCAAGGTATCCAGACTTTCGCCCGATTGCGAAATCGCCAGCGCTGTCGAATAGGCACTGGTCACCGGATGACGATAGCGATATTCGGATGCCACTTCGCAGACAACAGGCACTTTTGCCAATGTTTCAATCCAGTAGCGTGCAATTTGCGTTGCATAATGGCTGGTGCCGGCGGCCAGCATGACGATGCCGGTAATCGCCCGCAAATCCTCGGTTGACATGGTCGCTGTCAGCTGCCCGTCAGCATCGGTCATCGCCGCAAGTGAATGCGCAATGGCATCCGGCTGTTCATAGATTTCCTTTTCCATAAAATGCCGGTAGCCGCCCTTATCAACCATGCCCGGGCTGGCAGCCACAATCACCGCCTCACGATTAGCCGGGGTGCCGTCGGCCTGATAGACCGCGACATGATCGGCCGAAATCAGCGCAAAATCGTGATCTTTCAGATAAATCACCTTGCGGGTCAAATGCGCCAGAGCAATGGCATCTGAACCGATATAGCATGCCCCTTCACCGATACCGACGGCAAGTGGTGACGCATTACGCGCCACAATCAACTGCTCTGGATAATCTGTTGCCATCGCAGCAAACGCATAGGCACCCTCAATTTCAGCGAGGATTTTCTGGGTGGCGGCAACCGCATCCAGCCCCGCATCAAAGGCCTCTACAAACAGATGCGCCAGCACCTCGGAATCCGTATCACTGGCAAATTTATGACCCGCCGATTCTAACCGCGCCCGGATCGTCCGGTGATTTTCAATAATCCCGTTATGCACAATCGACACACGGTCGCTGGCAACATGCGGATGGGCGTTATCTTCCGACACCCCGCCATGTGTTGCCCATCTTGTATGGCCGATGCCAATCGAGCCGGGCAATGCCTGATCCGCCAGCGCCGTCTCCAGATTGACCAGTTTGCCAACCGCCCGCCGCAAATCGATCTGCCCCTCATGCAGGGTGACGATGCCAGAACTATCATAGCCGCGATATTCCAGGCGCTTTAACGCATCAAGCAATACAGGCCCGCACCGATCATGCCCAACAGCCCCAACAATTCCGCACATACACTTCTCCTTGCCGGACGGTCGCTATCACAAGCTGACCGCCCTTGTTTCTATCACCGTGATAAATGTTTTTGCGACGAAATGAAAGCCGCTTGTCAGCTTGCTCATCGGCTGTACCGGTTGATCTTGCATCTGCCATCCGGTGATGCGCAAATGTTTGGCATTATCCGATGAAAATGCGTATAAAAAGAACATGGACATTGCTGCAATCATTCTTGCTGCCGGGCAAGGCACCCGCCTGAAGTCAGCATTACCAAAGCCGCTGCACCGGATTGGTGGACGGCCGATGCTGGCATGGTCACTCGATGCGGCCACCGCCGCCAATGCCGCGCGCATTGTGACCATCTTGCCGCGTGCCTCTGAACAAATCCAAAACTGGCTTGATGGCGTTGAATTCTGCATTCAGGATGAACCGCGCGGCACCGGGCATGCGGCGCTGGCCGCGGCGCCTGCGCTAAAAGATTTTGATGGTGTCGCGGTGATCATGTTTGCCGATACGCCGCTGGTGACAGCCAGCACATTAAGCCGCCTCGCCGCATCTGTTGATGATCATACAAGCCTTGCTGTTTTGGGCTTTGAAACGGCTGACCCAACTGGCTATGGCCGGCTCGTCACCGACAGCAAGGGCGATGTGACCCGCATTGTCGAGCATCGCGATGCGACAGCCGACGAGCAGCGTATCACCCTGGTCAATGGCGGTATTATGGCGGTGCGCTGCCCGCTGTTATTTTCATGGTTAGAACAGGTACAGGCCAACAACAAGAATGGCGAAATTTACCTGACAGACATCGTTGAACTGGCCACGCAAGCCGGCAGCAAAGTAGCATGTCAGATTGCTGATGAAGCCGAAATTGCCGGGGTCAATGATCGTGCTGATCTGGCGTATCTCGAGGCTGTTTTGCAGACCCGTTTACGCAATAGCGCGATGCAGCAGGGAGCCACATTGATTGCCCCGGAAACGGTGTTTTTGAGCGCCGACACAATCATTGGGCAGGATGTTATCATTGAGCCGCATGTGGTGATCGGGCCGGGTACGCAGATTGGTGAAGGCAGCATCATTAAATCTTTCAGCCATATTGAAGGCACCAAATTGGGTGCCTGCTGTGTGATCGGGCCGTATGCGCGGCTGCGTGCCGGAACCGATGCTGGCGATGGCGTCAAAATCGGCAATTTTGTCGAAACCAAAAAATCAACAATAGGCGCCGGCAGCAAGGCCAACCATCTGACCTATATCGGCGATAGCGTGATCGGTGCAGATGTGAATGTGGGTGCCGGCACAATCACCTGTAACTATGATGGATTTGGTAAATTCAAGACGATTATTGAAGATGGCGCCTCAATCGGATCAAATACCGCGCTGGTGGCGCCGGTGAAGATCGGTGCTGGCGCGATTATCGGCGCTGGCAGCACCATTACCGCTGATGTGCCGAATGATGCGATCGCAACAACCCGAAGCGCGCTTGACGTCCGCCAAAACGCCGCCATTAGGTATCGCAACCAACGCAACGAGCCAAGCTGATGCATCTCGATAGTTCGGTAGCTGCCCGCCTGATCAATGACATTCAGGACTGCCACATACTTGTGGTTGGTGATCTGATGCTGGATCGTTTTGTTGATGGCGCTGTCACCCGCATTTCCCCGGAAGCCCCGGTGCCGGTTCTCAGCCAGTCCACATCCCAGCAGATGCCGGGTGGAGCGGCCAATGTGGCGTGCAACCTGGCACAGCTTGGCGCACGGGTTACGCTGATTGGCGCTTGTGGCGATGATACAACAGCCGCAGATCTGGCTGCCGAATTGCAGCATTTTCCCAGAATCACATTTATCCCGGTGACTGTTGCCGGACGTCCGACCAGCCTCAAAACCCGCTACCGCGCATCAGGCCAGCAGATTTTACGCGTTGATGATGAAGTGAGCATACCCATCAGCGACAGCGCACAAGGTGAATTATCCGACCAGGTCAATGCCGTTCTCGATACAGCCGACATGCTGATTTTATCTGATTATGCCAAGGGCTGTCTGCCGCTGACGCTGATCAGGTCTTTGATTGACGCTGCCCGGGCTGCGAAAAAGCTGATTGTCGCCGACCCAAAACTGGCCGATCTGTCGGTGTATCGTGATGTCGATGTGCTGACACCCAATCTTCAGGAACTTGCAAACGCTGCCGGCACCAGCCCGACGGAAATTGATGCCATCGGGGCGACCGCGACCAGACTGGCAAAGACACATAATATCGGCACCATTATGACCACCCTGAGTGCCCGCGGTATATTGGCGTCGCAGGGTGACGGCACACAATTTCATGACCCGGCACGAACCCGCGATGTTTTCGATGTGTCCGGTGCCGGCGACACTGTGGTCGCGGTGATCAGCGCCGCCATCGCCTCTGGCGCGCAGCTTGAATTGGCGGTAGCGCTTGCCAACCACGCGGCCGGGGTTGCTGTTGGCAAGTCTGGCACGGCGATTGTCACAGCTGGCGAAATTCTGGCACATATGCCGCTGTCAAAGCCAGTGATTGAGGCAAGTGCGCTGGCCGGAATCTGTCAGGACTGGCGCGATGCCGGTGATAAGATTGCCTTTACCAATGGCTGTTTCGATTTGCTGCATCCCGGCCATCTCCACTTGCTGAGGCAAGCGGCAGCAACCGCAGACAGGCTGGTTGTCGGATTGAACAGCGACGCCTCTGTACGGCGCTTAAAAGGCGATACACGCCCACTGCAACGGGCAGAGCAGCGGGCCGCGGCGCTTGCTGCCTTTGATTTGGTCGATGCGGTCAGTATTTTTGAAGAAGATACACCACAAAATCTGATCAGCCTGCTGCAACCCGACGTTATCGTCAAAGGCGGTGATTACCAGCCAGCTGATGTGATTGGCGGTGATATCGTGAAAAAACGCGGCGGCAAGGTTGTTATCGTGCCAACCTATGCCGCCTATTCAACGTCAAAGCTGGTTACCAGCCGCTAGTTATTTTTGCGGTGCTTCCCAGTGTGGCATGGATTGATCGCGGATCGCCAGTTCGAATGATTGCAAACGTTTGTAGATTGAGATCAATTCAACGATCGTTGGCCAGCTCCTGACCAGAAACTGCAGTGATGATTCCACCCGGCTAAACGCCCGCACAATTTGCTGCATCACACCAAGTGTAATGCCTGCCGCGACGATCGTTGGTGCCAGCGCCACATAGGGCACCAGAACCCCGGCTTGCAGATAGGAAAATTTCGCAACATCGAAATACATATAGTGGAAAAACAGCCGAAAATAATTTTTCCGCACATTGCCAAAAAACTCACCCACAGTTGGCGGGGTCAGCCGTTCTGGCCGATCCTCGGCATATACCAGCTCTTTACGATAGGCGGCTTCGACAACCTGATTATTAAATTCAAGACCGGGCAGCTTGACGCCAACCGCCGCCAGAACAACCGTTCCGAACAAAGCAAAAATAATCGCCACATAGACAAGCGCATGATCAACTTGCCCAAAAAATGGTAGCTCGGTGATGTTTTTCGATAAGCCCCATAAAATCGGCAGAAACGCGATCAAAGTCATCACCGAGTCCAGCAATGCGGTGCCGAGCCCCTCCATGATGGCAGCGAACCGTTTGGTGTCTTCCTGAACACGCTGCGATGCGCCTTCTATCTTATGCAGCTTATCCCAGTTTCTGGTGTAAAAATCATTCATCGCTGTACGCCAGCGAAACACCCAATGTTTGATGAAAAATCCCAGAAAAACCGCAACGATGACATAAATACCGGCAATTTTGAAAAAGGATAACAGCTCGCCAAAAAATTCAGCTTGCGTCACCTCTCCCGGCTCGCCCAACGCCTTTTGCACCATGTCATAAAAACTGCCAAACCATTCATTAATGGCAACATCGACCTGCACCTGATACCAGGTGCCCAAGATAATGATCAGCGCACCGGGCCATGCCCACAACGCCCATTCCCGCGATCTAAAAAATGACGCAAACATTGCTTCGTGCCTTTTTGTTATGAGTTGTGACGCTGAAAGGACGCGCCAAACGGTTTATCTTTATTGCTTCAGTAGATGCTTATATAGTGTGTCGGAAGACAAATTTCTAATCTTCCTGTCGATCATGGATCAAGATACTTGTGACAATCCCCAAACCGATGAATACGGTTAGCATTGAGGTGCCGCCGTAAGAGATCAATGGCAATGGGGCACCAACCACTGGCAACATACCACTGACCATGGCGACATTCACAAATACATAGAAAAACAGCATCATGCTTAATCCCATGCAGGTCAGTTGTGAAAACCGGCTGCGCACCAGAAAGGACACGCGCAGGATCGACAAAGATAACGCCAGATATAATGCAAGAATGAACAGATTGCCGACCAGACCAAATTCTTCACCAATCATGGTGAAGACAAAATCGGTTTGTTTTTCCGGCAGGTAAT
Organism: Candidatus Puniceispirillum sp.; assembly: GCA_016780525.1. Lineage (GTDB taxonomy): Bacteria > Pseudomonadota > Alphaproteobacteria > Puniceispirillales > Puniceispirillaceae > UBA3439. The sequence continues at coordinate 7,253 of JADHLR010000024.1, forward strand.
TAAGCTGGCTTTGGCTTCCCATCAGAAACCCCTTGCCGAACAATCCACCGGATCCCAGCGCAATCTTGGATTGGATGATTTGATAGCCTGCCCCCAAAACATCTGATTCTGGGTTCAAAAATGTCATCACCCGCGATTTTTGATAGGCATGAAGTTGCGACCATAATACGGGCATGGCGACCAGCGCCGCAATGACCGCCCCGCCGACATAACGCCATGGCAGACCCGCCGCAAAAAGCACGCTTAGACCACCGAGCAATAGCATCAGCGCTGTGCCTAAATCAGGCTGTTTCATCACCAACAGAAACGGTATCGCGATCATTCCTATAGCCGGCAGATACACAATCAGTGATTGCATTCGGTCCTGTGGCTGACTGTCAAAATATCTGGCGAGCGCCAGAATAATGGCGATTTTTGCTGGTTCAGACGGCTGGAACGACACCCCGCCAATTGAAATCCAACGCGCTACATTCGGGCCAGACCCAATCACCAGCAAAGCCACCAGCACCGCAATCGCAGCAATCAGCATAAAATACGACAAGCGATGCAGAATTTTGAAATCGACAAAAGCCATCACCAACACCACACCAACACCAAAAGCGCCGCGCATGGCATGACGGCCAGCCCAAGGTTGCCATGACCCTTCAGATGCCGAATACAACGCCATGGCGCCAATCGCCACAAGCAAGAGTGACAAGACGATAATGTGCCAGGGAATGCGAAACAGGGTGCGCCACAAGCTCATGTCACACCTCTTTCAGCAATCGTTTTTGCCAGAATATCACGGGCTACCGGTGCCGCCGTTGAGGATCCGCTACCACCATGCTCGACAACCACCGAGATGGCATAGCGCGGGTTCTTAATCGGCGCATAAGCAACAAACAGCGCATGGTCACGTTCCGCCCAGGGGCGGTCGATATTTTTGACGATGCCTTTTTCGCGTTGGGCCAGCGAAATCCGTCTGACCTGAACCGTGCCGGTTTTGCCAGCCATGCCGCCATAATCTTTACTCAATTTATATTTATTCGCTGTCCCGGCCGCCCCATGCAGCACTTTGAACATGCCGCGGCGAATGATGGCGAGAGCCGATTCTGAAATGTTCAGCGGGGCAAAATCACTGCTGGCATCAGCGGATTTGGATAGTAATGACGGCGCCACAGCTTTGCTGCCATTGGCAATACGCGCTGTCATTACGGCAAGCTGCATCGGCGTTGTCAGCACATAGCCCTGGCCAATACTTGCCACCACTGTTTCACCCGGCGTCCACACCGAACCTTTGGTGGCTAATTTCCATTCATGATTGGGGATAATGCCACTTTTTTCATCGGGCAAATTGACACCTGTGGCCGCCCCTAACCCCAGACGCAGGGCCATATCGCGTATTTTCTGGATGCCGGTTTTGAGCGCAATCTCGTAAAAATAAACATCGCATGACTGTTCAAGCGCCGAGACAATATTCATCACGCCATGCCCACCTTTGCGCCAGCAGTGAAACACCGACGTACCAAGCTCGCGCTCGCCCTTGCAGAAAAATTCAGTGTTTTCAGATATCACGCCAGCTTCCAATGCCGCCAGCCCGACCACCATTTTAAACGTCGAGCCCGGCGCATACAGCCCCGAGGTCACCCGGTTGAGCAACGGCCGGCGCGGATGTTCGTTCAGCCGGCGCCAGTCACGGTTCAACAATCTGCCGGTAAATAAATTGGGATCAAACATCGGCGCTGATACCAGTGAGATAACTTCGCCGCTATGAATATCCATAACCACCGCGGCGCCGGACTCGGCAGGCACCAGCCGGTCATTGCCGTCACGCAAAATCATATTGTCACCGACTGCCAGATGCGCCTGTAATTCGGCATCCTGCGCGAGGGCTGCCTGTACCTCATGGCTGCCAAGCTCAACCGTATCCCAGCGCCCACGGCGCAATCTTTCGGCGGCGTGAAGCTGCACACCAATATCAATCGACAGCCGCAGATCATTACCCGCCGCCGACGGCACGTCGCTTTGCACTTTTATCGGCCTGCCGGTTGCGTTGACCTCAATCTTTTCGCGCCCCGGAAAACCCCGTAATTTGCGCTCGAATACAAGTTCAACCCCGGTTTTTCCCGTGCCTAATGTTGGCATTATTTCAAGTGTTTCATCTTTCTCAATTTCACGCTGGGTCACCGGCGACACATAGCCCGTGATATGGCAGGTGAGCGCACCTTGCGGATAAATTCGACGCAGGGATTTGCCAAAACTAACCCCGGGTAATAGGGCACTGCGCACGGCAAGGCGCGCAAGCTCGCGCTGTGACAGGTCATCACGCACCATGATTTCACGAAATGATGGCAAGGTTTTTGCCATGTCCAGAACATAGGCCTGACGCAATTCGGGCAAGTCAACAATCGTTGCCAGCAGTTTCAGTGTCTCTTGCAAATTATCCGCATAGAGCGGTGTGATGCGTAATTCAAACGACTCGGCGTTGCCAGCCACCAACCGCATTTTGCGATCGAACAACCTGCCGCGTACCGGTGGCACAACCCGCACATCAAACTGGTTTCGATCGGACAGCCGCCGGTAACGGCTGGTTTGTGCCACTTGCAGGTAATATAGCCGCGCTGCCAAAAACCCGGTCATGCTGACTGTCGCACCAGCCAGTATAAAGCCGCGCCGCGACATCACCCGGCGCAGATCTTTTTCCTTGCCGCGCCTCATCGCATCACCTGCAAGGTTTGCAGCAAACGCTGGATCGAGAACATCATCACAAAGCCAATGGGAAACAAAATCAGGGTAAAGCCAAGCTGAAATAGCAAGGGACTGAGCGACGGCACGGCAAAATGCACCACCGTAAACACAATAAGCTGGAACAGCATGACCGCTGTGCAAGACACCGCAAACCCGACCCATAAATCCATAAAATCACTTTGCTGCAAGCGCAAAACCCCGACGCGCATCGCATAGGACAACAACATCAACGCCGTTGCCCGGCCGCCCAGAATGTCTGACATCAAAAAATCAGCAATCAACCCCATGATAAACACCGTCATAATCGGCATCAACTCATCATGGTAAATCATAATAAAATACATAAAAATCAGCGATAACAATGGTGAAGCGCCATAGAAAAATGGCCATTGCGCCAATCCAACTTCAAGCAAAACCAACAGCACCGCGACAAACATCACCAAAAACTGTTTTGGCAAATTCGACTGAAAATCGGCTTTTTCGAAATAGGATTGTTGATCTTTCATTGCCGTGTTCCTGACGCATTCAGCCCTTCTAAAAGCCGTTTATCGTCATCAATGGGAAGCGGTGTAAAAAAGCTGCCTTGTGACAGGTCAGAGCGATCAACACCCTCGGTGCCGCCGATTAACACCGAGACATAACCAAGATTGCGAAACTCTACAGCCGGAAGTACCCGGATATCGTCACCATCCACCCGGTCGACACGGCCAACCGCCAGACCAGCTGGCAGAATGCCGCCATGCCCCGACGTTAACACCAATTCGCCAACCTCTGGCCGCGCTTCAGCCGGCAAAAATGCCAGCTCCAGATATTCATCATTGCGGCCAATCGTCAGCCCCGGCCATGAAGACGACGCCAACATCACCGGAATCCGCGCATTGATATCGCTGATCATCAATACCCGGGCATAGGCGCGGCCAACCTCATAAACAATGCCCACAAGGCCATTCGACGTGATCACCGGATCACCCGCCGCAATGCCGCTCTCATTGCCGATGGCAATAAGAATAGTGTGGGCAAAGCTGCCACCCGGCGCAGTCACCGCGCGCGCTGTGATCAGGCTGCGGATTTCATCCGACACAGTGCCAGTCACGCTGCGCAATTGCTGATTTTCACTTTCCAGAATTTCGGCCCGCCGGCGCCAGCGCTGCAGCAGATCATTCTCGGCCTGCAACCGGACATTTTCAGCGCGCAGCGACGCCACTGTGCGAATGCCCTCAGCCATTGTTTCGACACCGCGAATAGGCGCTGATACAAAATCTATAACAGGTGCCAGAAAATCATTGCTGCTCATCCGCAAGTCACGCATCGCAACCAGATCGGCCTTGCCGATAAACATCAAAGAAAAACTAAGCGCGATCAGGACTACATGAACGAGGCGGCGATGTCTGACTTTCGCTTTATCAGACGGTCGCATGATGCATTCCTACCCCTATTTCTGGCCTCAGGCACCGATCAGAACGTTGCGAAGCGTTTTCAATTCTTCAAGGCAACGCCCGGTGCCAAGCGCCACACAGCTCAACGGCTCTTCGGCAATAGAGATTGGCAGACCCGTTGCACTGCGCAGCACCCCGTCAATATCACGCAGCAATGCCCCACCACCGGTCATCACAATGCCTTTTTCAACGATATCGGCGGCAAGCTCGGGCGGCGCCTGTTCGAGTGCCATTTTCACACCCTCAACAATCTGTCGCACCGGATCGGAGATCGCTTCGGCAACCTGCGACTCGGATACCGTAATTTCTTTCGGCACACCATTTACCAGGTCACGGCCACGCACATCGATTTTGTTACCGCTGCTTTTTTCCGGCTTGCGTGCCACACCAATGGTTTTCTTGATACGCTCGGCCGTGGCCTCACCAATCAACAGATTATGCGTACGCCGCATATAGGCAATGATGGATTCGTCGATTTTGTCGCCACCAACCCGCACCGAATGCGCAAACACAATATTGCCAAGCGACAGAATGGCCACCTCGGTTGTGCCCCCGCCAATATCCACCACCATCGACCCTGATGGCTCGGTAACTGGCAAATTCGCGCCAATGGCAGCGGCCATTGGTTCTTCAATCAAAAACACCCGGCGTGCACCGCCGGCTTCGGCCGATTCCTGAATGGCACGGCGTTCAACGGCGGTCGATCCTGATGGCACACAAATAATAACCTGTGGGCTGGCGAAAGACATCCGGCCATTTACCTTGCGGATAAAATGCTTGATCATCTCTTCAGCGACTTCAAAATCGGCGATCACACCATCGGCCATTGGCCGGATCGCGCGAATATTTCCCGGCGTTTTGCCAAGCATAACCTTGGCCTCTTCACCGACGGCCAGCACCTGTGTTTTACCCCGCACTTCGGCCATCGCCACCACTGACGGTTCATCGAGAACGATGCCGCGGCCCTTGACATAAACAAGCGTATTTGCCGTGCCTAAATCGATGCCAATATCAGCCGAAAAAAGACCAAAAACTGCGCCAAACATATGTGTCTCCGGGTTGTTACGCTGACCAAATCAACGTCACCAATCCACCATATACCTGAATATCAGGCATGTGAATACAACTTGCTGCGAAGCACTATCCGGCGCTTCGCAACCTTGTTTAATTTGTATAGGAAGATTTTGGCAAAATCTAGTTCTTTGCCTTATCCACCAGACGGTTTGCACCAATCCATGGCATCATCCCGCGCAATTGTTCACCAACCTGTTCGATTGAGTGTTCAGCATTGCGCCGCCGGGTTGCCTTAAAGCTGGTCTGATGAACACGGTTTTCAAGCATCCAGTCACGTGTAAAGCGACCTGACTGAATATCCTCGAGAACACGTTTCATCTCAGCTTTGGTTTCGGCTGTGATGATCCGCGGGCCAGTCACATATTCGCCATATTCAGCTGTGTTAGAGATTGAGTAATTCATGTTGGCAATACCGCCTTCATAAATCAGATCAACAATCAGCTTGACCTCGTGGAGACACTCAAAATATGCCATTTCAGGTGCATAGCCAGCCTCGACAAGCGTTTCAAAGCCAGCCTTGATCAGTTCACACAGGCCGCCACACAGCACCGCCTGTTCACCAAACAAATCGGTTTCACATTCTTCTTTGAATGTTGTCTCGATAATGCCGGAACGACCACCACCGACGGCAGAGGCATATGACAGGCCAATTTCATGCGCGTTACCGGAATGATCCTGATGCACCGCAATCAAACATGGCACGCCGCCGCCTTTGACATATTCAGACCGCACCGTATGACCCGGGCCTTTCGGTGCGATCATAAAGACGTCGATATCGGTACGCGGCTCAATCAGGTTAAAATGCACATTCAGACCATGCGCAAAGGCAATCGCCGCGCCTGCACGAATATTGCCGGCGATATCTGCATTGTAAATATCAGCCTGCAATTCGTCAGGCGTCAACATCATCACGACATCGGCCCATGCAGCGGCTTCGGCCACATCCATGACCTGAAAACCAGCTTCTTGTGCTTTTGCCCGGCTGCTCGAGTCTGCGCGCAATGCAACAGCCACTTCAGCAACGCCACTATCTTTCAAATTTGCCGCATGGGCATGACCCTGGCTGCCATATCCAACAATAACAACCTTTTTCTTTTTGATCAGCCCAACATCGGCATCCCGATCATAATAGACACGCATTGACAGTTTTCTCCTCTTGTTCAAACAGCAAGCCTGCGCCGCTGGCATCGCGGCAATTCGCTCGCCTGTTTATGTGATATAAAACCTGTGCGCCGTTCATACGGCAAAACCCACCCGCGACGCAAACATCTATTGGCGAAAAGCGCGTTATTTCGCTGATAAATCGATACGGTTGCCCCGAGATATCGCCGAAACACCGGTTCTTGATATTTCAACTTCACCAAGTGACTTCATCAAATCGGTGAAGGCTGCCACCTTTGACGAGGTGCCGGTAATTTCAAAAACAAAGCTTTCCAGCGTGCTATCCAGCGTGCGTGCCCGAAAGGTATCGGCAATGCGCAAGGCTTCGATACGGTCGTCACCACTATTGATGATTTTGACCAATGCGAGCTCGCGTTCAATCGAGGCACCCATTTCGGTCAGATCGCATACCGAATGAATCGGCACCAACCGCGCCAATTGCGCTTTGATCTGCTCGATCACCATTGGTGTGCCCGAGGTTACAATCGATATGCGAGACAGATGCGCCTGTGTATCAACCTCGGCCACAGTCAGGCTTTCGATATTATAACCCCGGCCTGAAAACAAGCCGATAACCCGCGCCAATACGCCCGGTTCATTGTCAACAAGCACCGAAATAATATGGCGTTCGATTACGTCGCTATTCATCATATAAAGGCTCCATTTCAGCGCCGGCCTAGACCAGCACCATACCTTCTTCAGAAATTGGCTTTTCCGCCTGATCGGCAGGCCCCATCAACATTTCATTATGCGCCGCCCCTGAGGGGATCATCGGAAAACAATTTTCTTCCTTGGCCACCCGGATATCGGCAATCACCGGCCCCGGTGTCGCCAGCATTTCGGTGATCACACCATCAAGGTCGCCAACTGTCTCTGCCATCAACCCGGTCATGCCAAAAGTGTCTGCAAGCTTGGTGAAATCTGGCAAAGATGCGCTGTAGGATTCCGAATAACGGCCGCCATGAATCAATTCCTGCCATTGCCGCACCATCCCCATCCATTCATTGTTGATGATGAACATTTTTACCGGCAGGTTATATTGCGCCAGCGTTGACAGCTCTTGCATATTCATCATGAACGACGCCTCACCAGCGATGTCAATCACCAGCGCATCAGGGTGCGCGACCTGCACACCCATTGCCGATGGCAGACCATATCCCATGGTGCCAAGGCCACCCGATGTCATCCAGCGGTTCGGCTGCTCAAATGCAAAATACTGCGCCGCCCACATTTGATGCTGGCCCACTTCGGTGGTGACATAAACATCATGTTTGCCGGTCATCTCGCACAGCCGTTTGATGGCATATTGCGGTTTGATGATGTCGCCGGACTGGTCAAACGCCAGACAATCACGCTTCTGCCAGGATTTGATCATCCCCCACCATTTTTCAAGCGACGGCGCATGCGGGGCAAAAGACTGGCGCTTCATTTCTTCGATCATCATTTCCAGAATGATCGTTGCATCACCGATAATCGCCAGATCAACCGCCACATTTTTGTTCACTGACGAGATGTCAATGTCGCAATGAATTTTCGTCGATTTCGGTGAAAACCCACTGATCCGGCCGGTCACACGATCATCAAATCGCGCGCCAATATTGAGCATCACATCACAGCCATGCATCGCCATATTGGCCTCATAGGTGCCATGCATACCCAGCATACCCAAGAAATTATCATGCGATGCGGGCAAAGCCCCCAACCCCATCAGGGTCAACGTTGTTGGCCAGCCTGTCATCTCAACAAGCTGTTGCAGCAAAGCTGATGCACGCGGCCCGGAATTAATGA
>JADHLR010000025.1 GCA_016780525.1 Candidatus Puniceispirillum sp.
CGCACAATGTTGATGAAGCCTTTTTCAAAAATCCGCGGCATAAGGCCAAAAACCCGTATCAACCGGTATTTGACGAGGCCGCAGATTTCGTTGTCGAACTGTTGCAGGCATATGACACCAAACAGGTCAATGATCTGACAAAATTATCCGATATGCGCTTTGCTGCCAGCTTTTCTGAAGATGCGTTTGCCGAACATATGGAAACCAAACAGGGCCGGGTAATTTTGACCAGCCTGCCAAGCGAAGAAGATAGTCTGTATCAGAAAGTGCGCGCGATCCGCGTTCGCGATCAGCTTTTCGTTGATGAATTGCAAACTGACTATGAACAGTTTGCCGCAAAAATCGCCCCAACCCACCGTCTCTGGCAAGAGCAGACACTTACCGAACTTCAGGCCCAGCGTCAGGCCAAAAAAGACGCCACAAAAGCCGCTGTCGGCGCGGCGCTTATGCTGGGACTGGCCATTGCCGCCGGTCAATCTGCCTATGATAACAACTATGATCCGGTTGGTGACACGCTGGCGGCGACCGCCATGGTTGGCGCCGGTGTTGTTGGTATTGGGCTTGTCGGCGATGCCGTTAAAAGTTCTGAAGAAGCCAAAATGCATAATGAGCTAATCAAGGAGCTTGGTGACTCAATTGAAATTGATTTGGCGCCAAAAGTCGTTGCTTTTGAGGAAAAAGAACAACAGCTTGTCGGCAATGCAAAAGAGCAGTTTGCGCAATGGCGGAGGTTTTTGAAAACCATTTACGAGCTGGAAAAAACCCCGGCGAAGACATTATAGCCCCGTCGCCGGAATAGATTTTTAAGGGGAAATAATGTCCAATTCGGATCTGCTCATTGCCCAGCTTCAGCGCCGAAACCGCATCATCTTTGGCAGCATGATCGGCGGCATTGCGGTGCTTGCCCTTGTGCTGGGCTTTTTCCTGCTGACCATCCCGACCAACACACCGCCAGTGCCAGCCAGCAATTCAGATTCGAGCGATACAGAGGCGAGCGATACAAAGTCGGCGGCTACCAACCCGCCAGATAATGCAGACCTACCGCCGACAGTCGAAGCATCGCCTGAAGACAAACAGAATTTCCTTGCAGCGGTGGAAATTTTCAACACCGACATCAAAGCAAAAATGGCCGCCTATCCTGCGCTTGCGGCGACACCTGCCTATCTCGATCTGATCAGCCAGCTTGAGGCAGATATGGTCAGCCTGACAGGCCAAAACCGCTATAAAGACGCGACAAGCCTGCTGGCCAATACCGCGATGACGGTAAATAGCTGGATGGCGGCAGAGCTGGATAAATTTCAGCAATTGATCGGCGACGCCGATACCGCATGGCAGAATAAGACGCTGACACAGCTGGCCGGGATTCTGGCCAGAGCCAGCGCCATCTATACCGGACATCCCGCGCCGCTTGATCATTACCGGGGGTTGGCGGCTGACTGGCCTGCGGTCAGCGCCGCCCTGCAACGCGCCAACAAGGCGCAGGTCGAAAACAAGCCGGCCGATGAACTAAAAGCCTTGCAGGAAATCGCCACGCTTCGCCATGATATTGCCGGTCTGAACGACAGAATAACGGCCGTTGGCCAGCGGCTGCATCAGCAGCGCGTTGATCAGTTGCTGAACCAAATCGCCCAGGCATTGACAAAAGGGGATGCCGGCGTGGCAGGTAAAGCGCTGCGCCAATTGCGGTCGCTCGACCCGCAAACGCCGGAAATTCCAAAACTTCAGGCTGATCTGGCGCAGCTTGAAGAAGACATCGCATTTGCTGTGGCGATGCGGGCGATGGATCAATTCGCCGCGGCCGATAAATGGGCCGAGGCATATGAAGTGGCCGCAGCCAACCAAAAACAGTTCCAAAACTATGAAAAATTTCAGCAACGCGCCAATTTTGTCGGACGGGTGCATAATCTGATCAGCAGCAGCGCCAAGATGCTTGCCGCGCCTGATCTATTGATCAGATCATCGACGCAAAAACTGGCGGCAGAGCTGATTGCCGATGCCGCAACAACGCAATCTTTCAGCCCGACATTAACAAGGCAGCGGGCGGCGCTGGAGGCCATGTTGCAAGACTACACAACCCCGCTTGAAATTATTGTGCTGTCTGATACCCATACGTTTGTTGAGGTAAAATCAGTGGGGCAAGTTGGCTCGGTGGCGGAAAAAACCATTCAGCTGCTTCCCGGCGATTATGTTTTTGAGGGCAAGCGAAAAGGCTTTGTCACAATCCGCGTACCGGTGGCGCTGCGCCCCGGTGATTCAGGCAAAAGGATCTCGGTGATTGCAGATGAACAGATTTGATGAGGAGCTCCGACAGGCCGCGCGGCGCAAGCGCAATGCCGCCGCCATCGCCAGCCTTGTATTTGTGACATTCGGCCTGATACTTGCCGGCTATTTCCTGTCCTTTCGCAGCCTGTCAATCGAGGTGCGGCCGGAACAGGCCAGACAGAGCAGCGTCATCAGCATCGCCGATGGGCTGGCTCTGTCATTCGCCAATCGCATTTATGCCTTGTCCGATACGGCGCGGCTCAGCATTTCTGCGGCAAAATATCAGACCGCTGAACTGACCGTTTCTGACACTGACTTTGGCACCGATATGACGGTTATTTTGCTACCAAAGCCGGGCATGTTACGCGCCGCCGTGACGCCGTCAACACCGGTCAACTGGTATCTGAACGGGCAATTTACCAGCCAGTCCAGCACCCTCGATACCGAACTTGCCCCCGGTGATTACCAGCTTGCCGTGACCTCTGATTATCATGAAAAGGTTGAACGCAGCGTCACCATCTCGGCAGCGCAAGACACCATCCTGTCTATCGATATTCCGGTGATTACCGGCATTTTGCGGGCAGCGATGACACCGCCCGGTGAGATAAGCGTCGATGGGGTGCCGGTCGATAGCACCGCCGCCATTACGCTTGGCCCCGGCCCCCACCAGATTGAGGTGTCCGCCGCCGGCTATCAGCCGGTCACCGACCAGATTATCGTCACACAGGCACAGCGCGAGTTTACCCGCGCATATAACCTGCAACCGCAGCCTGTCCGCATCCGTCATCAATTGGCCCCGGCGGCGGGCAGTCTATTCGTCAATGGCAAACGGCTGGATATCAGCCAGGACGTTATTTCGGTTCCCTATCGCCAATCGATTGAAATCGAATACAGCAAGCCCGGATTTACCACCCAACGCCAGTCGCTGGCCGTATCCCCCGGCGAGACAGTGACAGTTGCGCTCACACTGCCGCCCGAATTTGTCGATATCACGGTCACTGCCAATGTGACCGCAGAGGTTTATCTTGACGGACAGGCTTTCGGGCCAACTCCTTTACAACTCTCTGTGCCGGCGCTGCCAGCCACGCTTGAGCTGCGCGCCGATGGGTATGAGAGCGCCAGAAAATCGATCACCCCCAAAGCGGATCAACCACAAACACATGATTTCACCCTGATCACCACCGCTGTCGCAAAATTACGCAACGCACCACGAATCTACACAAATTCTAGTGGTATTGAGCTGCAGCTGGTTCAACCGAAAAATGCACAATTTCAGATGGGCGGCAAACGTTCTGAAACTGGCCAGCGGGCCAATGAATTTATCCGCAACATTGAACTGCAGCGGCCATTCTATGTCGCCCTGCATGAACTGACCGAAAAACAGTTTTATGGCAAAGGCAGCCGTCTGCCGGTGGTGAATCTGCGCTGGGAACAGGTGGCGATTTACTGTAATGAGCTGAGCGCGAGCGAAGGGTTAACGCCGTTTTATCGCACAAAAAACGGCCGGATCACTGGCTTTGACGCGGCGGCTGATGGCTATCGGTTGATATCCGAGGCCGAATGGGAATTTCTCGCACGCGCCTATCGCCGGCCCAAACAAACGATCTTTCCATGGGGTGACGATGCCGTGGTGCCGCCGCAAATTGGTAATCTGGCGGGGGATCAGGCGAGACCCGCCTCAAACAGCTATATTCCCGGCTATCAGGATGGTTTCAGCGGGTTAGCACCCGTCAAATCATTCCCGGCAGACCAGTCAGGGTTATTTGATATGGTTGGCAATGCCAGCGAATGGACGCATGACTCCTACGGGTTTGAACCGCCACTGCGCGATGATGTCGAGCAAGACCCGCTTGGCGAATACCGCGCCGGAGCGCATGTGATTAAAGGGGCTAATTTCAAATCGGCAAGCCGTACCGAGTTGCGCGCCGCATTTCGTGACGGCAGTGACGCACCGCGCGACGATGTCGGATTTCGGCTTGCGCGCTATCTATAAGGGCAGATTTTTGCTATGCTGAAAACACGCTAAGCAGAGCAGAAAAAAGCTGATGCGTGCATCATGTTTGTGAGGCCAAAATGCGAAAATTCTTAATGCTGATGCTATTGGGCATGGTTGTCGCCGGCGCCGCAGGCGTTGTCTATGCGGCAAAAATCAAAGTTGGCACAGCCGTGACATTTCCGGTGGATATTTAATGGGACAGACAATCAAAGGGTTAATCGCGCTAAGCGTCTCAACCATTGTTGTGCACGCCATCTACACCATTATCATTCGTCCAAAGGCGATGATGATGGAAGCCCTGGCAGCGCAGGGTCAGCCCGAAATGACCCGCTCGATCTGGATTATCCTGAAAGATTTTGAACAGGAAGTCTGTTTGATTTTGATGTTCTGGGCGATGTTCCTGATCTTCGATAAGATCATGCAAATCACCAAAAGCAGTTTTTTATTTAATGTCGATTTTCTCAAAGATAATGATTTGTCGCAGCCCAGTATAAAGCTGGCGCTTGATGATCTTGACGCGATGAAACGCGATCTTGCTGATGCCCCGCTGATCCGCGTCTTGCGATCAAGCCTGCGGCGGTTTCTGGTGGCTGGCGATATTCATTCAGCCTCGGAAGTTGTCGAGAGCGAATGCGCCGCGCTGGCGAATAAGAATGAAGCCGAAAATTCAATGATCCGCTATTTGATCTGGGCGGTGCCATCGATTGGATTTATCGGCACAGTGCGCGGTATTGGCGAGGCATTGTCACGCGCTGACGAGGCCCTTGCCGGCGATATTTCCGGCATGACAGGCAGCCTTGGTGTGGCGTTTAATTCGACGCTGGTGGCATTAATCATCAGCATTGTGTTGATGTTTTTGCTGCACCAATTGCAAAGATTGCAGGATAGTCTGATTGTCTCGGTCAATGATTATCTGCAGAAAAACGTATTGGACCGGCTGAGCAAAGCCAATAGTAGCTGACCATCATGCGCCGCACCGAAACCTCAACATTGGCCTTCCTTGATGTGATGGCGTGCGGGTTGGGTGCGGTGATCCTTATTCTTGTCGTGCTCAAGCAACAGGCACCGATTGAAGCGGCACCGCAGCCGGAAAACAGCATCAGCACCGAACAGATGCAGGCCGATCTCGATCGCCTGCAGGGCGAGCTGGACGAATTGCAGGCAGCGCGTGCCGCCAGCCAAAGCGATCTGCAAGCGCAAACAGACCGTGTGGCAAAGATGACTGCCGCCGTCGAAGCGACCAGCACAGATCTGGCAGCGGCCAGCGCAGAAACCGACGCGCTGGATCAATCGATCAATGCCGCGACAGCTGAACTGGCAAGCCAGCAGCAAGCGGTGCCCCCAGATGCCATCGATACGCGGCGCACAACCCAACCGCAATATCTTGTTGGCATGAAGGTGACCGGCAAAAAAATTATCATTCTTCTTGACCGTAGCGCATCGATGACGGCCCGCAGCTTGTTGCAGATCGTGCAATATAAGGCCGGCCCGGCGGCGGCCCGACGCAGCGCCGAAAAATGGTTGAATGCGCAAAACGCCGTTTGGTGGCTGACCGCCCGCGCACCGGCACAATCAAGGCTGCAAATCGCATCCTTCAGCGACACCACCAATTTTCACACGGACAATTGGGTAAGCGCCACCGATAGCACCGCTCTGGCGGCGTTAAAGGCAAAGATGGCGCCGCTTGTCCCAGAGGGCAGCACCAATCTGCAAGCCGCGGTTGAAGCAGCGATGAAAGCTGGCGCCGACAGCATCTACATTATCACTGATGGTTTGCCGACCGCCGCGCCCGGCGGACAACGGCTGTTCGGGCTGGATGGGTGCGGCAGCAAATTATTCAGCCGCAAACAAGTCACCGGCAAATGCCGTGTCAGCCTGTTTCAGCGCACGGTGGCCACCGCCACCGGCAAACCGGTTCGCATTTCAATTGTGCTGATGCCGCTGGAAGGTGATCCGGATGCGGCACCGCTATTTTCCAAATGGGCGTTAAGCAAGGGCGGCGTCATGCTGAGCGCGGCAAAGGACTGGCCATGAGCAAAGCCCCGATAACCGCCCAGCGGCGCGATAAAGCGGATGTCTTCAGTCTGGCATTTCTGGATATTATATCCTGTGGCTTTGGCGCGGTCGTGGTGCTGATCCTTATTTTTAAGTTTGACCCGTTTCCTGATGATACAGCCACGCCGACCCAGCAGACCGACAATGCTGCCGCCTTTGCCAAAATAGTCGCCGAGGCCGAACTCAGCAAAAATACGGCAGAGGAAAAAACCGCCCTGGAACAATTGGCGTCTGCCCGGGCTGCGAATGACAGCAGCTATCAGGATCTGCAACAGCGGCTGGAAAAACTGCGCAAAAAACTGGCCATAGCAGAGGCCAGCAATACAGAAAAACAACAGCAACTGGCAGCGCTGCAAAACCAGATCGAACAAGTCACAGTCGCAGGTGCCACAACCACGGCACCGGCAGATCGTGACGAAGAGGCGGGCGGCATTCTGGTCGATCGCGATTATGTTATTTTTATCGTCGATACATCGGGCAGCATGCGCGAAATCTGGGGCCGCGTCGCCGACCGTATGACAGTGCTGTTGGAACAGCACCCGCGGGTCAAAGGCATTCAGGTGATGAATGATAGTGGCAGTTATCTTATTTCGGCCTATGCCAAACGCTGGATTACCGACACCCCGAAAATGCGGGAACGTATTTTAAAAATATTCAATCTGTGGTCGGCCGCATCGAACAGCAGTCCGGCTGAAGGGTTGGAGCGCGCCCTGATAGATTTTCAGTCGTCAACCCAAAATATGTCAATCTATGTATTGGGCGACGATTATTCCGGCGGTGATTTTGATGGGGTTATTGAAACTGTGCGCAGACTGAATACCGGTGGTGCCCGCATCAATGCGATCAATTTTATCAACCCAAGCGCATCGACCGACCGGTTTTCCATTTTGATGCGCGAAATTACCTTCGACAATAATGGCACGCTGATCACAATGTAACCGGATGCGGCTTGGCCCTTGACGCATTGGCATCTGACCCACTGGCATCATACCGGCGGCTAATCGATATGGGTCAGCCGTCCATCTTTATACGCAGACCATAATTCCAGCAACATTTCCTCAACCTCGTCATTTGACAGAAATTGTGGCTTTTCCTCAAAACTGTCGAACACCTGCGTGATGAATTCTTCGGGTGACTGGCATTGTGGCAAAAGAACTTCAGCTTTATGCAGAAAAATATGAAGGTCGGTTGCCCATTTTTTGACTTCTTGATTGAACCGCATGCGATGCCCCTTGGTCTAAATCTATGAAAAAAAGCCGATTGCGTCTGGCCATTCGTAAATATTTACAGAAGTAAAAATGTAAATCAAGTTTTTTGACAATTTTTGACAAAATAAGCTGATGCGGTGTCTCGCCGAAAATTATCTGGCCAAAGATTGCCGGCTCAGAAATTATCTGGTCAAGAATTGCCGGGCACCCTGTAATATTGCTACAACCGCCGGGCTGGCAGATCTTCAAAAATCTTTTACCCCCGCTGGAGGGACTTTATTTTGCCGTTACATTTTGGCACCTTGGGTGGGCTGTTTCTGGCCGCATTTTTGGCCGCAACGATTTTGCCGGCACAATCAGAGGCCGGTCTTGCGGCGCTGATTCTTGCCGCCCCTTCATCTGTCACCTTACTTGTCATCACCGCCAGTCTTGGCAATATTTTGGGCTCGGTGGTGAATTGGTATCTTGGCCGCGGTTTAACAGGACTTGCCGGCAGATGGTGGTTTCCGGCAAATGCCGGTCAATTGGCACGGGCGACCGGCTGGTATGATAAATATGGCCGGTGGAGCCTGTTATTGAGCTGGGTGCCAATTATTGGCGATCCGCTGACGGTGGTGGCCGGCATCATGCGCGAACCGCTGCCGCGCTTTTTGCTGATTGTCGGCATTGCCAAAACCGCGCGCTATGTCGTTGTTGCCGTGCTGGCGCTGCAATGGCTGTGAGCAATTCAAGCTGCGTGATCAGGTCGTGTAATGGGGGCGTAATCAGGGCGTGATCAGCGTACCGTCCAGCCGCGCCTGTACCCGGCGGAATGCCGCCAGACCCGGCGCACCGGTCAAAAATAACGCCAGCGCCATCTGTTGTTTCCAGCGGCTGATAAATCTTTGTAATTGCGTCGCATCGGGCGCCGCGTCGGTGGCGCCAAGATTTGCCAGCATCGGGCCGGCTGCCGATACCATAGACGCCCCCAGCCAGATGGCCTTGGCAGCATCCAGACCATGGCGCACCCCGCCAGAGGCAATCACAACCTGTCCCGGGCACGCTTCACACACCTGTTGCAGCACCTCGATTGTTGGCATGCCCCAATCGAGAAACGGTGTAAACATGGCGCTGTCATGGCTGCGGCGGGCGGCCTCAATCCGGGCCCAGTTTGTGCCGCCAAACCCGGCGACATCAACAGCCGTCACCCCCATTTCAAACAGTTCCACCGCCAGCGTCGCATTGATGCCGGCACCGACCTCCTTGACCAGAACCGGCACTGCGGCGCTTTTCACCAGACCCGCAATGGCCTGTTTCACCCCCGTCCAGTCGGTTTCACCTTCTGGCTGCACCGCCTCTTGCAACGGGTTGAGATGAATCGCAATGGCGTCTGCCTGCAGATCATCGATCGCGGCTTTTGCCAGATCGAGCCCGCCAGATTGTGCCAGCTGGACACCCCCCAGATTGCCAATAATCGGAATATGCGGCGCAAGGCTACGCAATTGCCGCGCTGTCTGTCCGGCTTCCAGACCGGCTCTTTGCGACCCCACAGCAAACGCAATCGATTGCTGCTGCGCGGCCAATGCCAGTGCCTGATTAATCTGCTCGGCCCGCGCCGTGCCGCCGGTCATCGCGCCGATCATGAGCGGCGCACTTAACCGGTAGCCCAAAAATTCGGTCGTCAGATCAACCGCCTCGAGGCGCATCTCGGGCAAGGCGCAATGGGTAAAACTGATCCGGTCAAAGCCGTTTTCACCCTGTGACCGGGTGCCCGGATCAAGCGCCAGATCAAGATGCGCATCTTTGCGTGCGGCAGCAGGTTTATCTGATGGCATCACATCGCTTCCTTTGCATCACTCCGCCGCAACATCCCATCGACCAAAATCATATGCGGTACGGTCAGCGCCGCCAGCCCGATGAAAATCACCTGCAGCAAATCCTGACTGACATTACCGCTGTCCAGCCACAGCCATATCATAACACCGCCGGCCCAACTTGCCACAGTGAACAGCGCCGCCTCGCCCAAAATATGGCGGGGCGTCGCCCGCCCACGCAGATGCTGCCAAATATGCTGCATATGGCGGCCGGTATGGATCACACAAAAATACAGGGCAAATCCAACAAGCGGCGGCACGATGCTCAGCAACAGACAGAGCAACGCCAGCTCGACAAGACGCGGCCGCAAGGCGGCCTCACGGATCGCGCATATCAGATAAAGCCCGGCGACCGGAATCATCGTCAGCGGAAACAGCTCCGCCATCAGCACTGCCACCGCCACATCGCCGCCGGTCAGTGCGGCGAATAAAGGCGTCACCTGCTGCAGATGAAACAGGCTTATGCCAAACACCGCAACCCCGCCATGTGCCGCAATCTGCACCATCCGTGAAACCGCCGTTGCGCCAGTCGCATCACCATAGCCAAAATGCACCGCCGACAGCAGCAAAAACAGCCCCAGCGCCAGCCCCGGCTGCCAGATCCAAAACACCACCACGGCCGCGGCCAAACCAAGATACAGGCCGATAAAGCTGGTCAAACCGCGCCAACCACGGCCATATCCCAAATGTCTGGCAATAGCCCCGTCAAATGCCCCATGCGGCAAACCAATGATCACCACACAGGCAAGCGCGAATAAACTGGCGCGATCGAGCTGCACCACACTATCGACCATCATGGCACTCATCATCTCGGCCATCATTGCGTCCATCATGATGCCAGCGCCTTTGGTTCTGGGTGAAACAAACCCCGTAAAAACGGCAGTTTAGGCATCGCCATAATCACCTTCAGCCAGATTTTGGCACCCGCTTCACCGCTTAGGAAAATGGCAAATTCATCACCTGTCAATGCCGCTGCCATAGCGGTAAAAATGCGCGGTGCCAGATCCGGGCGGCGGCGTAACACCGCCAGAAAAATACGATCCATCCATAATTCAAAAGCGCTATGCGGCACCCCAACCGGCAACGGCTTGCCAGCCACCGCATGTGTCACCGCATGCGCGATCTGTTTCTGAATAAAGCTGAATGCATAGCCGCTGGAAGGCCGGATGGCACCGCCATTTGCACCAATGCCGGCAAGCCCGGGGTCATGCCGGCCAAGCACGCCAAGCGGAATCACCCCGGATTCGCGTCGGCTGACCTCATATTCAGGCAGTTTACAGATCATCGTCACATAATCGCTGATCGCGGTCTCATAGAAACCAGAAGGCAGCAATTCAGGCGAGAACAAGGTCGATTCAATCAGCGCCTGACAATCGGAAAACGGCAGGCAGTAAATAAAATGCATGCCCTGCGATTGATCACAACGATAATCCATTAAAATCGCTGTGGTCGGATCAAAGCTGCCAGCCGGTGCGGTGACTTCCCAACCGACAAAATGCTGCAGCATCATGCCATCTGGCACCGGCGGCGGCCGACTATCCAGAATTTGCTGCACCGGTGCCTGCACAACAAGCTCCGGTTCAAACGGCACCCCATTGGCGCGCGCCTTTTTTTCGCATTCCTGCAGCCAGCGATGACGGTGGATGGCGCAATAGGGGTGCGTGTCGGATTGATGCAGAATATTGTGATCAGCGCTGATGATCCGCCATTGTGTCCATTGTGTGCGCGCCGCCGATGTCGCTGCATGCAGCCACGGCATCGCCCAAAACCCCCAAATATGATCCGCTGGCGTTTCACCATGCGGCGCAATCAGCGAAATGCTGTGGTTGGGAAGCTCGGCAGCGCGCGCCGCCAGTGACAGCCCCGCACAGCCCGCACCAATCACACTCACCGGCATCGATGGGGTTTTATCAACCGACATAGGGCAAACCTTTCAAATCGTCATGCAAGGCTTTTTGATGCGCTGGTCGCCGCCACAACCGCCGCCAAAGCGACCCGGACGCCCGTAAACTGCATAATATCTTGGTGCCAGTGCCAGTCACCTGACGCCCCAAATGCCAGCCATATCCGCTGGCGGCAATTTGCACACCGATCTGACGATAGACGCTGGCGGCAACAGCAATGGCAATATGTGCACGCCATGGCAGATACGCCAAACCGGCATTGCCGCTGCGGTAATAGCTTTCGGCCATCTCCAGCAATTGTTGCACCGCAACGCGCACCGCTTGCGCCTGCTGGCCATCTGGTGCGGTGCTGGCTGCGCTGATATGCGCCGGGCTTAAATCGCCAGCCCAGCTTGCCGGCAGATAGCGACGCCCCATTTCGGCATCTTCCAAAACGTCGCGGGCGATATTTGTCAACTGCATCGCAATGCCAAGATCAATCGCATGGGCGCGCGCCGCATCATCATCGCAATCAAGAACCTGACACATCAACAGACCAACGGTGCCGGCAACCCGGTAGGCATAGCGACACAAGGCTCTGGCATCATGAATGGCCACCGGTTGCTGATCCTGTAACAATCCGTCAATCAGCGCAATGATCACCGGAACCGGCAAATTCTGCGCGCTGATAAAGGGTAAAAAATCAACAAGAAGCGGGTCTGTGGCGCGGCGGTTGGCAGCCAAATCATCGCGGATCGTCAACAGCCGTTGCGGCCCGTTGGCAATATCACCATCGGCCATATCGTCAAGCACCCGGCAGAACCGATATAAGGTGGCGGCATCCCCGCCCATACGCCGACCAAGAAAACGCCGGGCCCAGTTAAAGCTCTTGCCATTTGCCGCAAGCGCCTGATGCGGCGTCATTGTTTCACTTTCTGCCAGAGCCACGTCAGCTCACCCCCCTAAACGCATAAGGCCGGGTCAATGACCAGCCGGAACAGGTCTATGACGCGGCTTTGGCATCATCCTCGGCGACCAGTGTCTCGACCACTTTTGCCGAGCATAACACACCCGGCATACCCGCCCCGGGATGCGCCCCTGCCGCGGCAAAATAAAGATTTTGAATATGCGGATCACGGTTATGAAAGCGAAACCATGCCGATTGCGCAAAAATGGGCGCAATCGAAAACCCGGCACCATGCATCGACCGGTAATCAGCCTTAAAATCTTCCGGTGTCATGTAAAACGCGTCGGTAATCACATCTTCCAGATCGGGCATGATGGTCTCGCCAAGCGCCGCCACAATACGATCCTTTAATTGCGGGCCAGTTGTTTGCCAATCAATGGCACCGCGCAAATTTGGCACCGGACACAGCACATAAAAGCTGTCACAGCCGGCCGGCGCAAAGCTGCTGTCGGTGGCAGTTGGTCGATGCAGATATAAGGAAAAATCATCTGCCAGAATTTTCCGGTCAAAAATATCGGCAAGCAGCTCTTTATAGCGCGGCCCCATCCAGATTGTATGATGGGCAACATCATCATAGGTTTTGCGTGTGCCAAAAAACAACACAAACAGCCCCATCGAATAATGTGTCAGCTTATCCGGAAGCAGCCGTTTGCGGCGCCGCGCATGGCTTGGCAGCATCTGGTTATAAACCGTTGGCGGATCGGCGTTACAGATCACCTTATCGGCGGCATAAAACTGGCCATCCAGTGTCGTTGCGCCGATTGCCCGCCCATTCTGCACATCGATCTGCGCGATATCCTGACCCAGCACAACAGTGACGCCGGCACGCCGCAACAGACCGTCAAGCGCGGCAACAAGCTTGCCGGTGCCGCCCATCGCAAAAAACACACCCCAACGACGTTCAAGATAATGGATCAGGCTGTAAATTGATGTGGTGCTGAATGGATTGCCACCAACCAGCAGCGGGTGAATCGAAAAGGCCTGCCGCAACAGCGGGTGCTTTATATATTTATGCACAATCCCGGACACTGAATGATAGCTTTGCAATTTCAGCAGGGCAGGAATTTGCGCCAGCATATCGGTCAATCTGGTAAAGGGCTTGTCGGCGAGTTTTTCGAAGCCAATATCGAAAATCTGTTTAGAAACCTGTAGCAATTTTGCATAGCCGGCAACATCCCGCTCTGAAAACCGCCTAATTTCCGCATTTGTATCTTCGATTGACGGCCGGTAATCAAACTGATCGCCGGTATGAAAATAAAACCGATACCACGGATCAAGCGCGCGAAATTCAACATAATCGGCGCGGCGCTCACCAAATAGTTCAAATAATTCATCGAATAAAAACGGCGCGGTGATCACCGTCGGCCCGGCATCATGGCGAAACCCGCCGCGCTCAAACACCTGTGCCCGCCCGCCAATCGCGTCCAGCCGGTCAATCAGCGTCACATTATAGCCGCGCGCCCGCATCCGCAAAGCCGCGGCAATGCCGCCAAAACCAGCGCCAATCACCAGAACCGAGGCATTGTCACCGGCACGCGGCGATCTATTGGGGTTTGGGGGTGACGTCCTGGCCGCACCAACCTCGTCTGGCATCAGTTAAACCTTGAGATGATTCACAGAGTTTAAGCAAACACGCTTTACCAGCGCATGTACAGGGCTGATTACCTCATAAATTTCAACCGACAAGGATTCCGCCTTGGCTTCGGCATCATGCAGAACCGACAACATACAGCGCCCGGCATGTTGCATTGCCTGCGACGCCTTGATCGCGTCCTGCCAATCGGCCAGCGCGGCATTGTCACCGGCTTCATACCATTGATCAAATGCCGCCCGTTCGGCAGCTGTCAGGCAATCGCGGAACGACAGGGTGACGGCGTTCGGCGCACGGCGGGCCAAATCACTGCCAATTGTTTCAGCCCCGTCCTTGCCGTCAAAATTCATGATGTCATTGGCAATCTGATAGGCTTTGCCCAGATATCTGAAATAGGATGCAACAACAATTTCCGCGCGGGCATCCAGTGCCATAATGGCGATGCCTTGTAACGGCGCTGTCAGAAGCGGCGCTGTTTTATCGGCAGCGATCTGCAGATATGTGTCCCAATCATAGCCACGATCAGATTCAAATTCCATCGCCTCGCCAGCCGTCGTTGTCGCCATATGGCGCGCCAGCAACGTCACCAGCTTGGGTGTCTTGGCAATTTGCGCGGCCTCGGCAGCCAGCTCAAAAGACAGCGCGATCAGCCAGTCTCCCAATGTCAGCCCAACATGCCGGCCAAACTTGGCCCACACCGCCTGTCGGCCGCGGCGCAATTTATCGCCATCGCAAATATCATCATGCACAAGCGAGGCATTATGCAGAATTTCAATGGCAGCCGCCCATCTGATGGCGGCACCCCTATCCACATTTAACAGATAAGCGCCGCGCATCACCATCTTCGCACGCAGCATTTTGCCGGGATTTTCGAAATGATGGGCGGCGGCGGCGGCAAGCGGCTGTCCGCTTTTCGGTAATCTTTTTAAGATAAAATCATGAACCTGATCTTGTGCATCATGACGTAGCTGTGATGACGTGACCCGGTCATTCGCCACAACGCCAAACAATGTCGATAATTCATTCATTGTAAGGTCTCCTTGGCGAGTTTCGGTATTTATTCTATATCAGTCTGGGCAAATCATATCAGATCAATGAGCAACCAGACGCGCTGGTTGCTCTTGATTTAATTTACTTAGATGACTCAGATTCGGTCACCGCAACGTTCCAGATGATCACACCAAATGCGATCTTGTTCCAGACGTCGGCAATGTTGTAGATAACGTTCAGTGCTTCATCACTGACTGCACCGTTCAGGTAACCCATGAAGTAACCGATTGGGTAAATCGCCCAACCGATGGTCACGATCCAACGCATTGTTGAGAATGCAGACTGCACTGACGGTGATGCTTTTTCAGCGGCAACACGGCTCGCT
>JADHLR010000026.1 GCA_016780525.1 Candidatus Puniceispirillum sp.
AATGACAGGTTTGACGCAATTAACTTGCCTCGCCATTGGTGGACAGGTAATTATATGAAGGTGCGACGGCTGTATCGTCGCGGTGATCTTCCGGTTTTACCACAAGCGACAGGCAGATATGGCTGGAAAGCTCAAATTAGATGATGTTGACCGTCAGATTTTGCGCGACTTGCAAGATGACGGACGGATGACCAATGTCGATTTGGCGAAGCGCGCCGGTATTTCAGCGCCGCCATGTTTGCGCCGGGTGCGGGCCTTGGAAGACGCCGGTGTGGTGCGCGGCTATCATGCTGATTTAGACGCCGAGGCACTGGGGTATAATGTGCATGTTTTTGCGTTTGTCGGGCTGACCAGTCAGGCGGAAGTGGATCTGCAGGCGTTTGAAGAGATGGTTGCCGAATGGCCACAGGTGCGTGAATGCCATATGCTCATGGGGGAAACCGATTTTCTGTTGAAAATCGTTGCGCATGACTGGGATGATTTTCAAAAATTTCTGACAAGCAAGCTGACTCCGGCGAAAAATGTCAGCCATGTGAAAACAGCACTCGCCATTCGCTCGGCTAAAATGCTTGCCGGGGTGCCGGTCGATAGTCAGCCGTCTAGCGACTGACTTTACTGATATCAAAAAGCTCGATTGAAATAATCTCAAAAGATTTGGTGCCACCCGGGCTTTGCACTTCGGCAGAGTCACCCACGGCTTTTCCGATAACGGCACGGGCAATCGGCGATGATGTTGAAATCATGCCTTTGGAAATATCAGCCTCATAGGGGCCAACGATATGATAGGTGGTTTCTTCGTCGGTTTCTTCGTCGGCAAGGCCAACGCTGGTGCCAAAAGTAACCTTGTCACCACTCAACTGACTGGCATCAATGACTTCGGCACGACTGGTGACATCCTCAAGTTCGGAAATGCGCCCCTCGATAAATGACTGTTTTTCACGGGCTGCGTGATATTCGGCATTTTCTGACAGATCGCCATGCTCGCGGGCGACGGCGATAGCATTGATGACAGCCTGCCGCTCGGTGCCTTTAAGATGCGCCAACTCGTTTTTAATGACGTCAAGGCCGACAGCAGTGAAGGGTATTTTTTCCATAGTGTTTCTTTATCTGTTGGGAGTTTTTGGCAATCATCACATGATTAACAAATGTCAGGCTAGCGTCTGTCAACCAATATCTGCAAGATAATCCTGCAAAGTGCGCACCCCGAGTTGGCCTGCACGCAGGGCATGGATGGCCTCGGCGGCGGCGCGGCTGCCAGACACGGTGGTGTAATAGGGCACCTTGTTGGTAAGGGCGGTATGACGCAGTGAGAAAGAGTCCTTGATTGCCCCGGCACCTTTGGCGGTGTTGAAGACGAGCTGGATATCACCAGACAACATCGCGTCCACTGCATGCGGGCGACCTTGCATCACTTTATTGATAGAGGTTGCCGGCACACCAGCGGCCTGCAGCGCCGCAGTGGTGCCGCCCGTCGCCAGAATTTTGAAGCCATCTTCGACAAGGCTCTGGCAAATGTCAATAAAGGCCGGCTTGTCTTCATCTTTGACCGAAATAAATACCGTACCAGACAGCGGCAGATCGGTGCCCGCACCAAGCTGGCTTTTGGCGAAGGCCCGTCCAAAGTCAGTATCGATTCCCATAACTTCGCCGGTTGATTTCATCTCCGGCCCTAAAAACACATCAACGCCGGGGAAACGGGCAAACGGAAACACAGCTTCCTTGACCGCGACATGCGGCAGGTTGCGTTCGGTCAGATTAAAGCTGGCCAGCTTTTCGCCAGCCATCACCCGTGAGGCAATTTTCGCCAATGGCACGCCGGTTGTTTTGGCAACAAAGGGCACCGTACGGCTGCCGCGTGGGTTCACTTCCAGCAAATAGATTTTATTTTCCCGTATGGCGAACTGAATATTCATCAACCCGACAACTTTCAGTGCAAACGCCAAATCTCGTGTCTGTTGTTTCAGCGTATGCAGAATTTCGTCGGACAGATGTTGTGGCGGCAGGGAACAGGCCGAGTCGCCAGAATGAATGCCGGCTTCTTCAATATGTTCCATGATGCCGCCGATATAGACATCGCTGCCATCGCATAGGGCATCGACATCAACTTCGACGGCATTGTTCAAAAACCTGTCAATCAACACCGGATTTTTGCCGGACACAACAACCGCATCACGCATATATCGTTCCAAATCGGCCATCTGATGGACAACTTCCATAGCGCGGCCGCCAAGCACATAAGACGGGCGGATGACCACTGGAAGGCCAATTCTCTGGACAATGGCGCGGGCCTCTTCGGCCGAATGGGCAATGCCATTTTCAGGCTGCAGCAGGTCAAGCTCTTTCAGCAAGAGCTGAAAGCGCTCACGATCCTCGGCAAGGTCAATGGCGTCAGGGCTGGTGCCAAGGATTGGGATGCCTTCGGCCTCGAGCGCGGCGGCAATTTTTAGCGGGGTCTGGCCGCCAAGCTGGACAATGACGCCGCGCAAATCACCTTTTTCCGCCTCACGCCTGATGATGGAAATAACATCCTCATCGGTAAGCGGCTCAAAATATAGCCGGTCAGATGTGTCATAATCGGTCGATACCGTTTCCGGGTTACAATTGATCATGATGGTTTCAAAACCGGCGTCCGACAGGGCGTAGCAGGCATGCACACAACAATAATCAAACTCAATACCCTGACCGATCCGGTTCGGGCCACCGCCAAGAATGACAATTTTTGCCCGGTCGCTGGGGTCGGCTTCACATTCTGGCTGTGCCGCAATTTCATATGTCGAATACATATAGGCGGTGTCCGAGGCAAATTCGGCAGCACAGGTGTCAATCCGCTTATAGACCGGCACAACGCCGGCAGCGGTACGACGCTGGCGCACATCGGCGGCTTCCAACTGGGTCAGCTCGGCCAGCCTTGCATCGGAAAATCCCATCGATTTCACAAAACGCAATACTGTCTCATCATCTGGTAAGCCATCGGCCACCAGCTTGTTTTCGACATCGAGAATGGCCTGAATGCGTTCCAGAAACCAGTGATCCCAGCCGGTGACAGCATGCACCTCATCAATCGACAGACCGCTGCGCAGAGCGGTGGCGATACGCAACACCCGATTAGGCACCAATTCACCAAGCCAGCCACGAAGCTGATCCTCGCCAGAGGTCGCATCAGCCACAGGTGGGGTAACCGGGTTCAGCCCGGTCAGGCCAATTTCCATCGAACGCAGTGCTTTTTGCAGACTTTCTTCAAATGACCGACCGACGGCCATAGCCTCGCCAACAGATTTCATCGAGGTCGATAAAATGGCGTCCGCACCGGAAAATTTTTCAAAGGTAAATCGCGGTATTTTGGTGACGACGTAATCAATGGTTGGTTCAAAGCTGGCGGGCGTGACGCCGGTGATGTCATTCATCAACTCGTCAAGACGATAGCCAACAGCCAGTTGCGCGGCAATTTTGGCAATCGGAAATCCGGTGGCCTTTGAGGCCAGCGCCGATGAACGGCTGACCCGCGGATTCATCTCAATCACCAGAATACGTCCGCTGTTTGGACATACCGCAAATTGCACATTTGAACCGCCGGTATCGACGCCAATTTCGCGCAGAACAGCAAGCGAGGCATCGCGTAATGCCTGATATTCCTTGTCGGTGAGTGTCAGCGCCGGTGCCACTGTCATCGAGTCGCCCGTATGAACACCCATCGGGTCAATATTCTCGATCGAGCAGATGATGATACAATTGTCAGCGGTGTCGCGGACAACCTCCATCTCAAATTCTTTCCAGCCCAGAACTGACTCTTCAATCAGCACCTCGGACACAGGTGACAGCCGCAACCCATTGGCAACAATGGTTTCAAACTCGGCTTTGTTATAGGCGATGCCGCCACCTTCACCGCCAAGCGTAAATGACGGGCGAATGATCGCTGGAAGCCCGACAAAATCCAGTGCCTCTAATGCGTCATCATAATTATTCACCGTGCGGGCACGGGCGCATTCAAGGCCAATGCGTTGCATCGCTTTGCGGAATAATTCGCGGTCTTCGGCCATTTCGATCGATTCGGTGCGGGCACCAATCATCTCCACGCCATATTTTTCCAGCGTGCCATCATTATAGAGTGACAGCGCGGTATTGAGGGCGGTCTGCCCGCCCATCGTTGGCAGCAACGCTTCTGGGCGCTCGGCAGCGATGATCTTCGCGACGGTGGCCGGTGTGATTGGCTCTATATAGGTGGCGTCGGCCATTTCCGGATCGGTCATGATGGTGGCCGGGTTGGAATTTACCAGAATCACCCGATAGCCATCAGATTTGAGCGCTTTACAGGCCTGCGCACCGGAATAATCAAACTCGCAAGCCTGACCAATAATAATTGGGCCGGCGCCGATGATCAGGATTGATTTAATGTCATCGCGGCGTGGCATATCAGGATCTCGTCGTTTCCATCAGGTGGGTGAATCGTTCAAAAAGATAGCGCGAATCATGCGGCCCGGGGCTTGATTCGGGGTGGTATTGCACGCAAAAAGCCGGCTTGGTTTTATGCCTCAGCCCCTCAATCGACTGATCAAAAAGTGAAATATGCGTCACTTCAAGATCCGCGGGCAGGCTGTCCGGGTCAACGGCAAAGCCGTGATTCTGGCTGGTGATTTCGATTTTGCCTGTTTGCAGATCTCTTACCGGATGGTTGGCGCCGCGGTGGCCGCGTGCCATTTTGTGGGTTTTGGCGCCAAGCGCCAACGCCATCAATTGGTGACCAATGCAAATGCCAAAAACCGGCATATTCGCGTCGATCAATTTTGCAATTTCAGCGCCAGCATAGCCGGCGGTGGCTGCCGGATCGCCCGGCCCATTGGACAAAAACACGCCATCTGGTCGCCGTGCCAGAATCGCATCAGCGCTGGTGTCGGCCGGCACAACGGTTACCGCGCATCCGGCATCTTGCAGGCAGCGCAGAATATTGTGCTTACATCCGAAATCTATCGCGACGACGTTAAATTTCGGGGATGTTGTCAGATGAGATGCCGACTGATACTGCCAGCTGCCCTGATCCCATGCGGTGGTTTCCGCCGAAGTCACAGATTTGGCCAAATCCATATTTTTCAAGCCGGGCCATTGCTGGGCCATGGCTTGCAGCGCCGCGAGATCGATGTGACCAGCCGGCGCATGGCACAGCGCACCGCGCGGCGCACCAAGGTCCCGGATGCGCCGGGTCAGGGCGCGCGTGTCAATGCCGCTGATGCCCGGCAAATTATGCGAGACCAACCAGTCGCCAAGGCTTGTTTCGGCGCGCCAGCTTGCCGGGTTGGTGACCGGCTGTCGCACAATCATGCCAAGCGCGGCAGGCGTTGCGGTTTCCAGATCTTTGGCGTTGGTGCCAACATTGCCAATATGCGGAAAGGTGAAATTTACAATCTGGCCGGCATAGGAGGGATCCGTCATGATCTCCTGATAGCCGGTCATTGAAGTGTTGAAGCAAACCTCGCCAACATTGGTGGTGGCAGCGCCGAAGCCGAATCCAGTGAAAGTCGTGCCATCTTCCAAAACGAGGGCGGCGGTCGGGTTATCCCGATTTGCGCGAAGCGCATCAAAATCGTGGCCAGAGATCGTTTTCTGCGCCATTTCAACCCGTATCCTGTTATATGAAACATGTTGCCGAACCGGCCGGCGAACGGGTGATTACATAGCCGACCACTGGCCAATGGTCAAGCACTGGCAACCTATATTGGCAGGCAATGCTTGCAGGATTGTTACGAGTAGCGTAAAAGCCCGGGCGCGCTCATTTTTTTTGTGGCGTGTGGATGTCCAAATAAAAGGTGTGTCTGAAGATGCGCGAAAATATAGCGAATGCGTTAAAAGAAGCGTTAAAGGCGAAAGATCAGGTCGCATTATCGACCATGCGATTGATCGCGGCTGCGTTAAAAGACCGTGATATCGCTGCACGTGGCAATGATAACCCCGATGGTATTTCTGACGAGGAAATTCTGGGGATGTTGCAAACCATGATCAAACAGCGCAGCGAATCGGCGAAATTGTACCGCGACGGTGATCGTCCCGAACTGGCCGCCAGCGAAGAAGCGGAAATTGAAATTATCAAAGGTTTTTTGCCGACTCAGCTGAGTGCGGATGAAATGCATCAGGCCATCGCCACAGCCATTGCAGAAACCGGTGCTGGCTCGATCAAGGACATGGGACAGGTGATGGGCTTTCTAAAAGCGCATTACGCCGGTCAGATGGATTTTTCAGCGGCCAGCCAGGAAGTCAAAGCCGCATTGATGGCAAAATAGGCCTGGCTGAACCGGTGGCTGTCTGTTTGCGCGGTTTAAGGCGGTTCCCCGGATTGTGCCATTTGTGATAGGTTCGGTGCAACGCATCCGGTGTAACCGAATGCCCTAATTTCATTTGACCAGCAATTTCATTTGACCGGAGTTTTGGCCATGGCGGTGCCGCCAGAATTTATCGAAGATTTGCGCCAGCGTGTGCCGTTGTCCGATATTATCGGGCGGCGGGTAAAGCTGATACGCAAAGGTCGTCGATTCAGCGGATTATGCCCCTTTCATTCGGAAAAAACGCCGTCATTTTCAGTCGTGGATGATGATGGGTTTTATCATTGTTTTGGATGTGGCGTACATGGCGATGCCATTTCATTTTTGCGTGAGATGGACGGTCTCGATTTTATGGAAGCTGTCGAGCGGCTTGCGGATATGGCTGGTCTGGCAATGCCAAAATCCGCGCATATCGACCCGGCCGTCACCAAAAAACGCAAAGCCGCGCTCGATATTCTGGAAGAAACCACCTTGTTTTTTGAAGCGAGCTTGCGTGACCCGGTCGGGCGTGACGCCGCGCATTATCTGAAACAACGCGGCCTTGACGCTGCGACGGTGAAAAATTTTCGGCTTGGCTATGCGCCAAAGTCAGGCTTGCGCCGGCGGCTGGCTGACAAAGGCTTTTCAGATGAGGATATGCTGCTGGCCGGGGTGCAGCGTAAATCTGACCGGGATGGCAGCCTGTTTGATTATTTCCGCGACCGGGTGATGTTCCCGATCGAGAACAGACAGGGTAAAGTCATCGCATTTGGTGCGCGTGCGCTGGGTGATGCCCAGCCAAAATATCTCAATTCAGGCGATGGCCCGACGTTTTCCAAAAAGGCAGTGCTTTATGGATGGGTGCAGGCGCGCGATGCGGTTCGGCGTAATTTACCGCTGGTTGTTGTCGAGGGGTATATGGATGTGATCGCTGTTCAGCGCAGTGGTGTGGCGGCAGCGGTCGCACCGCTTGGCACCGCTTTGACCCCGGAACAAATCAGCTTGTTGTGGAAATTGCATGACGAGCCGATTTTATGTTTTGACGGCGACGCGGCTGGCCAGCGGGCGCAATTACGCGCGCTGGAACGTATTTTACCGGTGCTTGAGCCCGGCCGGTCGGCACGGCTGGCAGTGCTGCCAGCTGGCAAAGACCCGGATGACGTGCTGAGCGCGTCTGGTGCCGAGGGGTTGCGTAAAATTCTTGGCGCAGCGCGGTCGCTTATTGACAGCATGTGGGCGGCTGTGGCGGAACAATTTGATGTGCAGCAACCAGAGGCGCGAGCGCAGTTCTGGCAGTCCGTGCGCGAACTTGTACGCAGTATTGGTCATAATCAGGTGCGGGGGGCTTATGGCGATGAGGTGGAAAACCGAATCGCAGCGATGCGCTCGCACACACGGGGTAAAACAACCGCTTTTGTGGCGCGGCGCACAGCCAGACCGCAAACCGGGCTGATGCAGCGGCATCGCGCTATTCTGGCATTGATTTTGGCACACCCGGCGTTGGTTCCTGCCAATTTTGAGGCTTTGTCGATGCTGGAAACGGCGGATCAGCCGCTCGATCAATTGAAAAAAGCAGTGATTGATGCCGTTATACGTGATCCAGATCTTGACGCGGCGGCCTTAAACTATCATTTACAAGGATCAGAGTTAGGCCGAGTGGTAGAGGATTTAACGGGGGATGAGATGAAATCCAGACTGCCTTTCGACCCACATGCGCTGGCGCCCGACCGGGCTGTCGCACATTTAGAGGAACTTTTGGGGCTTGTTGACGGCAAATCCGGCCTGTTTTCAAAAACCCGCACACCAAGATAAGATAAAAAAATAAGGCGCAGGCACATGACCATGCCGGGTTTGGCACAAGCCTTTGGCCAGAACCCATGGGTAAAAAAAGATTTGATGTTGTCAAAAAACATCAGACGATTGCAAAAGTCGGGCTTCGACAAAAAACGCTCTCATGAAAATGACGCGGCGTCGCAGCGTAAAGTTGGACAGGGGTAGAGACGAGCATATGGCAACCAAAGCAAAAAAACAGGCTGATACCGATCAAAACGCTCAGGACGCAACCGAGGCGGCCAGCCTTGACGCTGCCCAGCAAACCATTAAAGCGCTGTTGAAACTGGGCAAGGATCGTGGGTTCGTCACGCATGACGAGCTGAACGCTGCACTGCCAGCCGAGGAATATACCTCTGAACAAATTGATGATGTGATGTCGACACTCAATGAGATGGGTGTATCGGTTGTCGATAGCGCCGAGAGTGATGATGATACCGACGAGGCGGAAGAGAGCGCCGAAGAAGGTCGTGCCTCGGGTAATTTGTCGGATAGTGATGTTTCGGGAACAGATGATCCGGTGCGTATGTATCTGCGCGAAATGGGCAGCGTCGAGCTGTTATCGCGTGAAGGCGAAATCGCCATTGCAAAACGGATTGAAGCTGGACGTGAAATGATGATTGGTGGCATTTGTGAATCGCCACTGACCATTCGCGCGCTGATGCATTGGCGTGATCAGATCGCCGATGGCGTTGTGCCATTGCGCGATATCATTGACCTCGAAGCCACCTTTGCCAAGCTTAAAGGCAACCCGCTGATTGATCAGAATAATCTGCAGGTTCTGAATGACGAAATCCCGGATGATGATCTTGAGGATGAGGACGAGGAAGAAGCGGAAGAGGACGAAGACGAGGACGAAGACGAAGACGACGAAGAATATGATGAAAGTGGCGACGCCGACACCGATACCTCGACCCGTGATGCGCATAATGACAATGACGAAAATGACGATTTGAATTTGTCGCTGGCAGCGCTCGAAGATGCGGTGCGCGATGAGATGATGGCGCTATTTGACGAAATCGGCACGGTGTTTGGTGAGTTTGTGAAATTGCAGGACCGCCGTTTGGCGCGTATGGCGAAAGACCAGCCGCTTGTGCTGAAAAGTGAAGCGGCGCACCGGGCGACGAAAATTAAGCTGTGTGAATTGATGGAAGGCGTGATTTTCAATACCAACCGGATCGAAGCGCTGAGTGAACAATTATTTACCCTAAACCGTCATGTGACCGGCATTGAAGGGCGTTTGATGCGGGTAGCCACCGACAGTGGCATTCCGCGGGCGCAACTTCTGGAAGCCTGGGGCGGACGTGAAGTGAATGATGAATGGCCAGGCAGCGGTTATAATTCGAAAGCGTGGCAAAAGCTGGATAGCACCTATGGTGAAGAGGTGGCCGAACTGCGTGACAAGATTAAGCTGGTCGTCGATGATGTCGGCTTGGCAGTGCCCGAATTCCGCGAGGTTATCCAGACCATCCAGCGCGGCCAGCGCGAAGCGGCGCGGGCGAAAAAAGAAATGGTCGAAGCCAATTTGCGGCTGGTGATCTCAATTGCCAAAAAATACACCAACCGTGGATTGCAGTTCCTTGACCTGATCCAGGAAGGCAATATCGGGCTGATGAAAGCCGTCGATAAATTTGAATATCGGCGCGGTTACAAATTTTCAACCTATGCGACTTGGTGGATCCGGCAGGCCATTACCCGCTCGATTGCCGATCAGGCACGCACCATTCGTATTCCGGTGCATATGATCGAGACCATCAACAAGCTGGTGCGTACATCGCGCCAGATGCTGCATGAGATTGGCCGCGAACCCACGCCGGAAGAGCTGGCAGAAAAGCTGAGCATGCCGATCGACAAGGTGCGCAAGGTGCTGAAAATTGCCAAAGAACCGATTAGCCTTGAAACGCCGATTGGCGATGAAGAAGATAGCCACCTCGGCGATTTCATTGAGGATAAAAATGCAGTGCAACCGCTGGATGCGGCGATTCACGCCAATTTGCGCGAGACCACCACGCGCGTTCTGGCCAGCCTGACGGCGCGGGAAGAACGGGTGTTGCGCATGCGATTTGGCATTGGTATGAATACGGACCATACGCTGGAAGAGGTCGGTCAACAATTTAGCGTGACCCGCGAACGTATTCGGCAGATTGAGGCAAAGGCGTTGCGCAAGCTGAAACATCCCTCACGGTCGCGGAAATTGCGTAGCTTCCTCGAAAATTAGAGTTTGCTGTACTGTCAGCGCATGCTAACACCGCAAGGCGTTAGGGCTGGCTGTATGAAACTGGGGGGCCTGTAGTTCAATTGGTTAGAACCCACGGCTCATAACCGTGTTGTTGCAGGTTCGAGTCCTGCCGGGCCCACCACCCCTTTGCCGCACTTGACCGAAAAATACCGCCATGCGCGACAGGCAGGAAAGATGCCTGCTGGCTGTTTGACAATGACACATGCCTTACCCGCGCTCCTCACACTTTGACCCTCAAAAACAGCAAGATCAGACGGCTGTGCTTTGTGTAGAATATTAACCTCACTAAATTAGGTAAAACTTTATCAGTGAGGTACGATTCGTATGTACATATGGCGCCCCCGAGTCCAGACGGCATCCGCATCCAGATCTGGCAGGCCGTTTTTCTTTATCTGGGTGATGTTGCTGTTATGGGCACCATTGCCGGTCTTTGCCAAAACGGTGTTTCTGGTTTGTGATGGTCAGTTTGAAACAAGCACTGCGATGAACGGGCCTGTTGAGACGGAGCAATTTGACGGGTCATTGTATCTGTCGGTAGAGGCCGATGATTTTGCCGTCCGCCGGGTCAAGCTGTTGCCATTCGAACGCAGCACGCGTCTGGCGGCCATTGAACTGACGCCCCATCCCGGATCAACCGATGACGGCCGGGTGACGCAGTTTACCGCAACCGAGGACGAGCTGATCATTGAGCAAACCGAATCGCATGGCAAGATGGTCAATGCGCTGGTTGATGATGACCCGCTGGCGCTGACGCCGGAATCACTGCATGTCATGCATCTGAGGCTGAACAGATTTTCCGGCTATATTGCGATTTCATGGCAGGATCATCAGGTGCGTGAAGTCAAGCCGGAAGGCGCATTGCGCAGCGTCAAAAAACGCTACAGCAATTCAAAAAGCTTTGCCGCAGATTGCAGCACGATGAAACAGCGGATTTTTTGACTGACTGGCTGCTGGCTGCCTGCCTTCTGACCCCCTGCCTGCTGGCCTTATGCCGGGGTGCCGTTTGCCGCCGCCTGAATGGTGGCTTCGATAAACAGATCCTTGTTCGAATCAAGCGGCACGAGTTTGATATTTTCGGTCATTTTGATATCGATGGCGGTGGCACCGGCGCTTTTGGCGCGGGTTGTGGCAAGCTGTTTTGCGGCCATACGGGCATTTTCCAGCGCCTCTTCCATGACGCCGAAATCCGCCGGGCCCTGCGGCAGATGCACGCGAAATTTGCCGTCTGCTGGCTGTGTTACCGTGATCATCACACGCTGGCGCACAGACCCCACGGCGGCACCGACGGCACCCGCCACCTCGGCATGTGATGGCACTGTGAGCGCAACATCAAGCAAATCGGCAATATGCGGATAATGTGTGGCGGCGGATGCGCCAAGGGCTGCCAGTTTGGTGCCAAGCCGCATGGAAATATTGACCAGCGGCTGATCGGCAGACTTGTTGATAAAACTGTTCATCAATAATGGATTTTGACTGACCGTGTTTTCGCCCGCCCCCTGATGCGCCAGCGCCGCATCCATCAGCGCAATGGCAGATTGTTTATGCAGCTCGACAAGCGTCATGCGGGCCAGATCGTCGGCATTTGCCGCTGTTGATTCGCCAAGCCCGTTACGCTGTCTGGCCATAAGTTCGGCACCAAGTCGGGCGGCGTCGTCATCAAAGGCGTTGAAATCCCCGGTCACATGTGTGGCGTCGGTGGGGGTGAAGGCGGCAAGACCGAGAAGACCGCGGCTGATCAGCCGATCTGCCGCACCAAGCGCAAGCTGGGTGGCGGCCAAATCAGCAATCGCCGTCGGCCCGGCATCGATGGCTCTTTCGGCCAGTCTGGCCTCAGATCTGGTCAGCCAGCCCGGCACACCATCCGGCATGATCGGAAACACAAAACGTCCATCGGTGGGGGACGGCACCGGCAAATCGAGCTGTGCCTGCATCTGTTGTTTGATTTCAGGGTGGGTGCGGGCCAACAGCGCCAGCGGCACCGCCCGGCGCGGCCCGAGACGCAGCCCGCTGATCCGGCCGCGCGAGACCGGTGTAACCTCGCTGTCACCGCCCAAACCACAGGTGCGAATTTCCGCCGCCTCAACCATGGTTTGCCAGCCACCAACATAGGCGCCTTCAGATTTAAGGCGGGGTGCGCCATTCTGCAAAAACGCAATATCGGTTGTGGTGCCGCCAATATCGGCCACCAACGCACTGTCGGTGCCAGCCAGAAACGCCGCGCCGGACAGGCTGGCGGCTGGCCCTGACAGCACCGTTTCAACCGGGCGGGTGCGGGCAAAACCAGACTCGAGCAATGACCCATCCCCCTTCACCACCATCAATGGACAGGTCAATCCCTGTTGTTTCATGATGATTTCGGTGGCGGTCACCAGCCGTTCCAAAAGATTGATCAGCCGCGCATTTAAAACCGCGGTCAAGGCGCGTCTTGGGCCGCCAAGGGCGGATGATAATTCATGGCTACAGGTGACCGGCAGCCCAGTGGTTTCGCGCAGGATATCGCGGGCGGCGGTTTCATGCGCCGGGTTCCGCGTTGCAAAATGCCCGGCGACAGCAAAAGCCGACACATCAGCCGCCATTGAGGCGGCGGCGTGGGTCAGGGTGGCGCTGTCAAACGGCTCCTGCACGCCGCCATCAGCGCGATGTCCGCCGGCAACAAACTGCACCGGATCCTGACCAATAGCACGCGCCAGATCGGCACGTTCCAGCGCCTTGTCGTCAAAGCCGATCATGAACAAGCCGACACGCCCGCCAACACCCTCAACAACAGCGTTTGTCGCCAATGTCGTTGATAGCGATACCATACCGATATCAGATGCCGGGCCGTCATAGCTTTGCAATACTGTGGCAATGGCATCGCCCAGCCCGATGGACAGGTCATCGCGCGTTGTCAGTGCCTTGCCGGTCGCCAGAACATGCCCGCCAGTCGCATCAAGAAGCGCCGCATCGGTGTAGGTGCCGCCAGTATCGAGGCCGATTACAAGTGTCATGTCACTTTACCCATCTTTCGTAACTGGCAGCGATGCGCTGTTGATCGGATAATTATGATGCCGCGTCATGCGTCGCAAAAAAATCCAGAATCCAGCCGCCAACCTGTTTGCCATCATGCGGATTTTCCAGCGAGCTGCGCGCGACAGCGGCGCGATCTGTGCCGATTTTATCCTCACGAATATTGATCAGGGCATTGGTGTATGCCGGGGTAAATTCTGGATGTCCCTGAACGGAAAACACCTGCTTGCCAATGGCAAAGGCGGCATTTTTACAAAAATCGGACTCGGCCAGCCGGACAGCTTGTGGGGGTAGTTGGGTGACCTGATCCTGATGCACATGGATAAGATCGAGCCGCTCTATGCCAGCTGGAATCCAGTCAGCTGTGCCGACCATTTGCACCTGCATGGTGCCGATGCCCCAGCCACCGTCAAATTTGGCGGCATGTCCGCCAAGCGCATGCGCAATCGCCTGATGGCCAAAACAAATGCCAACAAGCGGTTTGCCAGCCGCAAAAATGTTGCGGATAAATGTCATCAAATCGGCGATAAAAGGTGCGTCATCATAGACCCCATAGGCCGAACCGGTAATCAAATAGCCGTCATAATCATCGACTGACTCGGGGAATACCCCATCAATCACCGGCACGTTCGAAAAGGTGAAACTGTCATTGCCTGTCTGCGCGGCGAACAATGTTTCGAACATATCCGGATAGTCTTGAAATTCGGCTGGCATGTCCGGATTAGTCCGGCCGGCTTGCAAAATGGCAATATGCATGATTTGTCCCTAGCTCTCGTTCTGCTCGGTCTGTTTAAAAGATTTGCGTGTCCTGCGTTGTTGTACTGGCGGCAAGCTTATGTCGTAATTCGGCCAGTATAAAGATCCGTATTGCCGATGAAAGGCCGCCACTGCGCTCTTTGTCGATCATCTGCACAAGGCTGGCAACCGACATTTGGCGCGCTTTGGCGATGTCGTTGAGTGCGGCCCAAAACGGTTCCTCGAGCGAAATGCTGGTGCGGTGCCCATGAATGGTGAGTGATCTTTTTTTCACAACGCCCTGTCCTCAATAAACATCCCTGTGGTCAACATCCCTGTGGTGAAAATCGCTGTGATAAACATCCCTGGGGTAAACATCGCCGGGGCTAGCGCGAGAACGCTCCGACCAATTCCAGATGGTTGCTATGGTTGAACTGGTCAACCGGTTGCACCCAATCGAGGCAAAAGCCTGCCGTGGTCAGACATGCCGCATCTCTGGCAAAACTTGCCGGGTTGCATGACGCCATGGCGATTGTTGAGATATGCGATTGTGCGATCTGCTGGCATTGCGCGATAGCACCGCTTCGCGGCGGGTCCAGAATAACCGCGGTGATTTTGCCAAATTCGTCTGGCAGCAACGGTAAATCGAACAGATCACGCTGTTGTGT
>JADHLR010000027.1 GCA_016780525.1 Candidatus Puniceispirillum sp.
AGTCAAAATTTAACCGCTGCGCCATACTCTTTATCGCACTTCATTTGTGATTTGGCAGTCCGGCATTATATGTCGTGCCGGGGCTGCAGATTAGTTGGCCGACCATCGTCAAGATCACCAAGCGCCAAATTGATCTGTTCGGTGATCAGCCGTAATGACGGGCCACCAGAAAAGCTGAATTCCATGACACACCCGTCGTCCTGTTGTGACACAGCCACAGGCTTTAGGGCAAGAATGTTGAAAAAGGCAGTGCGCCAATCTGTCGGCCAGTGCCGCTTTTGCACATCGACAACATGGTTGATACGCAGACCGCACAAGGCCCGTTCATGCACCGCACCACCGCTACTGGCATTCACATCTGAAAGTGCCGGCCGCTCCCAGCAAAACCGGTTGGCAACGATCAGGAAACAGGCATTTTGCGCGTCAAAATACATATCAGACCCGGCAATGATGGCATCCTGAAGCAACGCCGAAACCACCTCGATATCAGCCTCATCCTGCGCCACCAAACGCAATATTTCCGGTTGCTCTTGCTGCATCTCTAGGCCTTGACCCGGCGCAGTTGCGCGCCGCAATTTCCCAATTTGGTTTCAAGATCACTATACCCACGTTCAAGATGATAAATACGGCTTATTGTCGATGTGCCAGCCGTCGCCAATGCCGCCAAAACCAGTGATACTGACGCCCGTAAATCAGTTGCCATAACCGGCGCCGGGGTCAGATTCTTGCGCCCCCTGACCAAGGCTGTTCCACCATTTACCCGAATGTCAGCCCCCATACGCAGCAATTCGGGAACATGCATAAACCGGTTTTCAAAAATCGTTTCTGAAATCTGCGACGACCCATCGGCGATACACATCATCGCCATGAATTGCGCCTGCAAATCGGTGGGAAAGCCGGGAAATGGGTCAGTTGTGATATCAGCCGCCACTGGACGCCCGTTACCGGTGACCCGGATCATACCGGCAGCGCTGTCAATGGTCGCGCCGGTATCGCGCAATACAGCCAGTAGCGCGTCAAGATGCCGGTCATGCGCCCCATGCAAGGTCAGATCACCATCGGTTATCGCCGCGGCAATGGCAAATGTGCCAGCCTCAATACGGTCCGCCACAACCTGATGGGTGGCCGCATGCAAATCATCAACACCCTGCACCCGTATGGTGTCGCTGCCATGCCCCTCGATCCTGGCCCCCATGGCATTCAGGCAGTCGCCCAGATCGGTGATTTCAGGTTCACGCGCAGCATTGACAATTTCTGTTTCGCCGCGTGCCAGCACCGCCGCCATCAGCGCATTTTCAGTACCGCCAACCGACACCATCGGAAATAAAATACGGTCTCCCTGCAAGCCTTTGCGTGCGCGCGCCTGAATATAGCCATCGGCAAGCTCTACCACGGCACCAAGTGCCTGCATTGCGCGGATGTGCAAATCTACCGGACGGGTGCCAATGGCACAGCCCCCCGGAAGCGATACGCGCGCCTCGCCATATCGTGCCAATAATGGCCCTAACACCAACACCGAGGCGCGCATTTTCGACACCAGCTCATAGGGTGCATCAAAATTTGTCGCACCGCCCGACATGGTGACATGCTCGCCATCGCGCACAACCGCAACGCCCAGATGACTCAACAGGCTTTCCATGGACAAGGTATCAGCAAGTCGCGGCACATTGCCGAGGCTGAGGCGATCGGTCGCCAACAGCCCGGCTGCCAAAACCGGCAGGGCGGCATTTTTGGCACCGCTAATCTGGATATCCCCCCGTAGCGCAACACCACCTTTTATTTCGAGGTTATCCATCAGCTCTGCGCTCTCTTTCTCACCCACATAATCATTGTTTGTTCTGATCACTGTCATCGGTTTGTGTCATATCACTGTCAACAGCCGGTGCCGCAGATGGTACCGCCGTCATTGGCATCTCAGCGGCATCAGCTGTATCGCTGTTTGCGCGTGCCCGCAGCTGTGCCTTGCGGCGATGTAAATTATCACGCAATGCTTGTGCCAAACGGTCATCTGCCTGCTGTTTGGCGGTTGTCGCTGGTTTGGTATGTGACGGTTGACGAGACCCCATAACGATCCTTGCGGTGTTGCATCTTTCGAAGTTAATGACGTTAAACTATTTGCATAATTGTTGTGCTGCACAATTGTCGTGACTTTTTTATGGCGCATCGGCCGGTTCTTCACAATGACCAATTTGCTTTTTTGGTATAGGCTGATTTATCCGCAAAATCCAGCCCATCAACCAGCCCATCAACAGGAACGCGATCACATGGAACCAGCTTCGATCATACGCAAATGGGGACTGCCGGTTGCCTTGCTGTGTGGGCTTGTCGGGTTTTTTGCATCCGGCCTGCATGATCTGGTGAGCTGGCAAACAGTGACGCTGCATTACGCCGAAATCAATCACTTCACACAGCAGAACTGGCTGGCAAGCTATGCCGGGTTCGCGGTGTTATATATCGCCGTCGTGGCATTTTCATTGCCGATTGCCAGCCTGCTGACACTGGCGGCTGGCGCGCTAATTGGCTGGCCGGCGATTGGCTTGATTGTGCTGGCAGCGACGGCCGGTGCCAGCCTTGTCTTTATCGCCGCACGCGGCCTGTTTCGCGATCTGTTGCGCGCCCGCGCCGGCGCATTTTTTGCCACTATTGAATCGGGCTTTACCAACAACGCCTTCAGCTTTTTATTGTTTTTGCGGCTGATGCCAGTGGCGCCCTTTTGGGCGGTCAATATTCTGCCCGCTTTTACCCGCATGACATTACCGCAATTCATTGCTGCCACAGCCATCGGCATTATCCCGGGAACGTCGGTATATGTGGCTGTTGGGCGCGGCTTTGACCATGTGCTTGCGCGTGGTGAAACGCCTGATCTGGCAGCATTAGGCGCCCCGCAAATCTGGCTGCCGCTGGCCGGGCTGGCGGTGTTGGCATTAATGCCCATTTTATACCGGCATGTCACATCCACCCGCAGCAAGGATCAACCGAATGACCCATCATGACTGTGACATTTGCATTATCGGCGGCGGGTCTGGCGGGCTGAGTCTGGCCGCCGGGGCGGCGCAATTGGGGGCGAAAATTGTGCTGTTTGAGGCGTCGAAAATGGGCGGCGATTGTCTGAACAGCGGCTGCGTGCCCTCAAAAGCCCTGCTGGCGGCAGCGAAAGCGGCGCATTATGCCAAAGGCGCGGCCAGCATGGGGATTTATGGCAGCGCGCCAAAAATTGATTTTGCCGCGGTCAAAGCGCATCTGGCGGCGGTGATCGACGGTATCGCGCCACATGATTCAGTCGAACGATTTGAATCATTGGGGGTGACAGTCATCAGTGAACATGCCAGCTTTACCGGGCGGCGCGAAGTAGCCTCAAAAAACCACACTGTCAGGGCGAAATATTTTGTCATTGCGACCGGATCACAACCGGCCATACCGCCGATTGACGGGTTGGCGGACACTGATTTTTATACCAATGAAACGATTTTTGCTGATCCGAACAAGCCCGGTCATCTGATGATTATCGGCGGTGGGCCGATTGGCATCGAAATGGCACAGGCGCATGTCAGGCTTGGCGTTCAGGTAACCGTGGTAGAGGCATTATCGATCATGGCACGTGATGATGCCGATCTCGTCGCCAGACTCAAAGCCCGGCTGCAGGCCGACGGCGTGCGCTTTATTGAAGGCATCGGCGTCAGCAAAGTGCGCCACATACAGGGTCGCCAAATACAAGGTCGCCAGACACAAGGTCGTGAGGCACAAAACAATATCCGGCTGATACTTGGCGATGGCACCTGCCTTATGGCGAGTCATCTGCTGGTGGCCACAGGTCGCAGAGCCGTTACCGACGGCATGAATCTGCACGCCGCCGGGGTGGATGTTGGCAAAGCCGGCATCGTCACAGATCGCCGGTTGCGCACCAGCAACAAACGGATATTTGCCATTGGCGATGTCACTGGACGCCAGCAATTTACCCATGTGGCCGCCTATCATGCCGGTATTTGCCTGCGTAACATATTATTCAAATTACCGGCAAAAATTGACGATTCATCGGTGCCATGGGTGACCTATTGCGACCCGGAACTGGCGCATGTCGGGCTGACATATGACGATGCGGTTGCATCTTGGGGGGCAGATAATGTAACCGTGACAAGCTGGGATCTGGCAGATAATGACCGCGCCCGTGCCGAGCTGCATAGCACCGGCATGGTCAAGGCAACAATCCATAAAAACGGGCAGATTTTAGGCGCCTCGATTCTGGCACCAGCCGCAGGCGAAATGATCCAGCCATGGATTTTGGCCATCGCCAATCGCCGGAAAATTAACAGCCTGGCAACAATGATTGCGCCCTACCCAACCTATGGCGAGGCCAGCAAACGTGCCGCCGGCAATTTTTTCACCGGCAAATTATTCAGCCCGCGCACACAAAAGCTGGTGCGCTTCCTCCTGAAATTCTGACACGCAGCCTGCGCATGGATTTGATCTTGTCAAATTTCGGCAAGACTGCTAGTAACAGCGCAGATTTTTTGCGGCAGCCTGCACCAAAATTTGTCCGGCATGGCGTCACGCCGCAAAACCAATTTAATGCTGCCATAGCTCCAGCGGTAGAGCGCACCCTTGGTAAGGGTGAGGTCGCGTGTTCGAATCACGCTGGCAGCACCATTTTTTCCCCATGCTAAACATGCGAAACTGATGCCGCCGATAATGCACAGGAACGCGTCATCCGGTAGCACGAGTCTATTGCCGGTGCAGGCCGCCCGCCTTGTCTGGCTCATCGCGGGTGAGTCTGGCCACCAACCGGCGGGTGAGCGGTGCCACAACCAAAATTGTCGGAAAGGCGACGATCCAGCTTTTATACCAGGCCGCCAGCCATAAGGCGGCAAACCCATCGTCTAACCCCGCCGCGTTCAGCGTTGCCACCCCCGACACCACACAGGACATGATGATCGACAAACAAAAACTGAACAATAATGGGGCAAATTTAGCCGGTATCATTGTGACGATCCCCTGATCTTAAAATGATTATGATCTTGAAATGATTTGCAACTGGCGACACGGCTGTTATGCCGGCCAGATCTTCTGGCCCCAGCGCCGCGCCAGTTGCAGATCATCCCCGAGCGCGTTCAGATAGGCCAGATCAAGCGGCGTCACCGGCGCTTCAGCCGACCCGGGCCGGCACCCACCAGATGCCATTTCGAACAGCATCATATGCCGCGGCGCCCCCATGACATTGGTAAATTTATGACAGGCAATGGCGCCATCCTGCGCGACAAAATCCGGCGCCAGATGTTGCGCAGCGATGCTGCCAATTCTTTCGTCATGTTGCGGTGCTTCGATCGAGAGCAGATCTATATAAGGCCCATCAATCTGACCATTAATCTGCGATTCCGGGATGTTATCAGTCGCAAAACTTGACCATTCATGCGCCAAAATGGCGGCTGACGGGTTTTGGCGCAGCCCCATCATGGCGCGGGTATTTTCGGTTTGCGTCAGTTTGAGCTGGGCCGGGCTTGGGTCTAAAAACACCTTTGTTGAATCGCCGCCAAACATGCCGATATAGCGGTATAGACCGGCGGCGTCATGGCTGGCCGGGGCCTCATAATGCGCCGCCCAGCGATAGCCGGGCCGGGCCAGTTTTTCCGGGATATGTTCATCATGGAACCAGCTGAGATAATGATCGCGATCAGCCGCCGCGATATCATAATTTAATAGCCACACGCTGGCCGCCATATCTATCCCCTCCTGAAAAATCGGTTTCGCTGATGCTGTTAACTGGCCGAAGCCAGCGCAGTATCCACATTAAAAACCAGTTTGTCAGCGGTTTTATCACACCCCACCCTGATCATATCGCCATCGGCAAAATCGCCTTGCAATAACGCCTCGGCAAGCGGGTTTTGCAATTTCGTCTTGATCACCCGCTGCAACGGCCGCGCGCCAAATTGCACGTCATAGCCTTTATTCGCAAGCCAGTCAGTGGCATCGTCGCTCAGGCTTAGCGTCAAGCCACGCTCGGCAAGCCGCGCTTGCAGACGGCCAAGCTGAATCGTCACAATCTGCCCCATATCATCGCGCGACAACCGGCGGAACAGCAATATTTCGTCAAGCCTGTTCAGAAATTCCGGCCGGAAAAGCTCGGCAACTTCGGCCATGATGGCATCGCGTGCGGCATCTGCCGGCGCGTGATCATCCAACGCCAGCAAATGTTCGGCACCAATATTCGATGTCAGCAAAATCATCGTATTGCGAAAATCGACCTGCCGCCCTTTGCCATCTGTCAACCGGCCCTCATCAAGAACCTGCAGCAAAATATTGAATATATCCGGGTGCGCTTTTTCAATTTCATCAAACAGCACCACCTGATACGGGCGGCGGCGCACAGCTTCGGTCAAGGCGCCACCATCCTCATGCCCGACATAGCCTGGCGGCGCACCAATCAGCCGCGCCACCGCATGTTTTTCCATATATTCTGACATATCCATGCGCAAAACAGCATTGTCATCATCGAATAAAAATGCCGCCAATGATTTGCTCAGTTCAGTTTTGCCAACACCGGTTGGCCCCAGCATCAAAAAGCTGCCCATCGGCTGGTTCGGATCAGCCAGCCCGGCGCGCGACCGTCGGGTGGCATTGGCAACCGCCGCAATGGCCTCTTGCTGGCCAATAATGCGCCGACCAATATGATCCTCCATCGCCAGCAGCTTGTCACGCTCACCTTCAAGCATTTTGTCAATCGGAATGCCTGTCCATTTGCTGATCACCTCGGCAATATGCTGGCTGGTCACCGCCTCATTCATTGTTTCAGCCGCCGCCACCGCCGCTTTTGCCGCTTTCAGCTCCTGCTCAAGCGCTGGTAACTGACCATAGGTCAGT
Source organism: Candidatus Puniceispirillum sp. (assembly GCA_016780525.1). GTDB lineage: Bacteria > Pseudomonadota > Alphaproteobacteria > Puniceispirillales > Puniceispirillaceae > UBA3439. The sequence continues at coordinate 6,853 of JADHLR010000027.1, forward strand.
TCAGCCGCCGCGCCCAGATCGCCGCGGCGCTGTGCCACCTCGAGTTTGTGTCTGGCATCTTCGATTGCTTGTTGCAGCCTGACCACTTCGGCGGTCTGGCCTTTGACCGCTTCCCAGGCCGCGCCCAGTTCGGCGGATTTCGCCTCAAGCGCCGCCAATTCGTCAGCAATCGCCCCAAGCCGTTTGTCTTCCGACCCCTTTGTGCCAGCCTGTTGATGGTCACGTTGCAGCGCTGCCTGTTCTATTTTGAGCTGCATAATCTGCCGGTCAGCCGCATCAAGTTCAGCTGGCTTGCTGTCGGCCTCAATGCGCAAATGACTGGCCGCTTCATCCATCACATCAATGGCTTTATCCGGCAAAAACCGCTCATTGATATAGCGATGCGACAGCTTCGCCGCTGCCACCAGAGCCTCATCGGTGATGCGCACCCCATGATGGACTTCATATTTTTCTTTCAGTCCACGCAGAATGAAAATGCTTTCCTCGACCGTTGGTTCATCGACAAAGACCGGCTGAAACCGCCGTGTCAGTGCCGCGTCTTTTTCGACATATGTGCGATATTCATCAATCGTTGTCGCACCAATACAGCGCAGTTCGCCGCGCGCCAAAGCCGGCTTCAGCAAATTTGAAGCATCCATCGCCCCATCGGCTTTGCCAGCCCCGACAAGCTGGTGCATTTCGTCGATAAAGAGAATAATTTCACCATCACGATCCTGCACTTCTTTCAGCACCGATTTCAGGCGTTCTTCAAATTCACCGCGGTATTTTGCGCCAGCGACAAGCGCCCCCATATCAAGCGACAACAGCGTTTTATTGGCCAGCGCCTCGGGCACATCGCCATTGATGATACGTTGCGCCAGACCTTCGGCAATGGCTGTCTTTCCGACACCCGGTTGGCCGATCAGAACCGGGTTATTCTTTGTCCGGCGCGCCAGAATCTGAATAGAGCGCCGTACTTCGGCATCACGCCCAATGACCGGATCCAGTTTGCCGTTGCGGGCGTTGTCGGTCAGATCGGTGGTGTAACGCGATAACGCATCATAGCTGTCTTCAGCGCTGTCGCTATCGGCGCTGCGGCCTTTACGCATATCCGCTATCGCCGTTTCCAGCGCCGCTACCGTCACCCCGGCATCAGCCAATGCCGTGCCAACAGATGATTTTGACTGGGCCATCACCAACAGCAATATATCAGCGGCGATATACTGATCCTGCCGCGATTTGGCTTCGGCCTCGGCGGCACCAAGCAGCCGCGCCAGATCCGCATCCATTTGCAACTGGCCGGAGCCGCTGCCAGTGACCTGCGGTAATTTAGCGAGGTTTGCATCAAGCCGTTTACCCAGCGCCGCACTGTCACCGCCAGCCTTGCTGATCAGCATTTTGACAGTCATATTATCGTCTTTTAGAAGCGCTGCCAGAATATGTTCACCAGTCAATTTCTGATGATCGGCAGACAATGCGGCTGTTTGTGCCGCGCCTATCGCATTACGGACAATGGCGGTAAATTTATCCCCTTGCATCACACATCTCCTTTTCATCCCCCGATGATCAATCACCAACACATTAATTGTGGGGTGAAAATCAAACAGCCGAACTGGCGCGCAAAACATGCGGCATAGCATTGATGATGCTGTTTTGATTTAGAAATGATGTATGTATTCATCCTGTCTATTTCAATATTTTGGTAATAGATTTTTAATAACATCTTGCAGGCTGGCGGTTCACATGCTGTGATCCTGCCGATGACCATACCACCCCCCACTCCCGCACCATCTGTTACGACGGCCCGATTTATCAGCGTCGAATGGCGTTTTTTGTTATTCGGCATGATCATGGCGTTCTGGTCGTCGCTTGGTCAGACCTTCTTCATTTCGCTGTTTTCTGACGATATTCGCGCCGCGCTGGATCTCAGTCACGGTGATTTTGGCACCTATTATGCCATCGCCACAACCGCAAGCGCCATCAGCCTTTTATGGCTCGGCAAGCTGGCTGACACCATGCGGCTGGAAAAACTGGCATTATTTATTCTGATCAGCCTGTGCGTCGCGGCAGTTTTTTTCAGCCAGGTCAATTCGGTGGTGATGCTGGTGATCGGGCTGTATCTGTTGCGGATGTTTGGTCAGGGCATGATGACACATGTTTATAGCACCGCCATGGCGCGCCGCTATGTGGCAGCGCGCGGCCGCGCCATTTCGATTGCCCAGCTTGGCCATACATTAAGCGAGTCGATCGGGCCGGCAAGCGTTGTCGCGCTTCATGCGGTTCTCGACTGGCGCACAATCTGGATCATTTTGCCGGCATCCGCCTTATGTCTTGTCGCCCCGTTCCTGCGCCAGTTGACGCGCCGCACGGCGTTGCAGGATGGCGAGGGTGTTGAGGGTCTGTCGGCTGACGAGCCAGACAGTATGAATGGGGACACCGCCAACGGCCAGAACGTATCTTCAGGCCATTGGCGGCGACGCGATGTTCTCGCCGACCCGCGCTTTTGGCTGGCTATTTTATGGCTGGTGGCGGTGCCTTCATTTGTTCTGACCGGCTTGCTGTTTCACCAGCTTTTTCTGGCCGAGGCGAAAGGTGTGGCGCTGAGCCACTGGACAGCAAGCTATGTGCTTTATGCGCTGTTCGCCGTGATTGGCAGCCTGACCATCGGCCAGTTGATCGACAGGTTTTCAGCGCGGCGTGTTGCACCGCATAGTTTATTGCCGAATGCGCTGGCCTGTGCCGCGCTTTTATTTGGCTCGGTTGACATTGGCGTGCCGTTATTTTTTATCTTTTTTGGTCTGGCGATCGGCATGCCACATACCGCCAATGCGGCGCTTATTGCCGAAATATATGGCACCCGCTTTATGGGTGAAATCAAGGCGCTTTTCATGCTGGTTGCGGTGTTTGCATCGGCCCTTTCGCCCATGATCATGGGCGTCATGATCGATTCTGGTTTTGGCCTCGATGCGCTTTTGGGGTTAAATATCGCGATCCCGCTGCTGGCACAGTTTATGGCCATACTGGTCTTGCATCTGCGGCGCTAATCGCCACATAATTTATTATGGATAAATCATCTGAAAAATTGGCAGAAATATCGCCGATCGGAATCAATGACCGCCCGGGGGCAATGCGGTGCTGGCTAATGTCCGGGCTGTGTTTTTTGCTGGCCTTCGGCGCCGTCCACCTGCCGGCGATGCCGGCGCAGGCGACCGGCTTTGGCACCGCCGATAATCAATGGCCGGGGATCTGGTTTATCTGCGAATTTGCACAACGCCAGCGGGCGCCGGATGATGCCTGTCAGATGTTTGATGATGAAGGGTTTCAGCTTGCCGATGGACGGCTAAGCTATTTACGCATTACACAATCCGATGAAACCGCCTGTCGTGGCGAAAAAAAGGGGCAGTGTTTTCGGCGTGACCGGAAAGACATCACCGTCACAAAAACCAACCGCGGCAGGCTGACGCTGCGCGAAAACCAGTTTGACGTGAAATTTCTGGGCTGTACGCAAACATTTTATTTCGCCGATACAGAACATTACCGGGAAATGTGGCCCGATGAGGATCGTTGTTTCTGGGCCAGCAAACGGCGTTTCTATATCGCCCCATTTGACGGCAATTTCAGCTTTGCAGAGTAAATTTTGCGCAAAAGATTCAGCTAACAGGCGGTTTTCATCATGACAGTTTTTTCCCACGGATATTATGCCAGATCTGATGATGCCAGCTTCATTATCGTCAGCGGCGCCGAAACGATAGAGTTTCTGCAATCGATTCTGACAGCGAATATCGCGACCATGCCAATTGGCAGCTGCCGGCCAGCCGCGCTGTTGACGCCGCAGGGCCGTATCTTGATTGATATGATGGTGTATCGGCCGTCCGACGCAGAAATCTACCTGCAAACCGACAATGCGCGGTCTGCTGATCTGTTGGCGCGGCTTCGCAGATATCGCTTGCGCCGTCCGGTCAATCTGGAGCCGAGCGACGATATGCAGCTGACACTGTGGTGGGGCTATGATGGCACCAGCGCGCCCGAAGACCCGCGCATTTTTCCGGATCCACGGCATGCCGATCTGGGCTGTCGTATTGTCAGTTCAGGGGGCAGTTCCGGCGTCAGTTCCGGCACCGATCTGCCGCCAGCACTGGATACAGCCGAAGCTGTTTCATATGACAATTGGCATGCCCGCCGCATTGCCCAGGCCATCCCGGAAGGGGCGGTTGATCTACAGCCGGAACGCGCCTTAATGCTCGAGGCTGGCCTCGATAAGCTGGCTGCCGTAGATTTTGAAAAAGGCTGTTATATTGGTCAGGAAGTGACAGCCCGCACCCATTATCGCGGGTTGGTCAAACGCCGCCTGATGCCGATACGGTGTGATGGGCCGCCGCCAGCCCCGGGCAGCGATATCATCTGGCAGGGCAAAACCATCGGCACCAGTAAAACAGCCGCGCCGGCGGATGCGGGGCAATCTGTGCTTCTGGCTTTGCTGAAACTTGAAGATATCCACGCCATTCTGGCGGCAGCCGACGCACAACCAGAAATAAATCTGACGGTTGATGGCGGGCTGGCAAAACTGTGCCCGCCAACATGGTGCTTGCCATTACCGGTGCCGACACCAAAGCCGACACCAAAGCCAGCATCAAAGCCAGCATCGGGCTAAACGCGCTGCGCCGCATTCTGGCTAGCTTGAAGTTGGCCCACCAAATAAAGCGGCGGCGGCCGACTGCACCTTGTTTTTTTCCGCAATCAACGCTTCAACTTTGGCAATTTCCGCTTTCATAGCCTCGATATAGGATTGTAAATCCTCGATATTCCAGCTCTGCATATCGGCTGGCATCATGTGCGGTTTTAGCCGTTCGATTTCATCATCCATGCATCACTCCCCTATGCCAATCTGCGTCTAATTTGCACTTTTTCTGCGAAACTGAAAAGGCAGGCTTTGCAATAATACAGAATGCGGCTTATAAGAAAGAGCGTTTCCGATAATTTTTGACTGAAAGAAACTGCGCCGCGCCGTTTTTGAGATTGCTGTATTAACCGCTCACATCTCAAAAATCCGGGTCGACGCGACAAAGGGTTAAGATAATGACACAGCTTTTGATGCCAAAAGCCACCGCTGTATGGCTGATTGATAACAGCGCCCTCACATTTGAACAGATTGGTGCATTTTGCAACCTGCACCCGCTGGAAGTGCAATCAATTGCCGATGGCGAGGCCGGTATCGGTATTCAGGGATATGATCCGGTTATCAACGGGCAAATCACCCGCGCCGAACTGGACCGGTGCGAGGCTGACTCAACGGCCAATCTGAAACTGGCTGAATCCAATCTGCCGGTTCCTAATCGCCGCACCAAAGGCCCACGCTATGTGCCGGTTGCACGGCGTGGCGACAAGCCGGATGGCATCATGTGGTTGGTCAAGCATCATCCCGAATTAAAAGACGCCCAGATCATCAAGCTGATTGGCACGACCAAGGAAACCATCGCTAAAATTCGTGAGCGGACACATTGGAATATCGCCAATATCAGCGCCAAACATCCGGCCATGCTTGGATTATGCAAGCAGACCGATCTGGATGCAGCCATCACCAAGGCAGGCGGCACCACGCAAACTGAAGAACAGCTGTCCAATATCAGCGAGCTTCCCTAGCCGACTGCTTTCGGGCATGGGTGAAAGAGTGGTCAGTGAACGACAGCAACGATGACAATCAGCACCAGATCATCGCCCAGCTTCATCAGCTGGAAAGCGAGCACCGCGATCTGGACGATGTCATCGGGCGGCTCGGTGATGACAAACCGTTCGACCAGCTTAAATTACAGCGTTTAAAAAAACGGAAACTGGCGTTAAAAGACGAAATAACCAAGCTCCGCAGCCGAATTTTGCCAGATATTATTGCCTGAAAGATGAAAATCTTGCAGGCTCTTGGGCGTTAGTGTCATCGCCCGGCGGCTGGCATTGATGGCGCACTGAGAGCATTGGCAGATAAATCAATAATGAGATTGTTATGGGCACCACTTCGCAGAAAACCTCGGGAAAAATAGCCATTTGCATGGGCAGCCAGTCTGATTGGCAGACCATGCAGGGCGCTGCCACCATTCTGGATGATCTGGGGGCGGCCTATGAGGTCAAAATTATCTCGGCACACCGCACTCCAGCGCGGCTGACAGCTTTTGCCGAAGCTGCCGAACAATCTGGTTTTGCCGTGATTATCGCCGGTGCCGGCGGTGCCGCGCATCTGCCGGGCATGCTGGCGGCGCATACGCATTTGCCGGTTTTAGGTGTACCGGTTGAATCAGCCGCACTCAAAGGCATGGACTCGCTGTTATCGATTGTACAGATGCCGGCAGGTGTGCCTGTCGGCACCCTTGCCATTGGCCATGCCGGTGCGAAAAACGCGGCGCTTCTGGCGGTGCAAATTCTGGCCCTGTCAGACCCGGCACTGGCCAAGGCAATGAAAGACTGGCGCGCGGCACAGACCGCCAATGTCGCCGAAACCCCGCAATAGCCCGTAACAGCCTGTAATAGCCATTCACTGAAAGTCGGAACGACCAATGGATATGCCGCAAACCACCATCGGTATTTTAGGCAGTGGCCAGCTTGGTCGCATGCTGGTTATCGCCGCAGCACAGCTTGGCATCAAAACCCATATTTTCGCACCTGACGCCGACAGCAGCCCGGCTGGCGAGATCGCCGATGCGACCACAACAGCGGGTTATGATGATTATGCATCGCTTGCCGCATTTGCCGCAACGATCGATGTTGTCACCAGCGAGTTTGAAAATGTGCCATCCGAGACGATGGCGCATCTGGCGCAATTTTGCCCGGTCAGCCCCGGCACCACGGCATTGCATATCGCGCAACACCGGGTGCGGGAAAAAACCTTTGCCCGCCGTCACGGCATCGACACCCCGGATTTCTGGCATATCACCGATGCCGCCAGCCTGCATCAGGCCATGGCTGAACTGCAAGGGCGCGGCGTTCTGAAAACATGCCAGCTTGGCTATGATGGCAAAGGGCAAATCTGGATTGAACCGGCCGATGATTTGGACAGCAGCTTTGCCGCGCTTGATAGTGATGATGCTATTTTAGAAGCGGCCATTGATTTTGACGCCGAAGCCAGCTTTTTGGTGGCGCGGTCTGCCGATGGCCGTATTGCGCATTTTCCGGCCAGTCTGAATACGCACAAAAACGGTATTTTGGCGCGGTCTGTGGCACCGGCGCAGATTGGCGCACATCTGCTCGCATCCGGGCAAAAAGCCGTGCAGACGCTGGCTGAAGAGATGGATCTGGTCGGCTTGCTGGCTTTGGAAACCTTTATCACCAAAGAAGGGGCTTTGCTGTTCAACGAAATAGCCCCACGTCC
>JADHLR010000028.1 GCA_016780525.1 Candidatus Puniceispirillum sp.
GGCTTTTGCCCAGCCAGCCAGCAATTTATGGCTTGGTCAGGGGGCGCATCTTGTGCACTACCCGATTGCCGGTGGCAGGCGCATCAATTTTGCCGTCACCCTGTCAGTCAGACAGGCCGCCAGTAATTGGCAAGCCCGGATTTTCCGCGCCGATCCAATGCTGGAACAGCTTGCCAGCAGCCAGTTTCAGTGGACAAAAACATCGCTTCCCCCGGCTGGCAGCCCGGTATGCTGGCGGCGCGGTCGGGTCGCGCTGGCTGGTGACGCCGCCCATATTATGCCGCCGCATCTGGCACAGGGCGCTGGTCAGGCGCTGCAGGATGCGGCCAGTCTGCAATACGCCCTTTGCCACAGCAGCGACATTGACAATGCCCTCGCCATCTATGCACGCAACCGCACCATGGCGGTATCTGCAGTCGTTCGCAAAGCCGATATCAGCGGCAAGGTGATGGCGTTTGGCGGGGCTCGCGGACGCTTGCGCAATATGCTGATCAGCGTGGCTGGCCCGGGGTTTTTGCAAAGCTGGCTGGCTGATGTATGGGCCGGTGATCCGCATCTTGCCAGATCATCAGCAAAACCCGCCAGCTAGGCCCGCCCGGCCAGAAATTTTGCTGCCGGGCACCGCCGCCAATTTCAACATCTTGGTTTTCATCGTGCGGGGTGCTAAATTGCCCCAAAATAGCCCTAAACAGGATATCGACAGCCAATGTCAGACTATCGAGAGATGATGCATCAGATGCTGGCGCGGCGCAGCAATGACGTCACATTTGTCGTCGCCGCGCTGTATAAATTCGTGCAGCTGGATGATGCGCCGGATCTGCGCGCACAGTTACAGGCCCGCTGTGATCAGGCTGGCGTAGCGGGCACCATCTTGCTGGCACAGGAAGGCATCAACGGCACCATCGCCGCGCCAGTGCCGGCAATGGAACAAATGCTGGAATGGCTGCAGACAGACAGCCGGTTTGACGGCATGTCGCTGAAATTTTCGGCCAGCGATACGCAGCCATTTTTGCGTATGAAGGTACGGTTAAAGCGGGAAATTGTCACCATGGGCTGTCCCGATATTCAGCCTGCCAAAGCCACCGGCACCTATGTTGAGCCAGCTGACTGGAACGCGCTGATAAGCGACCCGGATGTGATGCTGATCGACACACGCAACACATATGAAACCGCGATTGGCATGTTTGATGGCGCGGTCGATCCGAACACCACCAATTTTCGTGATTTCCCAAATTGGGCGGCAGAGCTGGCCAAACAACCTGCAGCCAAACGTCCGAAAAAGCTGGCGATGTATTGCACCGGTGGCATTCGCTGTGAAAAGGCCACAGCGCTGATGCAGACCTATGGGTTTGACGAGGTATATCACCTGAAAGGTGGCGTTTTAAAATATTTCGAAGAGGTGCCCGCAGAGCAGAGCAAATGGCAAGGCGAATGTTTTGTTTTTGACGGGCGCGTCGCGGTTGATCACAAATTGCGGCAAGGCAGCTATCACATGTGTCATGCCTGCCGTATGCCACTTAGCGATGCCGATATGCAAAGCGATGATTATCTGGATGGTGTCAGCTGTCCGCATTGCAAGCCCAGCGTCAGCCCGCAACGCGCCGCACGTTTCGCCGAGCGGCAAAAACAGATACGGCTGGCAGCTGAACGCGGCGAACAACATCTCGGCAGCAACCCGCGCAAAAAACCGCCAGCCCAAAATAATTAGACCAAGATAATTAGCTCAAGCTAATTAGCCCGAAATAATTAGCCAGGCTGGCCGCGCCCATGCGGGGCATGGTAATCAAGCACCGGCCCGAGCGGCACAATGGCAGTCGGGTTGATCTGCCGGTGGCTCTGATAGTAATGCTGTTTGATGTGATCCATCACCACGGTTTCGGCAATGCCCGGGGTCTGATACAGATCGCGCAGGTAACCGGTTAACGCCGGATAATCCGCAATGCGCCGCAGATTGCATTTAAAATGTCCGACATAGACCGGGTCAAACCGTACCAATGTGGTGAAAAAGCGCCAATCCGCCTCGGTCAGTTGTGACCCCATCAGATAGCGGCCTTGTTGCAGCCGCAATTCCATCCGGTCAAGTGCGGCAAACACGGCGCGCACCGCATCTTCATAGGCAGCGGCGCTGGTCGCAAAGCCGGCTTTGTAAACACCGTTATTGATATTGTCGTAAATATCCTGATTGACGCTTTCAATCTCATCGCGCAACGGTTCTGGCCAATAATCATCATGATTGCCTGTCAGCGCATTAAAAGCCGAGTTGAACATGCGAATAATCTCGGCCGATTCATTCGACACAATGCACGCCTTATGCTTGTCCCACAACACCGGCACTGTTACCCGCCCACTGGCCTGTGGGTGGCCATATCTATAGACCTCATGCAGAAATTTTTTGCCATAGAGATGGTCGCCCGTGGCATGGTCGTCACTGTCAAAGCTCCAACCTTGATCGAGCATTAACGGATGCACCACCGACACCGAAATATGATCGGTGAGCTGTTTGAGATGACGGAAAATAATCGTGCGATGCGCCCAGGGGCAGGCATGCGACACATATAAATGATAGCGCCCGCTTTCCGCGGCGAACCCGGCATCACCGCTTGGCCCGGCCGTGCCATCAGCCGTCACCCAATGCCGAAAGCCGGCATTTTCCCGCACAAACCGTCCATCTGTTTTGGCGGTGTCATACCATTTGTCCGACCACACACCGTCGATCAGCAATCCCATCTGCGCCCCGTCATATGATCAGCAAAGTGAATAAAAATCACAGCGCACTGGCACTGTGGATCGCCGCAATATTGGCCGCATAAGCCGCTGTATTATCGCCTTTGAAAATGGCCGACCCGGCGACCAGCACATTGGCACCAGCAGCGGTCACCGCAGGCGTCGTGGCAGCGGTGATGCCGCCATCCACCTGAATATCGATGGCGCGCGACCCGATCAGCGCTTTAACCCGGGCAATCTTATCGGTCATCGCGGCGATAAAATCCTGTCCGCCAAACCCCGGATTCACCGTCATCACCAAAATCAAATCCAGCCGGTCAAGCACATGCACAAGATCATCCACCCCGCTATGCGGGTTCACCGCTACCCCGGCCTTGCATCCCAATTCACGAATCCGTGCCAGACTGCGGTCAAGATGGGAACAGGCTTCAGCATGAACGGTGATCCGGTCTGCCCCGGCAGCGGCATAATCGGCGAGCAAGGCATCCGGGTTTGATACCATAAGATGGGCATCAAAGGGCTTGTCGCTGTGGCCGCGCAGGGATTTGATCAAAGGCGGGCCAAATGTCAGATTTGGCACAAAATGACCATCCATCACATCGAGATGGATCCAGTCGGCACCAGCAGCATCCACTGCCCTGACCTCATCACCGATACAGCTAAAATCAGCCGCCAAGATCGACGGGGCAATGATCAGATTCTGTGACATATAACACCATCCTGATAAAACCGGCAGAGCAACGAATTGCCTTTACTTACTGGCAATAATCTTAAAATACAAGCACCGCCCGGCATGACCGCCGCTGGCGATCTGTTCTGGCGATGAAATGTCACAGCAAAAAATACCGTGCAGGCATGTAAAAACCAGACAAAATGCGCTAGGCTCCTCCCCGGTATGTTTTTTCGTGTAGAGGATGATCAGATGGCTGATTCAAAACCACAATTTCAATGGGACGATCCGTTCTTTCTGGATGCACAACTGACCGATGAAGAGCGCATGGTGCGCGAAGCCGCCAGCGCCTTTGCTAATGACGTGTTGTTGCCGCGGGTTATTCAGGATTTCCGCGAAGAATCCTTTGATCCGGCAGTGATGAAAGAAATGGGTCAGCTGGGCTTGCTTGGCCCGACCATTCCCGAGGAATTTGGTGGTGCCGGTCTTGGCCATGTGGCTTACGGTGTGGCCGCCCGCGAGATTGAGCGGGTCGATTCGGGCTACCGGTCAGCCATGTCGGTTCAGTCATCGCTTGTGATGCATCCGATTTACAGCTTTGGCAGTGATGAGCAAAAGGCGAAATTTTTACCAAAGCTGGCAACCGCCGAGCTTGTTGGCTGTTTTGGTTTGACCGAACCTGATTTTGGATCAGACCCGGGCGGCATGGTGACCAAGGCAGTGCCCGTTGATGGCGGCTATCATCTGTCGGGGGCAAAAACCTGGATTTCGAATGCGCCTTATGCCGATATCGCCGTTGTCTGGGCCAAGCTGGACGGTGTTATCCGTGGATTTATCGTCGAACGCGAGTCTGCCGGAAGCGGTTTCACGACGCCGAAAATTGAGGGCAAGCTGTCCCTGCGGGCGTCGATCACCGGATCTATCCAGATGGATAATGCATTTGTGCCGGCGGCGAATCTATTACCACATGTCAGTGGCTTAAAAGGGCCGTTTTCATGCCTCAATAAAGCCCGTTATGGCATTGCCTGGGGGGTGATGGGCGCGTCTGAATTTTGCTGGCACGCGGCGCGGCAATATACCCTCGACCGCAAGCAATTCAACCGTCCGCTGGCGGCCAATCAGCTGATCCAGCTCAAGCTTGCCGATATGCAAACTGAAATCACACTTGGTCTGCAGGCTGCGCTGCGGGTTGGACGCCTGCTTGATGAGGGCAATTGCCCGCCAGAAAATATTTCGATCATCAAGCGCAATAACTGTGGCAAGGCACTGCATATCGCCAGATTGTCACGCGATATGCATGGCGGTAACGGTATTTCTGAAGATTATCATGTCATGCGGCATCTGATGAATCTAGAAACCGTCAATACCTATGAAGGCACACATGACGTGCATGCGCTGATTTTGGGCCGCGCACAAACCGGCCTGCAAGCCTTTACCGGCGCCTGATAACGCTTATTCTACGGGGGGAGGGCACCGGCTGGTCAGCGACTAGCCGGTGTTCTTTTTGCGCCAGCTTGACAGAAGCTGCGCCGGTTCGATAATGACCATAGCCACCCCGGCAATCACCACCGCCCCGCCAACCAGCACCATGCTATCAGGCACCTCACCCAGCCAGCTGACAGCGCCCAGAATAGCCGCAACCGGCAACAACAGTAACAATGGCATGACAACCGGCACCGGATAGCGGGCCAAAACATAATACCAGGCTGAATAGCCAATCACCGTCATTACCAGCCCCAGATATAAAACCGTTAACCACGCCGAAACTGGCGCTGCGGCAATCGCTGGCAGTGGATTGCCATCCAGCAACAAGGACGCCAACAGCATCTGTGGCCCGGCCATCACACCCAGCCATGCGGTGAGTTGAAACCCGCCCAAGGCACCATCCAGTCGCCTGATCAAGACCTGTCCAAATGCCCAGACAAGCCCGCCAAGCAAGACCAGCGTGACGCCAAGCATCTGCCCATCTAATGCCGGCGCCCCCAGAATGACAAGAATGCCGACCAGCGCAATCACCATACCCAGAAATTGCCGCAGAGTGGGGGTTTCACCCAAAACCACCGCGGCAATGATCACGCCAAAAATGACCTCACTTTGCACCAGCAGCACCGCCGGCGTTGCCTGCATCAGCGCCAGACCGGAAAATGTCAGCCCATATTGCAAGGTCGCTGCGATGAATGAAATCCAGCACATCGTCCATAAATAGCCACGCGGTATCGGCACAAACCACACCAGAACCAACGCCGCCAGAACAAAGCGCATGCCCATCAGCAACAGCGGCGGAAAATGCCCAAGGCCGGATTTTGCAAAGGTAAAACCAAACCCCCATGTCAGCGGCACCAGCAGCGCAATCAGCAGATGCTTTAACTGCATGCGCGTCTCCTGTGCCAGCCGCCGCGCCCGAATCTATTGGTCACTGACCATATACCCATGCAAGGCGGTTAAAAACTGCAGCCCTTCGGCAATCGCCGCACAGCTGATGAATTCATCAGGCTGATGCATTTCGGTCATTCCCCCCGGCCCGAAAACAATGGTTTCAATGCCGGCAGATTGAAAATGTCCGCCATCTGTTCCAAATGACACAACCTGCGGCGCGGCGTTTGTCCAGAGCCGCGCCACCAGTGCCGCCGCCGCCGAATCCGGCCGCGCCTGCATGCCCGGACACCAGGAGTCAATAATCAGCTCAATTCTGGCATCGGCGTGAATGGATTTCATTTCCGGCAGTAAATGCTGATCAACAAAATGCTGTATCTCGGCCAGAATAGCATGCGCATCATCATCTGGCAGCGGCCTGATTTCCCACAGGAAACGACAGCTACTCGGGATAATATTCCGCGCCTCACCGCCCTCAATCCGGCCAACTGACAAGGTGCTATAGGGCGGGTCAAACGGCGATTGCGCATTGGGCCGGGCTGCCAGCGACTTGGCTTTTTCCTCGATAAAACGGATCAGCCGCGCCGCATAATAGATGCTATTCACCGTGCCGCGCGGATCGGATGCATGGCCGGCAGTGCCATGCAGTTCGGCAATCAGTTCAAGCCCGCCTTTATGCCCGATAAAGGGCCGCATGCCGGTGGGTTCACCTATGATTGCAATGGCCGGTTTAATCTGGTGTTTCTGCAAAAAAGCCGGCATCTGCGCGGCACCGAAACTGCCCACCTCTTCATCAAAGGTAAAGGCGTAATGCAACGGCAGCCGCATCTCGCCTTCCGCCTGTTTAAAGAGCGGGGCCAGCGCCAGCGCTATGGCCAAAAACCCTTTCATATCGACCGCGCCGCGCCCATATAGCCGACCGTCCTGTTTACTCAGCGTGAAGGGATCAGCGGTCCAGCCAGCGCTGTTTGCCGGCACCACATCGGTATGCCCGGACAGCACAATGCCGCCATCAATTTGCGGGCCAATAGTGGCAAAAAGATTAAACCTCTCACCATCTTCATGCGCGTCGATACGCACCGGAATATTGAGATTTTCCAGATAGTCTTTGATATAGCCGACAATGGCGCCATTTGGCGTCCCGGTCACCGATGGAAAACCGACCAGATCTGCCAGCAGCGCTTCGGCGGTGGCTTGCAGATCACGCATCAGGGCACCAGATGGACATGCTGGGGAAAATCCGCCAGCCGCCGGCAATCATGTTGCCGCACATGCAGGGTTTCGCTGAGCTCCATGCCCCAGCCATCCATCCACATGCCAAGGATGATATGCACCACCGCATTTTCTGGCACCGCCACGGTTTCATGCGGCCGGAAGCTGAGCGTATGTTCACCCCAGTCAGGCGCATAGGCAACGCCGATTGAATAGCCGATGCGGCTTTTCTTTTCCAGACCATAGCGGTCAAGCACACGCTGCCAGGCGGCATGAACATCACCGCAAATGGCGCCGGCATAGAGGCTATCCATCACCGCCTGCATGCCTTCTTCAACAGCTTTCGCCGTGTCCTGTAATTTTTGCGGTGGACTGCCTAAATGCAGGGTGCGCGCCAGACCCGCATTATAGCGTTTGCGGCAGCCGCCCAGTTCAAAGGCGATTGTCTGGCCATCTTCCAGCACCGCGTCAGTCCACATTGGATGGGCTGTTGCCGCTGCCTCACCAGCCAGAATCAGCGGATGTATCGCCGTCATATCGCCGCCAAATTCTTCCGTGCCGCGAATTTGCGCGGCAACAATATCCGCCATCAGATCGCATTGGCGCACCCCGGGGCGGGCGCCATCAAAGGCTGTCTGCATCGCCAGTTCAGCGATTTTCGCCGCCGCTTGCAGCATGGTGATTTCCGCATCGCTTTTCACCAGACGCACCCAGTTGACCAGCAAATCGGCATCATGCCATGTGGCATCGGGCAAGCCGGCTTGCAATGCGGATAATGCGCGTGGTGACAGATAATACACATCACTTTCATAGCCAATATGCGCGGTGGCAAAACCGTGCTGGCGAATCCAGTCGGCCAAAAATACTGACGGATGGGTATCCGCACGCTGCACCAGCGATTCAGGATAGGCGACAATTTGCGCGGCGCTCAGATAGCTGGTGAATTTGGCCGCGCCGGCATCCATTTCACGCCCCATCCAGAACGGCCCGTCTTCTAAATCCACAAACATCATCTGCGGCGTATAGAACGACCAGGCATCATAACCCGTCAGCCAGTTGATATTCGCCGGATCGCCGATCACCAGCGCATCAAGGCCGCGTGCCTGCATGGCAGCGCGCAGCCGCGCCAGCCGGTCATCATATTCAGCTTTTAAAAATGCTGGGGGCATACATGCTCATCCTTGTTCCAGCGGCGCACACCACCGCGCCATCAACAGTCAGTCACGATAGGTTACGCCGGGCAAAACACATAGCAGCCACCATCCGCAATAATCAGAACACAACAACCGAACGGATTGATTCGCCGGCATGCATCAAATCAAAGCCTTTATTGATATCTTCTAATGCCAGCTTATGGGTAATCATCGGGTCGATATCAATTTTACCATCCATGTACCAATCAACAATCTTTGGCACATCGGTGCGGCCCCGCGCCCCACCAAAGGCAGTGCCACGCC
This sequence comes from Candidatus Puniceispirillum sp., assembly GCA_016780525.1. GTDB lineage: Bacteria > Pseudomonadota > Alphaproteobacteria > Puniceispirillales > Puniceispirillaceae > UBA3439. Next base: position 8,437 of record JADHLR010000028.1, read on the forward strand.
AACTGCGCCCGGTCACCAGCTGGAATGGCCGGGTGGCAATTTCCTTGCCGGCACCGGCAACCCCGATGATAATTGATTCGCCCCAGCCTTTATGCGCACATTCCAACGCTTGTCGCATCACATTGACATTACCAATACATTCAAATGAATAATCAGCCCCGCCACCGGTCAGTTCAACAATATGGCCGACAAGATCACCTTTCACCTGTGACGGATTGACAAAATGCGTCATGCCAAATTTTTCGCCCCAGGATTTTTTATCGTCATTCAGATCGACACCAACAATCATTTTTGCGCCGATCATCCGCAGCCCCTGAATCACATTCAGCCCGATACCGCCCAGACCAAATACCACACCGACACATCCGGGCTCGGCTTTCGCGGTGTTGATCACCGCCCCAATGCCCGTTGTCACCCCGCAACCGATATAGCAAATCTTGTCAAAAGGCGCGGCCTTGTTGACTTTCGCAACAGCAATTTCCGGCAATACAGTAAAATTGGCAAATGTAGAGGTGCCCATATAATGCAGGATGGGTTTGCCGTTCAGTGAAAACCGGCTGGTGCCATCCGGCATCACACCCTGACCCTGAGTGCTGCGAATCGCCTGACATAAATTGGTTTTTGGATGCAGGCAATAATCGCATTCACGGCATTCCGGCGTATACAGCGGAATCACATGATCGCCAACCGCGACGCTTTTTACACCGGCGCCAATTTCGCGCACAATACCAGCGCCCTCATGTCCCAAAATGGCTGGAAACATGCCTTCCGGGTCCGCCCCCGACAGGGTAAATTCATCGGTATGGCAAATGCCGGTCGCCATGATTTCAACAAGCACCTCGCCAGCCCGCGGGCCGTCAAGATCAACCTCCATAATTTCAAGTGGCTTGCCAGCTTCTATCGCCACCGCTGCGCGTGTTTTCATGACCTGTCTCCATTTACCATTGCAGCGTGTTTTACCCGCCTGCCAAGCGCTAACGATGACACAAATCTGCCGCGCATTTCAAGCATGATAAAACAATCACATCAGCGTTGCTGACTTTCCCAATGCGGGTGGCGGAACGGCGTATCATTGGCCCGTGCCAATGGCGCACGCCCTAAAATATGATCGGCTGCTTTTTCCCCAGTCATAATTGATGGCGCATTCAGATTGCCGTTGGTGATGCGCGGAAAAATCGACGAATCAGCAAGCCGCAGCCGGTCAATGCCAATCACTTTACAATCCGGATCAACAACCGCCAATGGATCATCTGCCGCGCCCATGCGCATGGTGCCACAGGGGTGATAGGCGCTTTCCGCATGCGCCCGGATAAAGCTATCAATATCGGCATCGCTGGTCTGATCATCGCCGGGCTGAATTTCATGCCCACGAAACGGATCCATCGCCGGTTGCGCGATAATTTCCCGGCTCAGCCGGATGCACCGTCTGAAATCGACCCAGTCATCATCATGGCTCAGATAGTTAAATTTGATTTGTGGCGGCCGGGAAATGCTGGCATCGAGGATCCTGACATGACCCCGCGATTTTGACCGCATCGGCCCGACATGCAGCTGGAACCCATGGCCCTCGGCCGGTGCCTTGCCATCATAGCGGATCGCCACTGGCAGAAAATGAAACTGAATATCCGGGTAGGATATGCCCGCCGCCGAACGGATAAAGCCCAGAGTTTCAAACTGGTTGGATGCGCCAAGCCCGGATTTGAACAACAGCCAGCGCGCGCCAATCCATGCCTTTGACGCCAGATTAAGATGTTTGAACAGGGTGATCGGCTGTAAACAGGCAATCTGGAAATACACCTCCAGATGATCCTGCAGATTCGCCCCCACCCCGGCCCGATCCAATATCACATCGACCCCGGCAGCCTGCAACACAGCCCCCGGCCCAACCCCGGAGCGCTGCATAATCTGCGGCGAATTAATGGCGCCGGCGGCCAGCACAGTTTCGGCGCGGGCCGTCGCCTCATACCGCTTGCCGGCTTTCCAATAGGCCACACCAGTAGCGGTTTTGCCATCGATCAGAATCTTTTCAACAAGCGCCCCACTGACCAGCTTTACATTGCCGCGGCGCAAGGCCGGCCGAAGATAGGCATTAGCCGCCGACCAGCGGCGGCCTTGCCACACCGTCATATCAGCCGCGCCAAACCCTTCCTGACGATAGCCGTTATAATCGTCAACCGCCGCATAGCCGGCTTCGGTTGCGGCGGTGACAAACGCATCATGCAGCGGATTATCACGCGGGCCTCTGGTCACATGCAGTGGCCCGGCGCTGCCCCGCCAGCCAGCCGCGCCGCCATGCGCATGTTCCATACGCCGAAAATATGGCAATACATCGGCATAGCTCCAGCCATCCGCGCCAGTCTCTTGCCAATGATCATAATCACCGGCATTACCGCGCACATAAATCATCCCATTGATCGAGCTTGATCCACCCAAAACCTTGCCGCGCGGGCATACCAGCCGGCGGCCATCAAGGCTGGCTTCAGGTTCGGCAAGATATTCCCAATCATAGCGTTTCATATTCATCGGATAGGACAGGGCTGCCGGCATCTGGATCAACGGCCCGGCATCACTGCCACCATATTCAAGCACCAAAATCCGGTGTTTACCTGATTCACCAAGCCGGTAGGCAAGCGCGCTGCCTGCCGATCCTGAACCCACAATGATATAATCATATATCTCGGTCATGACGGTCACTATCCATGGCAAACCAGCCGCAAGTCAAGATACCGCACACCAGAAAAAAGCTGATGCAATTTTGCATTCTTCGCGGCATAATTTTCGCCATGACATATGTAATCAAAGATCTTATCGCCGCTTTAAACAGTCACCGCATAAGCGCCCGTCAACTTGTCGAGGATTGTCTGGCCGCCATTGACGCGCCGGATGGCGAAGGCCAGCGTGCCTTTATCAGCACCTATCATGAACAGGCCCGTCAGCAGGCTGATATGGTTGACCATGCCCGCAAACATGGCTGGGCGGTGCCGCAATTTGCCGGCATTCCGCTATCTATCAAAGATTTATTTGACGAGGCCGGAATCACCACCAAAGCCGGATCAATTGTGCTGGAAGATGCCGTACCGGCAACTGCCGACGCGGTTGTTGTGGCGCGTTTGAAAGCTGCCGGTTTTATCGTCATCGGCCGCACAAATATGACCGAATTTGCCTTTTCCGGGCTGGGCACCAATGCGCATTACGGCACCCCGCGCAGCCCCTTTGAACGCGATCCGAACAATGCTGAGGCTGGCCGGGTTGCCGGCGGTTCGTCATCAGGAAGCGCGGTATCTATCAGCGATCAGATGGCCGCCGCCACCATTGGTTCAGATACCGGCGGCTCGACCCGCGCACCGGCGGCTTTTTGCGGCATTGTCGGGTTTAAACCAACCACAAATCGGATGCCGGCAAATGGCGTATTCCCGCTATCGACATCATTCGACGCGGCCGGGCCAATGGGCAGCAGCGTTGATTGCTGTGCTATGCTGGACAGTCTTATGGCTGGTGGATCGGGTCAGAGCGAAGCCGCTTTTCCGGTAAAAGGCCTGCGACTGGCTTTGCCTATGGGGTATTTATTTGACCAGCTTGACGATCATGTGGCCAGCAGTTTTGCCCACGCCATCGATAGGCTGAGCGCGGCCGGCGCGGTGATTGAAGAGACCAGCATTGCGCCGATTGAGGCCATGCGCCCCAGCAATAACACCAAAAGCATTGTCGCTGCCGAGGCCTATGCATTGCACCGGCAGCGTCTGGAGAGTGACGCGGTGACGCGATATGACCCGTATATTGCGCACCGGCTTGCCGGCGGCCGCGATATTTCGGCCAGTGACTATATTGATATGCTGGCCACCCGCACACAAATCTGGGCTGATGTTCAGGCTGTTACCCGGCATTTTGATGCGTTGATTTTGCCAACCTCACCAGCCCTGCCGCCATCGCTGGCAACACTTGACAGCATCGATGATAAAACAGCCGCAAATGCAAGCTGTTTGCGCAATACGTCATTGTCTAATTATCTTGACCGGCCGACCATTACGCTGCCCTGTCATGCGCCGGGCACCGCACCGGTAGGGCTGTCACTGATCGGCTCACGCCAGCATGACCGGCGGCTGCTGGCGATTGCAGCTGGCGTCGAGGCGGCGCTGGCGGCAGCAGACTAGGCACCGCCAGCCACCGGCATAATTCAGCCTATCGCTTCAGGCAGCGACCGGCCGGCGGAATAACCGCCGCAGCCGGGTGCCAAGCCAGTTTGCCCCTTGTCGGTCGCGCCCCGCCCCCATCACCAGCATGGCCGGGGTCGCCACCAGCGTCAAAACCGTCGCGAAAGTCAAACCACCGGCAATGGTGCTGGATAATTGCGTCCACCATTGTGACGAGGGGGCGCCAATCAAAATCTGCCGGTCAACAAGCAAAATGGTCATTTCAAACACCATTGGCAACAGCCCCAAAATTGTTGTGACAGCAGTCAGCAACACCGGCCGAAACCGCACCAGACCAGCCCGAAATGCAGCGTCTCTGGCGCGGTATCCACGCCGCCGATATTCATTGAAAGTATCAATCAGGACAATATTGTTATTGACGACAATGCCAGCCAGCGCAATCACCCCAAGACCCGACATGACAATGCCAAATGGCCGACCGGTAATCCACAAACCAAGACAGACGCCACCAGTTGACAGGACAATCGCCGACATCGTGACAAATGCCTGCCAGCCGGAATTGAACTGCACCATCAGCACGATCAGCATCAATACCAGCGACACCGCAAACGCACTGATCAAAAAGCCACGGGTCTCGTTAATATCTTCGTCATCACCGCTAAATTTGACCTCAATATTTCCGGCAAGCGGTGTTTCGGCCAGTGACTGCCGCAGCGCATCCAGCCGTTCACCAGCCAGAACACCAACATCGACAGATGACTCAACATACATATAGCGTTGCCCATCCAGCCGCTCGATATCCCCGCCCTTGACGCGTGGTTCCAGTTTGGCAAAAACCGACAATGGCACAAAGACCCCGCTGGCTGTCGGCACGCGCAATTCCTGCAGCCTGTCCAGATTGCGTTGATCACCCATAAACCGCATGACCACATCAAGCTCGTCTTCAGCGTCATCCGGGCGATATTCCGAGATACGCATGCCGCGGGTCAGCATCTTGATCATCGTGCCAAGCCCGGCAATCGACACACCATGCCGGCTGGCCGCATCACGGTCTGTGACCAGCGACCATTCGGTACCCGGCAGCGGGCGGCTGTCAGTGACATCGACAAATCCGCCAAGCTGATCCATCCGCGCCACCAGATCACTTGTCGCCGCGGCGAGTTCGTCAAGCGATAGCCCGATAATTTCAACCTTGATCGGCTTTGCCGCCCCGGGGCCCTGTTGCTGTTTCAAAATGCTGATATCTGCGCCCGCCAGACCGGCCAGACGCGCCCGCATCTCAGCAATCACCACATCGGCTTTTTCACGCATCTGCCAATCATCAAATACCGTGCGGATTGTGCCAACCGAATCACGTGCTTCCTGTCGTCCGGCAGTGCCCGAGCGGAACGATTGGGCATAAAAATCACGCACCCCGGCCACCGACAAAATGCTGTTTTCGGTTTCCTGCACCAGCAGGTCACGTTCCTTCGCCGATAAATCACCGCGTGCCAGCACCTGCACCTGCGCCTGTTCCGGCTCAATATCCGGGAAAAACTCAAC
>JADHLR010000029.1 GCA_016780525.1 Candidatus Puniceispirillum sp.
CTGATTATGGTGTTTTTTGGTCCACGCTATCTCAGCATGCTGTATGGCATGGTGTTTTTGTCGCATCAGATCGGGTCATTTATTGGCGCCTGGCTTGGCGGCATTTGGTATGACTGGTTTGGCAATTATGAAGCCATGTGGTGGCTGAACGCAGCGGCTGGTGTTTTTGCATTTTTGGTCAATTGGGCTATTCGCGAACCACGCCCAGCTGTCGCTGCCGCCTAGCGCCGCGCTTACCCCTGCTGCTCGCCAAGCCAGCGTTCGGTGTCAAGTGCCGCCATGCAGCCCATACCCGCAGCGGTCACGGCTTGCCGATAAATTTTATCAACGCAGTCACCTGCCGCAAAAATACCATTAACGGATGTATGGGTGCTGCCCGGATGCGCAATGATATAGCCCTCATCATCAAGCGTCACCGCGCCGGCAAAGGCCGCTGTCGCCGGATCATGCCCAATGGCGACAAACATGCCATGCACGGCAATTACTTTATCGTCACCGCCATTCGTTGCGGCAAGCCGTAATCCGGTGACACCCGAATCATCGCCAAGAACCTCTGCCACTTGCCGGTTCCATTCGACGGTAATATTGGCTTTTTTAAGCAACCGCTCCTGCATGATCTGCTCGGCTCTTAAGCTGTCACGGCGGTGCACCAAGGTGACATGGTTGCAGATATTGGCAAGATACAGCGCCTCTTCAACAGCGGTATTGCCACCACCAATCACCGCCACATCACGGCCTTTATAAAAGAATCCGTCACATGTTGCACAAGCCGACACACCACGGCCATTAAACTGCATTTCTGAATCCAGCCCAAGCCAGCGTGCCTGCGCACCGGTTGCCAGAATCACCGCATCGGCGGTAATCTCATTGCCTGAGTCAAGCATCAGCCGGAATGGCCGCGATGCCGAATCAAGCGCGGTGACAATATCATACATCACCCGCGCACCAACATTTTCGGCCTGCCCCTGCATTTCAGTCATCAGCCAGGGGCCCTGAATCACCTCGGCAAACCCCGGGTAATTTTCGACATCTGTGGTGATGGTCATCTGGCCGCCGGGCTGCAATCCGGCAATAATCAGCGGTGCTAAATTTGCCCGCGCTGTATAGATGCCAGCCGTCAGTCCGGCAGCGCCCGCACCAATGATAACGACCTGTTCGTGAGTTGACGGTTTTGTATTTACAGCAGCGGAATCAGACATTGTTTAAACACTCGTTTTACAGCAGGCATGACAGACAGGTGACAAGCACTCAATGGCTCTCGGCATAACACTCTATAGGTAGTGTTTTCAAGTGTCATTTACACAACATCATGTTACCTTTCCCAAATGCCGATGATAACACTCAAACGCCGCATTCTACACGGCTTTGCCATCTGTGCCGGTCTGTTGCTCTGTACGGTCGGTGCGCATGCTGAAACAGTGATTAACGGTGCCACGCTTTTGCGCGGCGGCGCCGTTGAAGGCGGCCTGATGATTGCCCGCACCGCCCCTGACAACCGGGTCACGCTGGATGATGCAGCGATTCCGGTCGCCCCGGACGGGCTGTTCATTGTTGGGTTTCACCGCGATTCCGATTTGCCTGTGACCATCGGTATTACCAAAACTGACGGCACCAGCCAGCTGACAGTGCTGACACCGCAGCAACGCAGCTACCAAATTCAGCGCATTGACGGTCTGCAGAAAAATATGGTGACACCGCCGGAAAACGTCATCGCACGCATCAAATCTGATCAGGCGGCTGTTGCCGCGGCGCGTCAAACACCGGCCGCAGCCGGTGATTTCTGGCGCGGCATTGATTGGCCGGTCACCGGTCGCATTTCCGGCGTGTTTGGCAGCCAGCGCATTTTAAATGGCCAGCCGCGCCAACCGCATTACGGAATTGATATCGCGGTTCCCAAAGGCACCCCGGTGCGGGCCCCGGCAAGTGGTCTGGTAACCTTGGTGAAGGATTTGTATTTTTCCGGCTGGACAGTCATCATCAATCACGGGTTGGGGTTGAATTCAACATTTTTGCATTTAGACAGTACCGCTATCAGCGTCGGCGATACTGTTCAGCGCGGCAGCATCATCGGCACCGTTGGCTCAACCGGTCGGTCTACCGGGCCACATCTTGATTGGCGGCTCGACTGGCAGGGTCGGCGCATTGACGCCAGCCTTGCCGCCGGCCCGATGCCAGAGACAGGATAGATGATGGCAGCACCGGTTGTTTTTATTTTTGGTCTTGGCTTTGTCGGGCGCGCCCTTGGTCATATGATGGCGGCTGCCGGCTGGTCGATCCGCGGCACCACCAGACAGCCGGAAAAATTTGCTGCCGAAGCGGCGGCCGGCTGGGAGATCATCGGTTTCAGCGACCAGCAGAAAATGCCTTTGCCGGCGCGTGCTGTCGACGGGGTGAGTGCGATCCTGTCGACAATCACCGCTATTTCCGGCAGCGATCCGGTGCTCGATCTGCATCAGGCTGACCTTGCCGGTTTTGCTGGCTGGGTGGGCTATGTTTCGGCGACATCGGTGTATCCGGACAAGCCGGATGGCATCTGCTATGAACACACCCGGCCAGACCCGGCCACCGCCCGCGGCAAAGCCCGTTTGGCGGCAGAGCAAAGATGGCAGCAGCTGTTTGACGCGGAAATTTTTCGCGCCGCCGGTATTTATGGCCCCGGGCGCAGCCCGTTCGACAGCCTGCGGGATGGCACGGCGCGCATCATCGAACGCGAAGGACAGGTGTTTAACCGCATCCACCGCGACGATATCTGCCGGGTTATAATGGCAGCACAGGCGCAGCCCCGGGCTGGCCGTATTATAAATCTGGCTGATCATAAACCAGCCCCGCAAGGCGATGTGGTGCGTCATGCCGCGGCATTGCTTGGCGTTGAGCCGCCCGCCCCACAGCGACTGGAAGACGCCAATTTATCGCCAATGGCACAGAGCTTTTATGTGTCGCGCCGCCGCGTTGGATCACAGGTGATTAAACCAGAGCTTGGCATTGATCTGTTATACCCGGATTATGAAACCGGGCTGGCGGCTATTTTACAGGCCGAAACGAAGCAGATTAGCTGATCGACGGATCAAGCCCGCCAGTTGCATAACGATTAGCCATTGCCGCCAATGCCAGCGGCTTGATTCTGGCCGCATTACCAGCCGTGCCAAATCGTTCAAACCGGTCAGCACAAAGATGTTCCATCGCATCCATCGCCGGTTTCAGAAATTTGCGCGGATCGAATTCGGACTTGTTTTCATCGGCAATCTTGCGGATGACACCCAGCATCGCCAGACGACAATCTGTGTCGATATTGACCTTGCGCACACCGTGTTTGATGCCGCGTTCAATCTCTTCAAGCGGCACACCCCAAGTTTGCGGCATCTCGCCACCATGCGCATTAAATATATCCTGCAATTCCTGCGGCACGCTCGACGAGCCATGCATCACAAGATGAATATTCGGCAAGCGGCGATTGATTTCTTCAACCACATTCATTGCCAGAATTTCACCATCCGGCTTGCGGGTAAATTTATAGGCGCCATGGCTGGTGCCCATGGCAATGGCGAGCGCGTCGACCTTCGTCTGTTTTACAAAATCCACCGCCTGATCCGGGTCGGTCAGCAGCTGGTCTTCGGATAATTTGCCGGTTGCCCCATGCCCGTCTTCCTGCTCACCTTCGCCAGTTTCAAGCGAACCAAGAACACCAAGTTCACCCTCAACAGACACACCGGCATGATGCGCCATTTCTGTCACGCGCCGGGTAATATCCAGATTATATTCATAAGAGGCCGGGGTTTTCGCGTCGGCTTCTAATGACCCATCCATCATCACCGAGGTAAATCCATATTGGATGGCCGTCATGCAGGTGGCTTCGTTATTGCCGTGATCCTGATGCATACATACCGGAATATGCGGATACATTTCAGCCAACGCCTTGACCATTGCCTGTAACATCACATCGCCAGCATAATTGCGGGCGCCGCGGCTGGCCTGAATGATGACCGGCGCATCGACCCGATCGGCGGCTTTCAATATGGCCAGTCCCTGTTCCATATTATTAATGTTAAAAGCCGGCACACCGTAGCCATGCTCGGCGGCGTCATCAAGAAGTTGGCGAAGCGAAATCAGCATAAGTTACCCTGTCTTTATTCAGTGTCTTTAATTCAGTGTCTGTATTCGGTCACATTCACCGGTCAGTTATGACCCATATTTCACAAACTCGTCAACTTCATTAGCCGACCCGAAAACAAGCGGAACCCGTTGATGCAATGCGTCTGGCACGATATCCAGAATATCCTGTTGCCCATCGCTGGCACGACCGCCGGCCTGGGTCACCAGAAACGCCATCGGGCTGGCCTCGTAAACCAGTCGCAAGCGTCCATTGTCATAGCCATCACGGGCGTCAGCCGGATATAGAAAGATGCCGCCACGCCGAAAGATGCGCCAGCCATCAGCCACCAATGAGCCAACCCAGCGCATGTTGAAATTACGCTGGCGCGGCCCGGCGCTGCCAGCAAGGCAATCGGCAATATAGCGTGACACCGGCGCTGCCCAATGCCGGCTGTTTGATGCATTTATGGCAAATTCGCTGGTCTCAGCCGGCATACGCACCTGCCAGCCCATATCGTGAAACTGGCCATCGGTGCCAAGCTGAAAGGCAAACACACCATCGCCACATGTCACAAGCAAAGTGGTCTGCGGGCCATAGACAAAAATGCCACTCGCCAGTTGATTACGGCCCGGCTGCAAGCTGCCGCCACTGGCCGGCAGGATCGAAAAAATAGTGCCAATCGATACATTCGTATCAATATTTGAAGACCCATCAAGCGGGTCACTGGCGACAATCACGTCGCCGCCATCATGCAGCTGAATTGCCGCATCGCGTTCTTCCGACAGATAGGCGGCAACATGGTCAACCGCAGCCAGCGCTGTGGCAATCATCTCATCAGCCAGAACATCGAGCTTTTTCTGGTCATCGCCATCAGCATTGGCGCTGCCGCGGACGGCGCCAAGCTGGGCTGTCGAATCCGGCCGGGCGATGGTCGCCGACAGTTCAACCGCAACCCCGGCCAGAGCGCGAACCGACGCCGCCACGGCTGGTTGGTCTGCTGCGATTTGTGTCAAAAATTTTGTCAGAGTCAGAGCTGTCATCCTGTTACCCATATCTGCATATGCGGCGCTGTCAAAGCCGCAGAGCAGACCTCATTCTAAACAAAGAAACGCCCGCCGCTGCGACAGCGACGGGCGTTTTTAATCTGTAATGGCATTAATGCCAGCCCTATTCGCGGTTGCCAAACAGCCGCAGGATAAACAGGAACATATTGATGAAATCAAGATACAGCGTTAATGCGCCAAAAATTGACTTTTTGGTCGCCACATCGCTGCTGTCACCCGCCATATACATTGATTTGATGCGCTGTGTATCCCATGCGGTAAGCCCGGCAAAAATCAGCACACCGCCAATCGAGATCACGAACTCAAGCTGTGTCGACGCCATGAAAATATTCACAATTGACGCCAGGATCAGACCAAACAGGCCGATCACCATAAACGACCCCATGGCTGACAGGCTGCGCTTTGTGGTGTAGCCATAGAGGCTCAAACCGGCAAACGCACCAGCGGTGATAAAAAATGCCCGCGCCACACTGGCACCGGTATAGACCATTAACACTGACGACAGCGCCACGCCCATCATCGCCCCATACAGATAGAACATGTTACGGGCTTTGCTGGCTGACATGGCCTGAATGCGGGCTGACAGCCAAAACACCATGCCAAGCGGCGCCAGCATCACAACCCACTGCAATGGCGTATTGAACAACAACGAGCCAAGTGGCGTCAGATACATCTGTCCGTCAGGGCCAGTTGTTGTCGCCAGCATTTTTGTGGCATAAGCGAAAAAACCGGTGAGCAACAACGCAGTGGTCATATGGTTGTATACACCCAGCATATAGGCGCGCAGCCCAACGTCAATTTGTGACGATGTTGCCGCAGCGGTATTCATAAAACGATTATCCTGCATTTTGTAACCCCCAAAATGGCGTTGAATGTGGAGTAAATGTAAGCAATATAGGTGCATTATTCAAGACTAATGCGCCGATTTTGCTGCTGAAGTTGGCTGCCGCCTAAAGCTATGACGCCGGCTGGCTTGCCACCCCGGTTTTTTGCCGCCGGTCACGTTCAGAGGCTGATTTCAATTGCCCGCAAGCGGCCAGAATATCCCGCCCGCGCGGGGTACGCACCGGCGACGCATATCCGGCTTTCAAAACCCGCTTGGCAAATGCTTCGATACGCTCATCCGACGAGCAAATATACGGGCTGCCCGGCCAGGGATTAAACGGGATCAGATTCAGTTTTGACGGAATCCCCTTGATCAGACTCAGCAGAGCCCGGCAATCTTCATCACTGTCATTCACCCCGTCCAGCATGACATATTCCCATGTGATGCGCCGCGCATTTGACAGTCCCGGATAGTTCCGACAGGCATCGATCAGCGCGGCAAGCGGATATTTCCGATTGATTGGCACCAGCTCATCACGCAGTTTATCACGCACCGCATGCAGCGAGATGGCCAGATTGACGCCAAGCTCTTCACCACAGCGCTTGATTTCCGGCACCACCCCGGATGTTGATAATGTGATGCGCCGTTTCGACAGGGCTACGCCCTCGCCAGACATGATAATCCGCATCGCCTCGGCCACATTTTCATAATTGAAAAGCGGCTCGCCCATGCCCATCAGAACAATATTTGTCAGCCGACGATTAGGCTTGCCGGCTGGCCAGTCGCCAAGCTCATCCATCGCCAGCAGCACCTGCCCACAAATCTCATCAACTGTCAGATTACGCACCAGCTTTTGCGTGCCGGTGTGACAAAAACTGCAGGTCAATGTACAGCCAACCTGCGATGAAATACATAAAGTGCCACGTTCCTTGTCCGGGATATAAACCGCCTCGGCCTCATTGCCATCGGCAAATCGCAGCAGCCATTTAATGGTGCCGTCAACCGATTGCAGACGACGCGAAACGGCCGGCCGGTCGGCGCTGAATAATTCCGTCAATTGTTCCCGCACCGGCTTGCCAAGGTCGCTCATCTCGGCAAAATTTGTCAGACCATGCCGCCATACCCAGCGCCACAGCTGTCCCGCCCGAAATTTTGGCAGACCAAGGGCGGTAATCTCAGCTTCCAAAGCCGCCTGTGACAAGCCCAGCAGATTGACTTTGCCGTGATCCGACGTTGCCGCCATTTTCGGGGCGCATAGGGTCACTTGCAGGTCTTGTCGATCACAGATTTGGTTTTGGTAAAACCAGACAGTGAATAGCGATCGGTGGTTTTTGTGCCGCGGCTTGATGTGCCGATAATGGTCATTTTTGACCCGCGTTTCATCGCCGCGATCATCCGCTGATCATCTTCTTCACTGCTGGCATAGGCGCGATCCTCGATGGTAAATAGGGTGAATTTTTTACCATCGATATTCATCGTGACATCAGATTGCGGCTTATAACGATAGCCGGCAACGACCTGCACAACATTACGCTCGGATTTATCCGGGCCATGCGACACAAATACCCGCGTTTCACCCCGGTTATTCGGGTCATATTTACCCTTGCTTTCCTTTGGCACGCTGCTGACAAAACACATGCGCCCGGCAGTATCGTCATAGCGATAGGCACCCCAATCTTTCTCAATCAACATTTCGTTAGGGGCTGCAATCGCTGGCAAAGCGCCAAAAGCAGCTGTGAACATACCGAATAAAAGACCCACTATTTTGATGGTTTTCAACATCGTAAGTCATCGTCTCCTTGATATTTTTTAAAGACCGGCTATCGCCATCGCATTGCATTTTTTTGGTTGGCCAATCAGATAACGCTGGTTTATGGCAGCATTATGAACATCATGACCCGCCTGCTAGGCTGATCCATTTTGTTGTTTTAGGACAGCCGGCCAATGGATGCAAAGATTTTCCGCCCAAATCCGGTGTTTCTTCATGGCCAGCTTCATAACAGGCTTATCGCGCAAGCTGCGCCAGTAGCTGTTTTGCCAGCGGCAGAATTTTGCCGGCAATCACATCGACCCCGGCTTCATTCGGATGCATACCATCCGCTTGATTCAAATCAACCATCAGCGCCACCCCGTCTAGAAAAAACGGATAGAGCAGAATATCATGCTGTGTCGCCAGACGCGGATAGATCCGGTCAAATTCATCGGCATAATCCGCCCCAAGGTTGCGCGGCGCCTGCATCCCGGCAAGCAGCACCTTAATATCGCGATCCTGTAGCCGGGTTATAATGGCCTGTAGATTGTCATAGCTTGCCTGCGGATCAAGTCCGCGCAGTAAATCATTGCCACCAAGCACAATAATGGCGGCATCCGGGTCTGCCGCCAGCGACCAATCGAGCCGCGCCCGGCCGCCTGCGGTGGTGTCACCCGACACACCGGCATTGATCATCGTCACATCGATGCCATCACGCATCAGCTTTTGACGTAAAATATCAGGAAATGCCCGGCCTTGCGGCAGACCATGCCCGGCGACCAGCGAGTCACCCAAAACCAGCACAACAGGCGGTGCCGCCATCGCCCGCGCCAGCGGCATTGTGACGATCAGCAGTCCAACCAGCGCAGATAGCCATAGCCGCTGCATCAGTTGCAAAGTTTTTTTGTCAAATACATTGACCTGCATGTTTAAGACCACCATATCGCGTAAGGATGTTTATCGGCGCCGGGGTTTTGCTTTTGACATTTTGGCCTGTTGTCACCCGCCATGATACGGATGTAGGAACAATCTGACAAAACATCCAGACCCGTGATCCAAATTCGTTCCAGCAACGCATATTTCCAAAAGCCAGAGATTCGATGCCCAACGCTTCTTCACCACCCTCCAAGCCCGCCGTCATTCATTTAGAGGACGCGCATTTATCACTCGGCAACACCGCCGCCAGCGTGCATATTTTAAAAGGTATTTCACTGACCATTGATGCCGGTGAAACCGTTGGCATTTTGGGGCCAAGCGGTGCCGGCAAGACCAGCCTGTTAATGATTCTGGCCGGTCTGGAAACGCTGAGTAGCGGGCGCATCACGCTTGATGGCACCGACATAACCGGGCTTGATGAAGACCGTCTGGCCGCGCTGCGGCGTGACCTTGTCGGCATCGTGTTTCAGGCATTTCGCCTGATACCCTCGCTGACAGCCTTGCAAAATGTGGCGATCCCGCTAGAGCTTGCGGGGCGCGACAATGCCGCCGATATGGCGGCGGCGGCCTTGCGGTCAGTCGGGCTGGAGCATCGCCTGTCACATCTTCCTGATCAAATGTCTGGCGGTGAACAGCAACGTGTTGCCATTGCCCGCGCCATGGTCGCCAAGCCGCGCATTCTGCTTGCCGATGAACCGACCGGCAATCTTGACAGTGTCACCAGCGAAAAAGTGATTGCCAGCCTGTTTAAAAGCGCCGCCGACGCCAATGCCGCGCTGGTGCTGGTAACGCATGATGCCGATCTCGCCGCGCAATGTTCGCGGGTGTTGCATATCGAAGATGGTGTCATTGTACGTGACAGCAAGCCATCATCATGACGCAATCTACGCACACCACCGCGCCGCGCCCTAGCCTGTCGAGTTGGGCCTTGGCCTGGCAGTTTGCACGTCGTGAAATCCGCGGCAGCATTGGTCGCTTTCGGGTGTTTTTGGGCGCCTTGCTGTTGGGCGTTGCCGCCATTGGAACGGTTGGGTCGGTTGCCGAATCGATGCGCAGTGGCATTGGCGACAATGCCCGTATCCTGCTTGGCGGCGATATTGAATTTAGCAGCCTGCATACCCCGCCAGATGACAGCATCGTCGATCTCGCCAGAAATTTTGGTGCGGTCTCGCAAGTGGTGCAGATGCGTGCCATGCTGCAGACCGCAACTGCCCGCAAGCTGGTTGAACTCAAGGCTGTTGACAGCCAATGGCCACTTGTTGGCAAAAGCATCATCTCGCCGGACATCGGGCTGACCGACGCGCTTGCCGATAATGCGGTCATTGCAGACCCCTCTTTGCTGCGCAGTCTGGGTCTGGCACCCGGCGATAGCGCCAGACTTGGCGATCTTGATATCAGGGTCAGCGCAGAATTATTGAGCGAGCCCGACCGCTCCATCAGCTTTGTCAGCTTTGGGCCGCGGGTGCTGATATCACAAGCCACCTTACAGGCCACCGGCTTGCAGCAGCCGGGGTCATTTATCACCTACCGATATCGCCTCATCCTGAACAATGAAACCGACCGGCAAGCCGCCCTAACCAGCTTGCGCGATGCCACCAGCGACACCCATGTCAGGGTGCGTGATCTGGCTGATGCGGCGCCCGGATTTGATCGCTTTATCAATCAGGCAGAGGTGTTTTTGGTGCTGGTTGGATTAACCGCGCTGTTGATTGGTGGGCTTGGGGTTGCCGGCGCGGTGCGGGCCTGGCTGGCCAGCCGCATCGATATCATCGCAACGCTAAAATGTGTTGGCGCGCCGGCGCGGCTGATTTTTCGGATCTATCTGTTACAGGTGATGTGCATCGCCGGCATTGGCGTCAGCGCCGGGGTTGTGGTGGCGGCCATCGCCCCGTTATTCGCCATCCAGATTCTGGCCGGTTATGTCACTGTGCCATTGGATTTGACAATCTATCCGGTGCCGTTGCTGGTCGCCGCCGGCTTTGGCCTTGGCACCGCCTATCTGTTTGCCGTCTGGCCGCTTGCCAAAGCCGAAGAGGTGCGCGCCGCTGATTTATTCAGACGGCTTGTCGCGATCCCGGAAGGCAGGCCAAAACCGGTCTATCTATTGAGCATGCTGGCCGCTGCCGGCGGGCTGGCGCTGCTGGCTTTGATCGCAACGCGTGACATCAAAATCACCAGTGGCTTTATTGGCGGATCATTGGCGGCTTTGTTGCTATTATCGATTTTAGGCCATGTTCTGGTGATGCTGTTGCGGCGCATGCCGCGGCCGGGATTTGTGCCGGTCAGGCTGGCAATTTCCAATATTATCCGTCCCGGCTCTCCGGTGCGTTCGGTGATCATCGCCTTTGGACTTGGCTTGTCAGTGCTGGTCACGGTATCGCTGAGCGAGGCCAATCTGGGGCGGCAAATCGATTCGCGGCTTGCCGATGATGCGCCGGACTGGTTCTTTATTGATATTCAACCGCACCAGATTGATGAATTTGAACAAACCGTTGCGACGATCGATGGCATTTCAGAAATGAACAAAACGCCGATGTTGCGCGGCCGGGTCGTCAGGCTTGATGATGTGCCGGTGTCACAAATCACCCCGAATGAGGGATCCGCATGGATTTTGCGCGGTGATCGCGCTTTGACCTGGTCGGCCACCCCGCCAAAGGGGTCAGAGATTGTCGCTGGCAATTGGTGGGACACGGATTATAGCGGCCTGCCTCTGGTATCTATGTCCTATGAAGCTGCCAATGATTTCGGCCTGACAATCGGCGATACCGTCAGCATCAATGTGCTTGGTCGGGAAATCACCGCCACCATCACAAACCTGCGTGCCGTCGATTGGGAAAGTTTCAGTATTAATTTTGTGTTTGTCCTGAATCCCGGGGTTTTGGACGCCGCCCCACACAGCTGGATCGCCACCACCCATGCCGATGATGACGCCGCCGCAGACGCTGTTGAACGCGCCATTACCAGCCAGTTTTCCAATGTCTCGGCGGTTTCGGTGAAAGAGGCGGTTGCCACCGCCCAACAGGTCATTGCGCTGCTTGGTGGTGCCATCCGCCTGACCGCGCTGGTCACATTGGTCGCCGGCATAGCGGTGTTGGCTGGCACGGTTGCCAGCAGCGAAGCGCAACGCCTGGCGGACTCGGTCATCTTAAAAGTGTTAGGGGCAACCCGCCTGTCGATCGGGCTGGCCTGGTTTTTTGAATATGCCCTGCTGGGGTTGCTCACCGCCATCGCTGCCGCCTGTATCGGCACGATTGCCAGTTGGGCACTGGTCGCCCAGCTGTTAGAGGCTGATTTTGAATTTAAAGGCTGGCTGGTTCTGGCAACGACACTTGGCGGCGCATTATTGACCGCTGTGCTGGGGCTGATCAGCGCTATGCAAACGCTGGGCCGCAAGCCCGCCCCGGTGTTGCGCGAATTGTAAATCACCGTTGCGAGAGTGCGGCTGATCGGATATGAACGGACGAACACAAGCAACAGGCTGGTTTCGCATGAACACAAAAGATATCAAAAAAGTCGTGCTTGCCTATTCAGGCGGGCTTGATACGTCAGTTATCCTGCGCTGGCTGCAGGACCATTACAGCGCCGAAGTTGTCACCTTCACCGCTGATATTGGACAGGGCGAGGATATTGAGCCAGCCCGTGCAAAAGCTGAACTTTTGGGCATCAAAGAAATTTTCATTGAAGATCTGCGCGAAGAATTTGTCCGCGATTATGTCTTCCCGATGTTTCGGGCCAACCCGCTCTATGAGGGAGCCTATCTGCTTGGCACCTCGATTGCCCGGCCATTAATTGCCAAGCGGCAGATCGAAATCGCCAAGGCGGTTGGTGCCGAGGCTGTGTCGCATGGCGCCACCGGCAAAGGCAATGATCAGGTTCGGTTTGAATTGGCTTATTATGCGTTGCAGCCAGACATTAAAGTGATCGCGCCGTGGCGTGAATGGGATCTGGGGTCGCGCACCAAGCTGATCAGCTATGCCGAACAAAATCAAATCCCCATCCCAAAGGATAAACGCGGCGAGGCACCTTTTAGCGTCGATGCCAATCTGCTGCATATTTCGGCTGAGGGCAAAGTGCTTGAAGACCCATGGGTGGCACCGGAAGAATATGTGTTTTCCCGTACCGTCGCGCCGGAAGATGCGCCTGACAAGCCAACCGAGATTGCTATTCGCTTTGAAGCTGGCGATCCGGTTGCCATTGACGACAAACCCTTTACACCAGCCCGCCTTTTAGAAGAGCTGAACCGGCTTGGCGGTGCCAACGGCATCGGTCGGTTAGATCTTGTCGAAAACCGCTTTGTCGGGATGAAGTCGCGCGGTGTGTATGAAACCCCGGGCGGCACCATTCTGCTTGCCGCACGACGTGCAATGGAATCGATTACCCTTGATCGCGGCGCCCAACATACCAAAGACGAGCTGATGCCGCGCTATGCCGAGCTTGTCTATAACGGATTTTGGTTTTCGCCGGAACGCGAAATGCTGCAGGCAGCCATCGATAGCTGCCGTGACGCGGTGAATGGCGTGGTGCGGGTCAAGCTCTATAAAGGCAATGTGATTATCACCGGCCGGCAATCGCCAAATTCACTTTATAATGCTGATCTGGTGACGTTTGAGGAAGGCGCGGTCGATTATGACCACAGCGATGCGCATGGGTTTATCCGGCTCAACGCCTTGCGCTTGCGTGTTCAGCAGATGATGCGCACCAAAGGATCGTAACATTAATTCTGGGCATTGATCCTGTGTATTTATCCGGGGCATTGATCTTGGGCATTGATCTTGGGCTCGGCGAACCGCAGCAGCCTTTCGGCTGTCATGCTACTCGCTACAGACCACCCCAACGCTGCCATCTTTATTGACTTGTTTCAGAAACAGCCTGCCTGTTGGCGCCACACTATAGCCAGATGATTTCAGCCCGGTTTCGCAAGGAACAGCCCGCACAAATCTATATTCCGGGTTGTGATTGCTGTGCTTACTGAATGACTGCATCGCTTCTGTATTGTACAGGCCAGCGACACCGAGAACGAAAATTAAAACCCACATGGCAACATACCTCTATTCCACCGAAAGCGACCATCGCTTTTTTCATAATGGGTGTTAGCCCTTGATTATGGCGCCATTCGGCCCAAAACTTGGCGCAAACGTGAAAACGCCACCCCGTTTAGGGATGACGTTTTTACATTAGAGGTATTAACCAGTGCGACAAACACCTGTCATGTAACAAACACTGGTCATGCAACAAACACTGGTCAGATATTTTATTGCTGCGGCTAGAG
>JADHLR010000030.1 GCA_016780525.1 Candidatus Puniceispirillum sp.
CCTGAAGAAATCCGCCTGAGCAAAGCCAAAGACAGCTTGTTCGTTAAGTTTGATAACGGATATGAAACTACGCTGACGGCTGAATTGCTGCGTGTTGAATCCCAATCGGCAGAGGTGCAGGGTCATGGC
The DNA here is from genome assembly GCA_016780525.1 of Candidatus Puniceispirillum sp. Classification (GTDB taxonomy): domain Bacteria; phylum Pseudomonadota; class Alphaproteobacteria; order Puniceispirillales; family Puniceispirillaceae; genus UBA3439. The sequence continues at coordinate 130 of JADHLR010000030.1, forward strand.
AGCGGGCAAAAGACCACGCCGGCTGGCAAAGCCAATGTCACCATCGCGGCGATTGAACCTGTTGGCAATTACGCCATTCGGATCAGCTTTAGCGACGGCCATGATACCGGGCTTTTCAGCTGGGATATTCTACATGATTATGGCCATCGTCAGCAGCAGCTGATTGACGATTATCTGGCGCGGCTTGCGGCTGCCGGTCAGCGCCGCGATTAATCAGGAAGCCGCCCGGAAAGCAGGCTGGCGCGCGCCAGAACATTGCCCCGCGCAATCGAGCGAAACAGGTTTTTTGCCGGGCTGGCATTGATCAGGCTCATCCCCATACCAGCTATTTTAGCGACGGGATTCGGCGCATAAGACATGATCATATTCAAGCCGCTTGTGACGGCGGTCATTGCGGCAATTTCGACTTGTCGTCCCCGCTGATAATCTTGTCGCACCGACGGATGACCCGCGGCCAGACCGCGCCGATGTGCCCGGCTGATACAGTCAGCCAAAATCGCCGCATCGGCCAGTGCCAGATTATAGCCCTGCCCGGCCAATGGATGTAAATGATGCCCGGCATCGCCGGCAAAGAGCAGATGATCCGTCCCCAGCCTTGGCATCCATGTGGGTTGCAATGGCCAGGCCAAACGTGCGCCAATAATTTCCATCGCCCCAAGCTGGGTGCCAAAGGCGGCATTACATGCCTGATTAAACGCATCATCAGATGCCGCCATAATCGTGTCAGCAGCCGTCTTCGGCATCGTCCAGACAAGCGACGCCAGCCGGTCACCAGATGGCATCAGGGCGATTGGCCCATCGGGTAAAAAGCGTTGAAAGGCTGTATTGTCATGATCGCGTTCCAGACGCAGGCTGCCAACAATCGCTGTCTGGCGATGCGATGCCGTGAAATGACGCAGATGACTGCTGTCACGTAACGGGCTTTTGGCCCCGTCACAGGCAATCACAAGATCAAAATCCGGCAGTTCCCTATCGGCACAGGCAAGCCGCGCTTTGCCGGCGACGGTTTCAATACCGGTGACCGTGGCGGGTTGGATGACGCGCACCGAGCGTGTCGCCAGATTGTCACACAGCGCATCAAGCAGGGCTGCATTATCCACAACATAGGCCATTGGCTGTTCCGCATCATGCCAGGTCAGGCCAAAATCCTGTTGGCGTCGTTCGGCCAGCCCGGCCGGGCTTGGCCCCTCGGCCACCATGATCCGCGTGACCGGCACCGGCGGCTTTGGTAAATTTTCCCAGATTCCCAAAGCCTCAAGCATGGCCTTGCCAGCCGCATGAATGGTGGTTGTGCGGTTGTCGTCCTGCCGGTATTTGGGTAACAGTTGCGCCTTGGTTATAAGCGTCACCGAATCCGAACTATGTGACAAAGCGACCGCCATCATCACACCAGTCAGCCCGCCGCCAACAATGCCTATTTCAGATTCCATTTGAACTGTCACGTGGTTGCCTATCACTTGGTTATCTGCCACCAGATTGAAAATGTGTTGTGATAATATGTTGTGCCAGAGCATGCAAATCGCCGGCATCAAAAAGATAGCTGTGGCACCCAGCGCGCTGGCCGGCCTCAACATCGCTGCTGCGGTCGCCCACCATGACCGAGCGACGCAGATCAAGCTGCCATTTTTCGGCAAGATCGAATAACAGGCCGGGCTCTGGTTTGCGGCAGCGGCAGGGTGTTTTCAATGCTTCAGTCACCGCCAGCGGATGATGCGGACAATAGGCAATATCCGCGATCTTGCCGCCAATTGATTGTGTCATCATCTGCAGATGCTGGTGAAAATTCTGCATATCCTCAATGCTGAAAAAGCCGCGGCCAATGCCGCCCTGATTGGTGACAATAAAAACCGGAATCCCGGCATCATGAAAGGCTTTTAAGGCCGCTGCCGCGCCGCGTACCCATTGAAATTTTGCAATTTCGAAACTATAGCCTTCATCAACCGTCAGGGTATTGTCCCGATCAAGAAAAATGGCAGGTGACAGCGTCATAAGAAAAAGGCCTTTTTCCCCAGCCTGGCTGGTAACAAAGTTGTGGCAGACAGTTTACGCAAATCAGCGGCTTTTACCAGTGAGTTAACATTGCCCCTGCCGGTATCATGCGCTACCAATGACACAACATCGCCGGGAATGATTTTTTTGCATATTGAATGCGGTTTTCCGGCACCGACTTTTTGGAGTAACAAATAGCTTATGAAACTCAACCCAGCGCATGCTATTTTTGACGGTAATATGTTTGTGCAGTTACGCGCAATCCTTGACCCGATTCCAGCGCACCCGTCTTTACCGCTGCTTGATATGTCCATTGGCGAGCCGCAAATGCCGCCTTGCCAGCTGTTGCTGGACAGTGTTGCCAGACATAATGCCGGCTGGCAATTTTATCCAAAAGCAACCGGCAATGCGCGGTTTATCGCTGCGGTTCAGCATTATATTGACCGGCGCTGGCCGGATGCCAGCCAATTGGCGGATGACTCGCAGATCATTCCGGTGCCCGGCACACGTGAACCGCTGCATCTTCTGGGTCAGCTTGTGGCTGGCACAAAAACCGATGCGGTGGCGTTGGTCACCAACCCGTTTTATCATGCCTGGCGGGCCGGTGCGCTGGCCAGTGGCGCGGATATTCAGTTCCTCAATAGCGGGGCCAATCATAATTTTCTGCCCGATCTTGCCGCGATTGATGATGATGTTCTGGCCCGCACCACCATTTTATATCTATGCAGCCCGACCAATCCACATGGCAGCGTGATGGATCTCGCCTATCTGAAAACGGTTTTAAGATTGGCACGCCAGCATGATTTTCTTGTGGTGATGGATGAATGCTATAGCGATATCTGGCGGCATACACCGCCGCCGGGCATGATCGAGGCGGCGGCTGCGCTGGCGGCTGATGCATCCGGTCAGGATCCATTACGTAATCTTGTGGTGCTGAATTCCTTGTCAAAGCGATCGGGTGCGGCTGGTCTGCGGGCTGGCTTTATGGTCGGTGATCAGACGGTCATCACACAATATTTGAAAATTGTCGCAAATGGCGGTGGTCTGGTGCCGACACCGTTGCTCGAGGTCGCCGCAGATTTATATGATGATGATGATCATGTCGCGGCAATCCGGGCTTATTATAATGCGAATTTTGAGGTGGCCGCGACGCATCTTCAGATCACCCCGCCGGAAGGTGGTTTTTTTCTGTGGTTGAAAGTTGATGATGATGTTGATTTTGTGCAACGCTTAATGGCGGAACAGGCGGTACGCGCTTTGCCAGGCAGTTTTATGGCAACGCCAGCTGATGCGGGTAATCCGGGTGCGGGCTATGTGCGGCTGGCGTTGGTGCATGATCTGGCCAGCACCGATAAGGCGATGCGCCGGATCGCCGAAATTTACGGCGCGCGATAACCGCAAAGAGGGTCTTTCATATCATGCCAGTGAGCGACGATAAAAAGCCTGTTTTATCCCCGGCCATGGTGCAGTTTCTGCGTCGGCGGGCGATGGAAATAGGCGGGCTGGCGCTGATCTTGGTTGGGATGGCGTTGCTGCTGGCGCTGGCCAGTGCCGGCAGTCAGGAGCCTTCGTTTAACCGGGTGTCGAATGCGCCGGTTGTCAATTTATTCGGCGTGGCTGGCGCCCATCTATCGTCATTGCTGTTTGGCGGGGTTGGTCTTGCGGCATTTTTACTGGCACTCACCCCGCTATTCTGGGGGGCGCATTTCCTGCGCAAACAACCGCCAGCGCGGCCTGAATGGCGGCTGTTATTATGGCCGCTGAGCGTGGCTTTTGTGGCGGCCGGGCTGTTTGGTCTTGATGGCGGTGATGTCAGTGATAATGGCGGCGCCGTTGGCGCGGTGCTGGTCGGTGTCACGATGCGGTTGCTGCAGCCGATGCCCGCATTTATGGGGTTTACGACAATCCATTATGTGGGCGCCGGCTTTGCCTTTTTGGGTGCTGTTTTGTGGATTTGGGTGGCGGCATTATCGCGGCGCGAATGGAGCGTGTTGAAGGCACCGGTGACATTTTTTGCCGCAATGCTGGCACAGTCAGTACAGGCCACCCGCGGGTTTATCAGCAAACGGTCAGGTGAAGTCAAAGCCGCACCAGCCCCGCGCCGTTCTAAATCGGCACCCAAAACCCGTCAGGAACCGGTATTGGTCGGCACGCCAAAAGCCGCGCCACCAGCCGCCAAAGCCGCCAAGCCGGGCAAATCCGCCAGCCGTCAGGACAGTCTTGATTTTACTGGCAGCGGCAGTTTCCAGCTCCCACCGCCGCGGCTGTTAAATGCCCCCGGCAAGGCCTTGTCCGGGCCGTCGAAACAGGCGCTTCAGCAACGGGCTGAGGCGCTGGAGAATGTCCTGTCCGATTTTAGCGTCAATGGGTCGATTGCCGACGTACGTTATGGGCCGGTGGTCACCAGATATGATTTGAATCCGGCGCCCGGCACCAAATCACAGCGGGTCATCTCGCTGGCTGACGATATCGCGCGTTCAATGAGTGCCATTTCGGTGCGCGTCGCGGTGGTGCCCGGACAAAATGTGATTGGCATCGAATTGCCGAATGATGACCGGCAGACGGTGATGCTGCGTGATATTCTGGATGATAATGTCTGGGCAGAGGATCAGGCCAATCTGCCGATGGCACTTGGCAAGGATATCGCTGGCGCACCGGTGATTGTCGATCTGGCAAAAATGCCGCATCTATTGGTCGCAGGCACCACTGGTTCGGGTAAATCGGTTGGCATCAATGCAATGATTCTGTCGATGTTGTACCGGCATACGCCGGACAGTTGCCGGATGATTATGATCGATCCGAAAATGCTCGAATTATCGGTTTATGATGGTATTCCGCATCTGTTAAGCCCGGTTGTTACCGACCCGTCAAAGGCGGTAACAGCGCTGAAATGGGCGGTGCGTGAGATGGAAAACCGCTATCGCAACATGGCGAAAATGGGTGTGCGCAATATCACTGGCTATAATGAACGGCTGGCCGAGGCGCGGGCCAAAGGTGAAGTGCTGACACGGCGGGTGCAGACCGGGTTTGACCCGGAAACCGGCAAACCGGTGCATGAAGAAGAGGTGCTGGATCTGGCTCCCCTGCCCTTCATTGTCGTGATTATTGATGAAGTCGCGGATCTGATGCTGGTCGCCGGCAAGGAGATTGAAGCGGCGGTGCAGCGTCTGGCGCAGATGGCCCGGGCGGCCGGCATTCATGTGATTATGGCAACGCAGCGCCCGTCAGTTGACGTGATCACCGGCACAATCAAAGCTAATTTCCCAACCCGGATCAGCTTTCAGGTCACCTCGCGGATTGATAGCCGTACGATACTGGGCGAACAGGGCGCCGAACAGCTTTTGGGGCGCGGTGATATGTTGTTTATGGAAGGTGGCGGCCGCGTGGTGCGGGTGCATGGCCCGTTTGTTGATGATGGCGAAGTCGAGGCTGTCGCCAACTTTTTGCGGCAACAGGGCGAACCGGAATATGATGACCGTGTTGTTGAAGACCCGGTTGAAGACATTGATGCCGCATCTGCTGGCGAGATGCCCACAGGCAACAGCCTCTATGAACAGGCTGTTCAGCTGGTTGTGCGCGAGCAAAAAGCCTCGACAAGTTTTGTCCAGAGGCATCTGAAAATTGGCTATAACCGCGCGGCGACCATCATCGAAGATATGGAACGCAATGGCATCATCAGCGCCGCAAATCATGTTGGCAAACGCGATGTATTGATCAGTAATGATGCCGATCAGGGAGAGCTGTGATGGCGGGTATATCCGGCGATAAAAAAGCATCATGCTGGCGGCTGTTATCCTGCCTGATAGTTCTGCTGGGGCTTAGCCGGCCAGCATTTGCCGATGCCGTGCAAAAAGCCGAAAGCTGGTTTGCCAATGTGACAACGATGCGGGCTGATTTCACCCAGATCGCGTCGGATGGGTCGGCAGCAGAGGGGCGGTTGGTGATGCGCCGGCCAAGCCGCTTGAAAATCACCTATAACAGCACACCGCCATTGGCGTTGATCACCACACCAGTCTGGCTGCATGTCGATCAGCCGGATGACCGTCAGCTGACCAGCTATCCGATCAGTGAAACACCGCTTTCGCTAATTTTGACCGATCCGGTATCGCTGCGACCGGCCGGCTATGAAACCATTGTGACCGAGCGCACCGGTGGCATCACGCAGATTGCCATAAATAAAGACAATGGCGAAGGGGCGGGTCGTCTGACATTGGAATTTACCAACAGCCCATTTGTGTTGCGGCGCTGGATTGTAGAGGATGTGGCTGGTGTAAAAACCAGTGTGACCTTGCAAAATCTGGCTTTTGGTGTGCCTGTCGCGAATGAAGAATTCAGGCTGCCCCGTTATAACCAGCGTTAAATATAGTTCACTTTTAGAGCAGAGGCGGTTGTTTCATGAAATTAGCGACGTGGAATATTAATTCGGTACGGTTGCGGTTGCCGCTTGTTCTTCAGTTTTTGCAGGATGCCGATATCGATGTGCTGTGTCTGCAGGAAACGAAGACCGAAGATCAGCATTTTCCGGCGGCGGCCTTTGCCGAGGCTGGCTGGCCCTATCAGGCGATTCGGGGGGAAAAAAGCTATAATGGTGTGGCGATTCTTGCGCGCCAGCCGATCAGCCGGATTACGCATCGTGAATGGGCCGGTAAAACCGATTGCCGACATATCTCTGCGGTCACCGCAGATGGCGTTCAAATTGAAAATTTCTATGTGCCGGCTGGTGGTGATATCGCCGACCCGCAGGAAAACCCAAAATTTGCCCATAAGCTGCAATTTATTAGTGAGATGACACAGCATTTTCTGGCGCATCCGCCGCAACGCCAGATTCTGGTTGGCGATTTGAATGTTGCGCCGCTTGCCGAAGATGTCTGGTCGTCAAAGCAATTATTGAAAGTGGTTAGCCATACGCCGGTTGAGACAGATGCGCTGAAAGCACTGATCGCCGATGGCGGGTGGCATGATGCTGTGCGTGGCCATTTTGGGGCTGATGCCCGGCTGTATTCCTGGTGGTCCTATCGGGCCAGAGACTGGGCCGCAAGTGATCGTGGCCGGCGGCTTGATCATATCTGGGTCAGCCATGATCTGGCCGATGCGGTGCAGGATGTGTCGATTCATCGGGCGTTGCGCGGTGTCGAAAAACCATCCGATCATGTGCCGGTTGTGATCAGCATCTGATGCCTGCCGGGATGCCTGCCGGGATGATTGCCCGTTTGCCTACCCGCGTAATGCTAGGGCTTTCGCCAGCCGATAAAACAAGCTATATGCTCAGCTATGACTGAATTTTTGAAAATGCACGGCCTTGGCAATGATTTTATTGTGCTTGATGCCCGCGATCCGGCAAACGCGGTGCCCGCGACGATCAGCGCGCAGGCCGCACAGCGTCTTGCTGACCGGCATTTTGGTATTGGGTGTGACCAGATTTTGGTGATTCGTCCGTCCAGCGAAGCTGATATATTTATGGAGATTCTGAACAGTGATGGCAGCCAGGCATCTGCTTGTGGCAATGGCACCCGCTGTGTGGCGGATTACATTATGCAGGGCAAGGCCGAAACCGTATCGATTGCAACAGCGGCCGGCATTTTACGGGCGCGGCGTGATGCCAAAACCGGACATATTGCGGTTGATATGGGGCCGGCCCATCTTGGCTGGCAGGATGTGCCGCTGGCCACGGCGATGGATACAATGGCCGTCGATCTGGGCCCGCCAGCGCCCGTCCCGGCTATCTGTCATTCTATCGGCAACCCGCATGCGGTGCTTTTTGTCGATGATGCCGAAGCGCTCGATGTGGCGCATATTGGCCCGATTTTGGAACATCACCCGTTATTTCCTGACCGCGCCAATATTTCATTTGTGCATCAGCTTGGCGCCAACCGGTTTCGCATGCGGGTATGGGAACGTGGCGGCGGTTTGACGCTGGCCTGTGGCAGCGGCGCCTCGGCAGTTGGTGTTGCCGCTTTCCGCGCCGGCTTGTCCGGGCGGGTAAACGAGATTGTAATGGATGGCGGCATGGTCGTTATCGACTGGCAGGATGATGGCACGCCATCGGGCCGGGTGGTGATGCAGGGGCCGGTCGCCTATGTCTGTCGCGGCAGGCTGGCAGATGAACTCAGTTTTGCTGTGAAGGCATCATAATGGCGCGGCGCAATCATCCAGAGGTTCAGACCTTCGGTTGCCGGCTGAATATCTGGGAGTCAGAAGTGATCCGTGAACAGGCTGGTGCCGCCGGGCTGCAGGATGCGATTATCGTCAACACCTGTGCGGTGACAGCCGAGGCCGAGCGGCAGGCACGTCAGGCCATTCGTAAAGCCCGCCGCACGCATCCGCATGCGCAAATTATCGTGACCGGCTGTGCCGCACAAATTGCCCCGGATAGCTGGGCGGCAATGCCCGAAGTCACCCATGTTCTGGGCAATCATGACAAGTTGCAACAACGCAGCTGGGCGCAATTGGCGGCTGGCGCGGCACCAGATTTGTTGGTGCATGATATCATGGAGCTGCGCGAGACGGCATCGCATATGGTTGATCATTTCATTGGTCATACAAGGGCATTTTTGCAGGTGCAGCAGGGCTGTGATCATCGCTGCACATTTTGTGTCATTCCTTATGGGCGTGGCAATAACCGGTCATCACCGGCGGCAGATATTATTGCCGCGGCGCGGCAGTTGCTGGCGAATGGGTGCGATGAAATTGTACTGAGCGGTGTCGATATCACGTCATGGGGCAGCGATATCGCCGGCCGGCCCCGTCTTGGCAATCTTGTTCGGCGGCTACTCAAAGAGCTGCCGGATTTGCAACGGCTGCGTCTGTCATCGCTGGATCCGGCCGAACCGGACGCGGAATTGATGGATGTGCTGGCGGATGACCCACGCTTGATGCCGCATCTTCATATTTCGGCGCAGCATGGCGATGATTTGATTTTGCGGCGGATGAAACGACGCCATCTGTGCCGCGATATCATACGATTTTGTGACGAGGCGCGCCGCCGCCGCCCGGATGTGGCATTTGGTGCGGATATTATTGCCGGATTCCCAACCGAAACCGAAGCCGCCCACAAACAGACCATGGCGATGGTCAAAGATGCGGGCATCAGCTATTTGCATGTGTTCCCCTATTCACCGCGACCATCGACCCCGGCTGCCGATATGCCGCAGCTTGATGGCGCCGTGATCAAGCAGCGGGCGGCAGATTTGCGCCAGCTTGGCAGCAGCCAGTTGCATCAGCATCTGGACAAGCTGGTCGGCAGCACGGACAGTTTACTTGTTGAGTCAGGCAATGTCGGGCATGGCAAAAATTTTGCAAAAATCCGGCTTGACCAGCCCTTTGTGCCAGCATCGAGCATTGTCGAGGTCAAAATTTACCAGCGTGATCAGGATCTGCTGTTAGCGCGTGCTGTTGAGAACTGGGATTGAGAACAGGGGCTGAGATATGAGTTGGCTGCAGAAACTGAAACAGGGGCTGAGCAAATCGAGCCAAAAAGTTTCCGACTCGCTGAAATCACTCAGCAGCGTATCGTCGTTGATTGGTGCTTCAAAGCTGGATGCGTCATCGCTTGAAGAGGTCGAGGATGCGCTGATCGGCGCCGACCTTGGCACGGCATCGGCGGCGCGGCTGGCCGAGGCCATGCGCAAACATAAATTTGACGGGCCGGTGACGGCCAATAGTCTGGCGGTGGCGCTGGCCGACGCCATTGCCGAGATTTTGCAGCCAGTTGCCGCACCGCTTTTGCCAGACCCGGCGCACCGGCCGCATGTTTTGCTTCTGGTCGGGGTCAATGGTTCGGGCAAAACCACCACCGCCGGCAAATTGGCGCAACAATGGCACCAACAGGGAAAAAAAGTCATGCTGGCCGCCGCCGATACGTTCCGTGCGGCGGCTATTGAACAGCTGCAAATCTGGGGTGATCGCACCGGCACCGAGGTGATTGCCGGCGAGTCCGGCGGCGACGCTGCGGCACTTGCCTATACAGCCATGGAAAAGGCGCGAAAAGAACAGGTTGATATTCTGATTATTGATACCGCCGGGCGGCTGCAAAACCGCACCGAACTGATGGATGAGCTGGGCAAAATCGTGCGGGTGATCCGCAAATTGGATGATACTGCACCGCATGATTCGGTCATTGTTCTTGACGGCACTGTGGGTCAAAACGCGCTCAGTCAGGTCAAAGCCTTTCAACAGGCTGCTGATGTTAGCGGGTTGATTGTGACCAAGCTTGACGGCTCGGCCAAAGGCGGCGTTGTGGTGGCGCTTGCCGAAGCGTTTGGCCTGCCGGTTCATGCTGTTGGGGTTGGTGAAGGGGCGGATGATTTACAGCCTTTTGACGCGCAAGAATTTGCCAATGCGCTGACTGGTGTCGCCGATAATGAGAACGCCGGTAATTAAAATTAAGACGGCAGTAACGCGCTGCTGCGGCCGCTCAGCCAATAGACCAACAGGCCGGCATATTCATGCAGCGCGATACGCATCAGGCTGACACCCCGGCTGATATCCCAAAACTGGCTATAGCCAGTCTCTGGCGTCTGGTAATCAACCGGATAGCTTAAAATATTGTTCCAGCCGGCCGCGCGAAAACTGCCAATGGCGCGCGGCATATGCGATGCCGAAGTAATTAAAAGCCAGCGCGAGCCGGGTGTTGGCACAATTAATTCAAGACTGTTGCGGGCATTTTCGTAGGTATTGCGGCTTTCATCTTCAAACAGAATCTGGCTGCGATCAATCATCAAATAATCAAGCAACTGTGTGACAATCTCAGCCTCACTTGCACCTTTCGGCACCAAACGCCCGGAAAATCCGCTAAACACCAGCGGCTTATCAGGATATTTGTTATGCCAGTGCAGCGCGGCGGTAAATCGTTCCGCAGCAGACCCGAGAGTTGGCTGGTTGCGATTTTCAGCGACAAAGCCATCGCCGGTAAAACCGCCTAAAACGATGATTCCGTCAATGTCCCGCCCGGCCAGATCAACCGGCTGGATGCGGTTTTCAAGAAAGCGTACCGGTTGGTTGGATAGCGGGATAACCCCATAAAGCAAGGGCAGCATGATGCCGACAGCCACCAGCATTTGGCTTAACCGCCGCGCTCGCCGCCATTTTGCCAGCACTGCGCATAGCAGGCACAGATAGGGGATAATCAATGGTTCCAGCAAAAGCCCCAAGGTTTTTGATAAGATAAAAAACATCGGTTATTCTTGACAATCCGCCGTAAAAAGCGCAAGAGCTGTTTCATAAATCAGGCCATTGCCAAACAATACGACCTTAACGGGTTCCACGCGTCCTTGAAGTTTTCGAGCACGGGTGCATGTTTGGTTTATTGTTTTGTAACATCGTAATGCGGTGGTGGCATGACTTGTTGTAACGCGGATTGGGTTTCATGTTTGAGACATTAAAAGGCAAATTACAGACGGTATTTGACGGGCTTGCCAAGCGTGGTGCGTTGTCGGAAGCTGATGTTGACGCCGCGCTGCGCGAAGTCCGGCTGGCTTTGCTTGATGCTGATGTTGCGTTGCCGGTTGTCAAAAGCTTTATTGAAAAGCTGCGCAATGAGGCCGTTGGTGTCGCCAGTTTGCGCGCTGTCCGCCCGGATCAGCAAGTGATTAAAATTGTGCATGATGCGCTGATCGAGATGCTTGGCGGTGATGCAGCACCGCTGAATATTGCGACGAATCCGCCTTCGGTGATTTTGATGGCAGGCCTGCAAGGTTCCGGCAAAACCACCACAGCGGGTAAATTGGCGCTGCGGCTGAAGAGCCGTGAACGCAAGAAAGTCATGGTGGCGTCACTTGATATGACGCGCCCGGCAGCCCGCGAACAATTGCGGCTTTTGGGCGAACAGGCAGAGGTCGGCATCTTGCCCGAAGCCGAAGCCGAAACCCCGGCGCAAATTGCGAAACGTGCGCTGCAGGTGGCCAAGCTGCAAGCCTATGATGTGTTGATTCTGGATACTGCCGGCCGGTTGAGCATTGATGAAGCGCTGATGGCAGAGCTGCGCGAAATTAAGAAAATTACCAATCCGCACGAAGTTTTGCTGGTTGCCGACGCGATGACCGGTCAGGACGCGGTCAATACAGCCGAAGCATTTCATCAGGCGATTGGCGTAACCGGTATTGCGCTGACCCGCCTTGATGGTGATGCACGCGGGGGTGCCGCGCTGTCGATGCGGCATGTGACCGGCTGTCCGATCAAGCTTGCTGGTGTTGGCGAAAAACAGGACGCTTTAGAAGAATTTGACCCGGCCCGCCTTGCCGGTCGCATCCTTGATATGGGGGATGTGGTTGCGCTTGTCGAAAAAGCCTCGGAAGCGATCGAAGCCGAAGAAGCCGAGCGCATGGCTCGTCGTATGGCAAAAGGCCAGTTCGATATGAATGATTTTCTGACGCAAATCCGTCAGTTGCAAAAAATGGGTGGTCTTGGCGGTTTGATGGGTATGTTGCCGGGCATTGGCAAAATGCAAAAACAGATCGCCGCTGCCGGCATTGATGATTCGATGATTAAACGGCAGGAAGCGATTATTCTGTCGATGACAAAAAAAGAGCGGGTGTCAGTCGGTTTGCTGAATGCGTCGCGCCGCAAGCGGATCGCTGCTGGTTCCGGCACCAGCGTTCAAGATGTCAATAAGCTGGTTAAACAATATCAGGACATGGCGCGGATGATGAAAAAGCTGGGCGGCAAGACTGGCGCGGCGGCGATGAAAGCCATGATGGGCGGCATGGGTGGCGGCATGGGCGGCGGTATGGGCGGTGCGCCCGGAGCTGGCATGCCGGATTTGAACGCCTTGTCGCGCGGGCTTGGTGCCGGCGGTGGATTAGGCCAGGGATTAGGTAAAGGATTGGGTGGTTTGTTGGGTGGTGGTGCACCGAACGGATTACCGGGGTTAGGTGGCAAGCCCACCGGCAAAAAAAAGTAAATTTTAGTAATGTGACGACTGCCAATGAGAGGATCTAAATCATGGCTTTGAAAATCAGACTAGCACGTGGCGGCGCCAAAAAGCGCCCATTTTACAGAATCGTTGTCGCCGAAGCAGCAGCACCGCGCGATGGTCGCTATGTTGAACGTGTGGGCACCTACAACCCGATGGTGCCAAAAGACCACGAACAGCGCCTGACATTGAATGGCGAGCGGATCAATTTCTGGATGAGCAAAGGCGCCCAGCCAACCGAACGCGTCCATAAAATGCTGGCATCAGCCGGTCTTATGGCAGCGCCGGTTTTGCGCGACCAGCCGAAGAAATCAGCACCTGGTAAAAAGCGCGCCGAGCGTGAGGCCGCCGCCGCCGAAGCCGCTGCTGAAACCGCTGCCGCCGAAGCCGCTGCTGCCGAAGAAGCCGCCGCGGCCGCGGCTGCCGCTGAAGCGGCACCGGCTGAAGAAGCTGCTGCTGAAGAAGCTGCTGCTGAAGAGGCACCGGCTGAAGAGGCACCGGCTGAGGAAGCTGCTGCTGAAGAGGCACCGGCTGAAGAGGCAAAGGC
>JADHLR010000031.1 GCA_016780525.1 Candidatus Puniceispirillum sp.
CAGCGACGATAAAATAAACCTCATCGGCAAGTTGGGCGATCACCTGATTGGTGATGCCATTGGCGTCACGAAACCGGCGTGACAAAGCTGTATCGGGGACGATCCCCAGTCCGGTTTCACTGGCCACCATAATGATTGTGGCTGGTGATTCGGTTACGGCCTGAACAAAACTATCGCGGGCCTGCGCAATATCCGCTTCGGCGATCAGCAGGTTGGTTGTCCAGATGCTCAGACAATCGACCAGAATAACCGCCTGTTGATGGCTGCAATCGACGAGTTTTTCAGGCAAATCAATTGGCGCATCGATGGTCTGCCAGTCGGCGTTCCGCCGTTGCTGATGCAGATCAATGCGCGCCTGCATTTCCTGATCAAAGGCTTGTGCCGTCGCCAGGTAATACAGGCTGGCATCTGCGTGGTTCAGGGCGCGAAAATTGTCTGTTGCGAGTTGTTCGGCATAGGCGGATTTGCCCGAGCGCGCGCCGCCAATGACAAATAAATTGCGTCCCATTATTGGCCCTTTTTCCCATTATTGATCCCAGTATAGACCCGAGTATAACCCCGGTTTTGCGACTCATGTGGTAGCATTCTTTGCGGCCGATATCATAGCAAATTTATGATTTGGCAAAGCCAGCCAGCTTTCCGGCGAAATTTGACTATGAGAAGTCCGATTCAGAGCGTTTGCCATGCCATTCATTGCTACTGTATTTTCAACATGGGGGATGTATGAACGAGCGAACAGCCACCCGGTCACGGCAATCGAAGCGCAAACGGAATGCGGATCAGGCATCATCCAGATTGTTGCTTGATAACCAACTGGATTGGTGCCAGCCGTGCTATGCCGACGCGCCAGTGACACCGATTGATGAGGATGCGGTGCAGGCGATTCACGACGCCAGCATGACGATCCTTGAAAATCTGGGTGTGTTATTTCTGAATGACGCCGCTTTATCAATTTTTGAGAGCCAGGGCTGTCAGGTCGAATGGGACAGCAAGCGTGTCCGCATGGATCGCGCTTGGGTTATGGAACAGGTGGCAAAAGCCCCCTCGCATATTACCGTAACGCCGCGAAACCCGGATCGGACGCTGATCTTTGGTGGGCGCTATTTTAATTTTGGGCAGGTGGCATCGCCGCCAAATGTGATGGATCTCGATCAGGGGCGTCGCATTGGCGTGCGTGCTGATTTTCAGAATTTTTTAAAACTGGCGCAGTCGTATAACTGTATTCACTTTAGCTGTGGGTATCCGGTAGAGCCGATGGATTTGCATCCGTCAATACGTCACCTTGATGGTCTGTTTGACAAGCTGACGCTGACTGACAAGGTTGTGCATGCGTATTCACTGGGAACCGAGCGTATTGAAGATGCGATGGAAATGTTGCGGATAGCTGCCGGTTTGACGCATGAAGCGTTCGATGCACAACCGCGGATGTTTACCAACATAAATTCAACCTCACCGCTGAAACATGACTGGCCAATGCTGGATGGGGCGATGCGGATGGCAGCGCGCAATCAAATGGTTGTGGTGTCGCCATTTACCCTTGCCGGGGCGATGGCACCGGTTACTCTGGCTGGCGCGCTGGCGCTGCAAAATGCCGAGGGTCTGGCGGCGATTGCGCTGCTGCAGGCGGTGCGGGCTGGCGCACCGGTGATGTATGGCGCGTTTACCAGTAATGTTGATATGAAAACCGGTGCCCCGGCCTTTGGCACGCCGGAATTTGTGCGGGCCATGCAGATTTCCGGGCAACTCGCCAGATTTTATGGATTGCCGCTGCGGGCTTCTAACGCAAATGCGGCCAACGCGCTCGACGCACAGGCAGTGTGGGAGTCAGCTTTCTCGCTTCAGGGCAGCTGTTCCGGCGGTGCCAATCTGATCTATCATGCGGCCGGCTGGATGGAAGGCGGGTTGTCAGCAAGCTTTGAAAAATTCATCATTGATTGCGAAATGCTGCAGCAAATCATTTACACGCAGCGGCCGATTCAGGTGGATGTATCGACGCTGGCGGTTGATGCGATTGCCGAAGTTGGGCCGCATGGGCATTTTTTTGGCTGTGATCATACCCAGCAACGCTACCGCGACGCATTTTACACACCGCTGCTGTCGGATTGGCGGAATTATGAAACCTGGCTG
Organism: Candidatus Puniceispirillum sp.; assembly: GCA_016780525.1. Classification (GTDB taxonomy): domain Bacteria; phylum Pseudomonadota; class Alphaproteobacteria; order Puniceispirillales; family Puniceispirillaceae; genus UBA3439. The sequence continues at coordinate 2,128 of JADHLR010000031.1, forward strand.
GATGATGGGGGGCTCTGGGCGCATCAACGTGCCACCACCCAATATAAGACGGTGCTAGAGGAATATGTTGAACCGCCAATGGATCCGGCAATTCGCGAAGAACTTGTCGATTTTGTCGATCGGCGCAAAGCCGAGGGGGGCGCAGCAACCGATTTTTAATGTCGAAAATGCCCGGCGTTAGAATAGTGGCCCTTCATCGAGTGCGCGCTGAAACATAGGCGCATCAATATTACCGCCAGAGGCAACGGCAACAACGGTCTTTGCACCAGCTGGATATTGCCCTGTCAGGACAGCCGCCAGCGCCGCAGCGCCGCCCGGTTCGATGATGATTTTGAGATGTTTGAAAGCGGTCGCAACGGCCTGTAGGGCATCGCGGTCGGTAATGACGGCGCTTCCCGAAAGCAGCTTTTTGTTGATCGGGAAGGTTATTTCGCCGGGTTGTGCCGTGACAATCGAGTCACAAATAGATGGCATGGTGATGTCGGCTGTTTCGATTTTCCCACTGGAAAGCGAGCGACGGGTATCATCATAAAATTCTGGCTCGGCTGCCCAGATGTCAACCCCCGGTATCATATCGCTGGCAGCGATGCTCATGCCGGCAATCAACCCACCGCCGCCGCAACAGCATATAATCGCATCCGGGGTCAGGTTTTTTGCCGCCGCTTGTGTGGCAATTTCCAGCCCGACTGTGCCTTGCCCGGCAATCACTTGGACATCGTCAAAGGGTTTGATCAGATGCGCCTGTTTGCGCGTCGCAAGATCGGCGCCAATTTCCTCGCGCGACTCGGTGTAGCGGTCATATAATATCACCGTGCCGCCATAGGCCTTGGTGCCTTCTATTTTGCCAGCCGGGCTGTCTTTTGGCATCACAATTGTGGCCTGCAAACCGCGGCTGGCCGCGGCTCGCGCAACACCTTGGGCATGGTTGCCGCTGGAAAAGGCGACCACATGTTTGACCGTATCATCAAGGCTCCAGACAGCGTTGCTGGCACCGCGCAACTTGAACGATCCGGTATGCTGCAAACATTCGGCCTTGACCAGCAATCTGATGCCCAGCTTGTCATTCAGGCGCGGTGACTCAACAAGTGGCGTCTCGATTATAAATGGCGCAATACGGGTCGCTGCCGCCTCGATTGTGGCGCGGCTGATATCTGCAGCGGCACTATCAGATGCGGCTGTGGCTGGCGTGACTGACATGGAATGATGGCTCCACAGTAATTGATCTTCAGGGGCAGCAATTGATCGTCGGGATGGGTGCAACTATAGCAGTAAATCGGCAGTCGACAATATTGCATTTCGATGATCTGGCGTGATGTCCGCAAAACTGATGCCGGAAGACGCCCGGATTTGCCGCAATTTCCCGGCTTGTATTTATCCGTGGGCTTGCCTATTTTGGGCGCATAGATATCGCCGTTTTTTGCGGGTTAGGAGAATATTATGTCATTCGATGCGCCATTGCCGCGCTTTGCCGGGTCTTGCACCGCGCTTGTCACGCCATTCAAAAATGGCGCTGTTGATGCGGACAGCTTTTGCAAATTGGTTGATTTTCAGATCGATAATGGCACCGCCGGTCTGGTGCCGGTTGGCACAACAGGTGAATCGCCAACGCTGTCGCATGAGGAACATGATCTGGTCGTTGAGCTATGTATCAAGCAAGCCGCCGGGCGGGTGCCGGTTATTGCCGGGGCCGGGTCGAACAGTACCGCCGAAGCGGTGCGTCTTGCCGAGCATGCGGCGACCGCAGGCGCCGATGCTGTGCTTATTGTCAGCCCCTATTACAACAAACCAACACAGGCCGGCTTATATGCGCATTTTGCTGCGGTTGCGGCGGCTGTTGATGTGCCGGTTATCGTTTATGACATTCCGGGACGCTCAATTGTGCGCGTGAATGATGATACATTGGCCAGACTGGCATCTGATTTTGCCAATATTTCCGGGATTAAGGACGCGACGGCAGATCTGGTTCGGCCAACAGCAGTGCAAAATCTGCTTGGCAATGATTTCACCCAATTGTCGGGTGAAGATGCTACAGCCTTGCCTTATCTTGCCGCTGGCGGGCATGGCTGTATCTCTGTTACCGCCAATATCGCCCCTAAATTACTGAGTGAGATGCACGCGGCCTGGTGGGCTGGCGATATCAAAACAGCGCAGACTATCCACCAAAAATTATTGCCGTTACATAATGCGATGTTCTGCGAAGCCAGCCCGGGGCCGGTGAAATATGCGGCGTCATTGCTTGGTATTTGCGCGGCCGAAACGCGGTTGCCACTATGCGAGATCGCCGATAGCAGCAAGGCGCAGGTCAAAGCCGGACTCGTCAGCGCCGGGTTGCTGTAACCGCGCCAGCAAGACGGCGACATGAAAAAATAGTGGGGTAGATAATGGCCAAAGGGTATATCACCACCGGCCGTGTTGCGGAAAACCGCAAAGCCCGGCATGAATATGAAATTGAAGACCGGGTTGAAGCCGGGCTTGTGTTGATGGGCAGTGAGGTCAAATCGCTGCGCACCGGCCGCGCCAGCATTGCCGAATCTTATGCAGGCGAGGATAATGGCAGGTTGATGTTGTTTAACGCCAATTTGCCGATTTATGAGGCGGCACGGGTCAATCACGAACCGCGGCGTCCGCGTGAATTGCTGGTTAAAATACGTGAACGCAACCGCTTGCTGGGGTTGATCCGGCGCGAGGGCATGACGCTGGTGCCGCTGGCGCTGTATTTCAACGATCGCGGCATTGCAAAGATTCAAATCGGTCTTGCCAAGGGGCGCAAGAAACAGGACAAGCGGCAAGCGGCGAAAGACCGGGACTGGGGACGCGATAAGGCGCGGCTTTTACGCAATCGTAACCTTTAGGCCGTAACCGCTAGTTATGACCCCGGTGACGCCACAAAAACAATGCAGGAAAACTGTTTTTTAAGTGGCAATATCGCCATCAACTGATCGTGGTGGCCGCCCGATTTGATCACGAATGGCATCCATCTCAATAAAAATATCGGCCATGCGCCGTAACGAGTCAGCCGCCATTGGCGGTGATGATTTCGTCGTTGAGACAATCGATACACGCACGCCCATACCCTGTATTTCTTCGAGAAGACGGCAAAAATCACCATCGCCTGAAAATAAAATGGCATGGTCGATATGCGGCGCCAGCTTCAGCATATCGAGTGCCAGTTCCATATCCATATTGCCTTTGATGCGCCGTTTGCCGGTTTCCGGATCGGTAAATTCACGGGTCAGTTTGCTGACAACGGCAAATCCATTGTAATCCAGCCAGTCGATCAACGGGCGCAGCGATGAAAATTCCTGATCCTCGGGAAGGGCGGTGTAATAATAGGCGCGGATCAAATTGGTGTCAGCGCTGAAATAACGATGCAGCTTGGCGTAATCGATATCCATATTCAATGCCCGCGCTGCCGCGTAAAAATTTGATCCGTCAATAAATAAAGCTGTTTTTTCCTTTGACATGGTTATTTCCAAATAAATTAGCTAATGTATGGGCTGTATCATAGGCAGTGTCGGCGTCAAATTCTAGCGCGGATTTTCCACAGGCCGTCTACTGGCAGCCCGTTTCAGTTCTTGGGCATCTCACTGGCAGTTGCGCCGTGCCACCGAACGACAAAGAGGAGTTACCGATCGTGACAGTCACAACGCGCCTGTTTATCGGTTTGGGGGCCAATCTGACACCCGCCGGCTTTGCCACCCCGCAGGCCGGCTGCGAGGCTGCCCTGAAAATGCTCGGCACTCTTGGGGTAAAGGTTGTCAAAACCTCACCTTGGTATGAAAGCGCGCCGGTGCCGCCATCTGAACAGCCCTGGTATCTCAATGCTGTGGCAGAGGGCGTCACCGCATCTGATGCGGCTCACACTCTGGCTGTTTTGCATCAGGTAGAGGCACATTTTGGACGGCAGCGTTCGACCCGCAATGCGGCGCGTGTGCTTGATCTTGATTTGCTGGATTTTGGCGGGCAGATCCATCATCACAGCCATCTGACACTGCCGCATCCGCGGCTGCATGAGCGCGCCTTTGTGCTGTTGCCACTGCGCGATCTTGTTGATGAATGGACGCACCCGGAAACCGGAACACCGCTTGATGCATTAATCACGCAGTTACCAGCCGGACAATTAATCCGGCGTGCGGCATAGCTGGATGCGCGCCACCGGTTATCGTTTTGTTTCCGGCTGTTTAGACTTGCCCAGTGGGGTAAATTAGCGTAATAGACGCAACATGATTTAGAGCCATTCTGGCTTTGGTTTGCGCGCCGTTCACCGGGTATCCAATGGCGCCGCTGGCTGTATTTTTTAAAACTGGGTGCTGCTGACTTGCGCAACCTACTGAATTAATTAAATTAGGAGACTGTGATGGCGCGCGTTACTGTTGAAGATTGCATCGAAAAAATCCCCAACCGGTTTGATCTGGTTTTGGCGGCGGGGCAGCGTGCGCGTGGTATTTTGAAAGGCGATCTGCCAACAATCGATCGCGATAATGATAAAAATCCGGTCATTGCATTGCGGGAAATTGCCGCTGAAACCATTGATCTTGATGTTTTGAATGACGGATTGATTAAAAAGTTGCAGCGCATTGCGATCCGCGAAGAACAGGAAACCCGCGACGATGCCGCGATCGCTGCCGAGGTTGACCTATCGGAAATGGTTGGTGATTACAACACTGACGAAGCGCAGGACAGTGGCATGCAAATCGCAACAGCCGACGATATGCAAGAGCCATCAGGCTTTGAAGATGTTGACCTGACTGAGATTCAGAACGAGGATTAAGTAATCCGCCAGCAGGTTAACACGCATCGTTATATTTGTTGGCTGGCGCCCTGATGATCAGCTTGGCATATGATGATGATTGAAGCAGCGGACGATCTTTATCACAAAATAAAAACCTACAACGCAGCTGTTGACGGCGATAAGCTGCGCCGGGCCTTTCTGTTTGGCATGGCGGCGCATGATGGACAGGCGCGTGCCTCGGGCGAGCCTTATTTTGTGCATCCGATTGCTGTTGCCAACATTCTTGCCGACATGCGGCTTGATCTTGATACCGTCATCACCGCGCTGCTGCATGACACGGTCGAAGATTGCGAGGTGACGCTGGATACGCTGCAAAACCAGTTTGGCGCCAGTGTTGCGCAACTTGTTGACGGTGTGACAAAACTAAGCCGCATCGGCATGCAATCCACCCGGAACAGCATGCAGGCTGAAAATTTCCGTAAATTGTTGTTGGCGATGAGCGAGGATGTGCGCGTTCTTCTGGTGAAGCTGGCTGATCGCACGCATAACATGCGCACCATCAGCTTTATTGCAAAGGATGAAAAGCGCCAGCGTATTGCCCGCGAAACGCTGGAAATCTATGCACCGCTGGCGGAACGTATCGGCGTGACATATCTGCAGCATGATCTGGAAAATGATGCGTTTGCTGTGCTGCATAGCGAGATGAACCAAACCATCAGCAACCGGCTCGAATTTTTGGTGCAGGAATCCGAAATTGTGATCCCGATGATCAGCGTCGAATTGCAGGATGCTGTCGAGCAGGCGGGTATCGAATGCAGTGTCAGTGGCCGGCTGAAAACCGCCTATTCCATCTGGCGCAAGATGCAGCGTAAAAAAGTCACCATGGACCAGCTGTCAGATATTATGGCGTTCCGTGTGTTGGTGCCAACGACCGATGATTGCTATCGCGCGCTTGGCAGCATTCACGCCCATTATCCAACGGTGATGGGGCGCTTTAAAGACTATGTGTCAACGCCAAAGCGCAATGGCTATCAATCGCTTCATACCGGCGTCATTGGCCCGGAAAATCACAAAATTGAAATCCAGCTGCGGACACCGGAAATGCATGAGGTTGCCGAGAATGGGGTGGCCGCACATTGGGATTACAAGAATCCAGACTCATCAAAAAAGATGATCAAGGTCAAATGGATACAAGAACTTGTTGGTATTTTGGATGAAGAAGCCGGCGCGGATGAATTTCTAGAAAACACGAAGATGGATCTCTATCATGATCAGGTGTTTTGTTTCACCCCGCGTGGTGATCTGATTGCCTTGCCAAAAGGTGCGACCGCTGTTGATTTTGCCTATGCGGTTCATTCCAAGGTGGGTGAAAAATGTTCAGGTGTCAGGATTAACGGAAAAAACCGGCAGTTGGCGACTGAGTTGGAAAACGGTGATCAAATTGAAATTATCACCGCGACCAATGCGCGGCCCCGGCCGGAATGGGAGGGCTTTGTCAAAACCGGCCGCGCGCGTTCGGGTATCCGGCGTTCGGTGCGGGCCGAACGCATGGTTGAATTCAGTTTGATTGGCAAAACCATTCTGCAAAAAGTATTTCGTGAATATGGCAAGCCGTTTCGCAGCCGTTCGGTGGAAAAGATCATTTCGGTTTTCAATCTGCAAAAGCTGGATGATCTGTATGCACATATTGGTGAAGGGCATATCGAACCAGAGCTTATTCTGGAAAAAATACACCCGGATTTGGCGAGCAGCCGTAAAATTCCGCGGTCTGCGGGCGGGCGCGACAAATATTTTTCGCCGAATGGTGCGCCATTGTTGAAAATTAACGGGGGAGATACCGGCGTTGCGATCAATATTGCGCGGTGCTGTCACCCGCTTCCCGGCGAATCTATTGTTGGGATTTTCACCACAGGCAAAGGTGTCACCGTGCATCGCAAAGATTGTGATAATTTATCCAATTTTAGTGACGCGCCTGAATTATGGATGGATGTGGCGTGGGAGCATGAAGGCCCAAGGCGGGTGCTGGCGCGGTTGAACACCGTGTTATCAAATGAACCGGGGAGCCTGGCGGCCGTGGCCACAATTATCGGCCAGCAGGGCGGTAATATTTCGAATATTCACCTGACTGATCGAAATGCCGACTTTTTCAGTTTTGAACTCGATCTTGAGGTAAAAGATGTCGAGCATATGCACACCATAATGGCGGTGTTGCAGGCGAATAATTTTGTCGAGCGGGTCGACCGTGCGCAAAGTGCATAAAATTTGGCTGGTTTCTGCATTCGATGATCGTTTATTGAAAATTGCGCATTATATTAAGGTCATATCGATAACAGTTTTTTTAGGGCATTTTGATGTTTCGACGCCGCACGCCGCTCACAAGAATAAACCAAATCCGCTCATTTATCTGGCCTGAGCGTGGATTCCGTCGGCTATTTGCCTATTTCTTTCAGCGGGTTGTGCGGATGCCGGGGACATCGGCATCAATTGCAGCCGGAATGGCAAGTGGTGTGGCAGCGTCCTTTACACCGTTTGTCGGGTTACATTTGCTGATCGCAGCATTGCTGGCGATTCTATTTCGGGGAAATGTTCTGGCATCGGCGATTGGCACGTTTTTTGGCAATCCTTGGACATTTTTATTCATCTGGGTGTCTGATTACCGGCTTGGCTTATGGCTGTTGCAGCAAAGCGGCTATGGTGAGCAGCTTGTTGTGCTGTCGTTCCAGCAATTAACCGACGTGATGACCACGGTGATAAAGTTCTTCACGTTTTCAACCGATGTCGATTGGCGACAGATGACCATGTCGCTGGAGCAGGTGTTTCTCCCGATGGCAATCGGTGGTATGGTTTTGGCGGTGGTGGCTTGGGTTATTGCATTTGTGCTGACCTTTTACAGCCTCGAGGTATGGCGGGCGCATCGCGCGAAACGGATGGCACAGGCATCGCTGGCGGCGAAAAGCCGGAAAAAAAATATGCTCTAATCGCGCTCTTTCAGACAAAACATGCCGAAAAGACAAAAGATATGACAGCTTCTCACCCCAGAAAATTGCGACTTGGTGTTAATATTGATCATGTCGCCACGATCAGAAATGCGCGTGGTGGTGTGCACCCCAGTCCCCTGACAGCGGCATTGCAGGCCGAAGCCGCCGGTGCTGACGGCATCACCGCGCATCTGCGCGAGGACAGGCGACATATTCAGGATGAGGATATGGCCGCGATCAAAGCCGGCATTTCTGTACCGCTGAATTTTGAACTGGCGGCGACAAGCGAAATGATTGCCATGGCGTTGTCGGTGCGGCCGAACGCGGCATGTATTGTTCCGGAAAAACGCGAGGAAGTTACAACCGAGGGCGGTTTGGCTGTGATTGGTCACGAATCCAGACTTGCCGACCAATTGGCGCCGCTAAAAGAGGCTGGCATTAAATTGTCGCTATTTATTGAGGCCAATCAGGCGGATATTGATGCGGCAGTGTCGATTGGCGCGGATATTATCGAATTACATACGGGCCGTTATTGCCACGACATTGCCGGACGGGACAGCGAGCTTGTGCGGTTGCAGAACGCAGCGCGGCATGCGGCGGCGGTTGGCGTCGAATGTCATGCCGGACATGGTCTGGATTATGACACGGTGTCACAGATTGCCGCCATTCCAACCATTGAAGAATTGAATATCGGTCATTTTCTGATTGGTGAGAGTGTTTTTTGCGGCTTGCCGGAAGCCATCAAAAAAATGCGCAATTTGATGGAAACGGCGCGCCGTGAGCTGCAAGCCGAGGCCGTCTGATCAATGATTTTGGGGATGGGAACTGATATTGTCGATGCGCGGCGGATTGGCAGAGCGATTGATCAATTCCCGACTAGATTTATCAACCGTATTTTCACCGAGGCCGAGCGGCACGCCGCCGCCGCCTTGCCGCAGCCACACGCCTATTTTGCCAAAAGATTCGCTGCCAAAGAGGCTGTCTATAAGGCCTTGTCAGGCTCTGGCGTGCGCGGTCTTGGATGGCAGCAGGCGGAAACCTTGAACCAGCAAAACGGGGCGCCGATGTTGCGTTTGACGGGGCAATGCAAAACGGCGCTTGAGGCCATGACCCCGCATGGGTATAAGGCTCATATATCGATTTCTCTTAGTGATGAACCGCCCTATGCGCTAGCGTTTGTCATTATTTACGCGGCGCCGCTGAAACGGGATAATTGACAATGCCGAAACGCAAGCCTGAGGGTAAATTTGAGTTTGTAAAAACAATTTTGATCGCTGGGGCATTGGCGCTTGGCTTTCGTTCATTGTTGTTTGAACCGTTCAACATTCCCTCGGGGTCGATGATCCCAACCTTGCTGGTCGGGGATTATTTGTTTGTGTCCAAATATTCTTATGGCTATTCGCGCTATTCCTTTCCCTTTGGCGTGGCGCCGATTGATGGGCGTATTTTTGAGTCCCAGCCAGAGCGCGGTGATGTGGCTGTATTTCGCCAGCCAAAAAATGAATCAGTCGCCTTCATTAAACGGATTGTTGGATTGCCGGGCGACCGGATACAGGTCACCGATGGTGTGTTGCGCATTAATGATGTGCCGGTCAACCGTTCCAAAAAAGGCATTGCCACAGCGACTGACGGCTACAATGTGATCAAATTTGTGGTGTATGAAGAAACCCTGCCAAATGGTCGGTCTTATGTGATTCAGGAACGATCCGATAATGATATGCTCGATAATACCAGCGTCTTTGAGGTGCCGCCGGGGCATTATTTCATGATGGGTGATAATCGTGACAATTCGCGTGACAGCCGTGCCGCATCCGTCGGTATGGTGCCGGCGGAAAATCTGATTGGTCGCGCCGAACGGTTGTTTTTCAGCCATAATGGCAGCGCCAGCTTGTGGCAAATTTGGAAATGGCCATTTGCCATCCGTTATGGCCGTCTTGGTGATGGCATTATGTGATGACGCAACGCCCGCTTGCAGAGTTTGAAGCACATATTGGTTATAAATTTACCGATCCATCATTGCTGCAGCAAGCCCTGACGCATGCCAGTTTTTCCGGGCCAGCGGCCAGTTACGAGCGGCTGGAATTTCTTGGCGACCGGGTATTGGGACTTTTGCTGGCACAGTATTTTTACCAGAATTGCCCGGATGAGGATGAAGGCGCCTTATCATTGCGGTTACACAGCGAGGCGCGCACAGAGACATTGGCAATGGTCGCGCGGCGTCTCGAAATTGCTGATTTTTTGCAAACGCAGCCGGGGATGAGCTTTGCCGAGAATGACAATGTTCTGGCCGATGTTGTTGAAAGCCTTTTGGCCGCTATTTTTCTGGAATTCGGACTTGAGGCGGCCGGGGCATTTTTGCAGGCGCATTGGCCGCTTGCCAGCGACACGCCTGCCAGCCGGGAAAAAGACGCAAAATCCCGTTTGCAGGAATGGGCGCTGGCGCAGGGGTTGGGGCTGCCGGTTTACCGCCTGCTGGCCAAGTCCGGCCCGGATCATGCGCCGGAAATGATCTATGAGGTTGCTGTTGCCGATGCCGGGTCGGAATCAGCCACCGGGAGTAATCGCAAAATTGCTGAACAAAAGGCGGCCGCAGCCTTGCTGGCACGCTTGCAGGCAGGAGACAGAAAATAATGGTGCCTGATGACGCCGATAATAGTGATGTGACAAAGGCAGGTTTTGTGGCGCTGATCGGCGCCCCGAATGCTGGCAAATCAACCCTGATGAATGCCATGGTGGGGCAAAAAGTATCGATTGTGACACCAAAGGTGCAAACCACGCGAAGCCGCGTGCGGGGTATTGCCATGCATGAAAATGTGCAGATCATTTTTGTCGATACGCCGGGTATTTTTAAACCAAAGCGGCGGCTTGACCGGGCGATGGTGCAGGCAGCCTGGCAAGGTGCTGAAGACGGGGATGTATTGCTGTTGTTGCATGACTGCGCCCGTCGGGTGATTGATGATGACACGGCAAGCATTTTGGCTAATCTGGCCAAATCCGGGCGCAAAGCGTCTCTGGTGCTGAATAAAATCGATCTGGCACCACAGCAACGGCTGCTCGAGCGCGCCGCAGAATTGTCCGAACAATATGATTTTGAGCGCGTTTTTATGGTCTCGGCTGAAAGCGGTAATGGCGTTGCTGATCTAAAAGCATGGCTGGCAGCACAGATGCCAAAAAGCCCGTTTTTGTTTGACCCGGACGATCTTTCGGATATGCCGTTGCGCCTATTGGCGGCAGAGACCCTTCGTGAAAAGCTGTTTTTAAACCTGCATCAGGAATTGCCGTATCAGCTTACGGTTGAAACAGATGAGTGGACTGAACGCGAAGATGGTAGCGCCGAAGTGCATTTATCGATTTATGTCGCGCGTGAGGGGCATCGCGGCATCATTTTGGGCAAGGGCGGGCAGACCATGCGGCGGATTGGCACGGCCGCCCGCAAAGAGCTGGAAATGGCGTTAGATCGGCGGGTGCATCTGTTTTCGCATGTAAAATACCGCAAAGATTGGATGAATGATTCGGCGCGCTATTCTCTGTGGGATCTTGATTACAATGCCTGAATGGCAGGCGGACGCGATTATATTGTCGGTGCGGCCACATGGCGAGGGCAATGCTGTTGTGTCATTGCTGACGGCCGAATATGGGCGTCATGCCGGTCTGGTGCGCGGCGGTGCGTCGAAAAAAATCCGTGGCACAATGCAGCCAGGCAACCGTGTACAGGCCAGCTG
>JADHLR010000032.1 GCA_016780525.1 Candidatus Puniceispirillum sp.
TGCTTTTGGTTGAAAACTGTTTAGTTTTTCAACTCTTTATTTAATCATCTGCAGACGCACAGCGTCTGGCATGACCGCCAGAGTGGTCACAAGAGTGGCTGCCAGTGACGTAGTGACCGGCAATGACTGAGTGACCAGCCAGTGCTGTGCAGATGAACTGACCATTATCTGTGAATGGAAACCCGATCTATGCCGCGCCCACTTGCCCTGCCTCGTTCACTAGTTGGTGTTGCTCTCAGCCTGTTGGCGGTGCTGTTTGGTGTATTGACCGGAATTTTGGTCAAAAAACTCAGTACAGATGTGACGTTGGTGACGACAATATTTTATCGGTTCCTGTTTTCCCTGCCGATTATATTCATCGTTGCATTAGTGATGCGGGGGCGGGACTGGCTGCATATCCGACAACGCAAAACCATGTGTTTGCGTGTATTTTTTGGCTTTTGCGGCATCATGTTCTGGTTTTTATCGGTTCGCAACATGCCGTTTGGTCTGGCCACAAGCTTGTTTCAAAGCTCGGTCATTTTCATCACATTAATGTCGCCTTTTCTGCTCAATGAAAAAGTTGGGATTTATCGGTGGAGTGCGGTGATTGCCGGTCTGTCCGGGGTGGTTATTATCACCAATCCATTTTCAGGCGCTATGACATTGGCCGCGTTTTTCGGCGTGGGCGCGGCACTGTCCAGCGCGGTTTTGGCAATTTTATTGCGCCGTCTTGGCAAGGGCGATGTGCCGATATCGGTGGCCTGTTGGTATAATGGCAGTGGATTTGTCGCGGCAGGCATTGTTGTGTTGTTGTTTCCCAGTCAATTTGATGCGGTTAGCCAGCCGATATTTTTTGATCTTGTGTGGCTTGGCGTTATTGGAGCCGGGTTGCAAATTGTGTTAACCACGGCCTATCGCTATGCCGACGCGGTGGCGGTGGCGTCAATGCGCTATCTGCAAATGCCGGTCTCAGCGGTGGCGGGATATGTGATCTTTGCTGAAGTGATGACGCCGGTAGAAATATTTGGCGCGCTGGTGATTATCAGCAGTTGTTTGGTCATTGCCTGGCGCGAATTGATACGGGCAGGTGAAGCGAACCAGCCCGGAATTTAGATGCAAGCTGTTTTGGTGTTAATCGACTCTTCAATAATCGACTCGGCAATAATCGTTTCGGCAATCTTGCTAACCGCCAGTTAATCTCTATAACCAAAGCAAGGCGACGACACAGCGGTAAGACAAAGGCAGTATATTATGAGCGAAATTATCATTCGGATTATGGGCGAAACTGATATTGTGGACGTCACCATGCAAGCAGACGCGACCGCCACCAGCCCGCTGCTCGACGGTTATGACGAAGCCGACAGAATCAACCTGCTGGGCCATTGGATGGATCAGGGGCGCGGCGCGGCACTTGCCGAAGATGCCCAGCATTTTGCTGCCATGACGATCATTGCCAGCGCATTTATCGCACAGCAGCCGCTGTATAAATCGCTTGGTAGTGGTGCTAATTTTATGTTGCTGACTTTGCTCAGAGAAAAATGGCCGGTCGGATCAAAAGCCAAATTTAAAATTCAGGCTGACCAGGTAGGGGCTGCGCACACCTATCTGGCGGTGCCGTGCGGTGCTGTCAAAATTGATGATCTGGCCGACCAGAATAGCCGGAAAGACGCCGAAACACAGCAGCTGGCGGCGACGCTGGCATTTTACAAGGCAAACCGCAAACGCTTCGCCAACAGCAGCGCGGTGCATGGGCTGATCAAGCAGAATTAACGCTGTAATTCAGGCAGATTCTTAAAGAATCCAAGCGATTCTGCATTTGCCAGCGCTTCGGTGTTTTTCACCGGGCGCTGATGTATGATGTCGCGCACTGTCAGTTCAGTGATTTTGCCAGACCGGGTGCGCGGAATATCGGGCACCGCGATGATCACCGCCGGAACATGGCGCGGGGTAGCACCGCGGCGAATGCTGGTTGCGATCCGGGTTTTTAAATTGTCATCAAGAACAACACCGTCCGCCATTCTGACAAACAGAATCACGCGCACATCATCCTGCCAGTTCTGGCCAATCACAAGCGCCTCGATAATGTCGTCAAAGGCTTCGACCTGACGATAGATTTCAGCGGTGCCGATGCGCACGCCGCCTGGGTTCAATGTCGCATCAGACCGGCCATGAATAATGGTGCCGCCGTTTTGCGTCAGGGTGGCCCAGTCACCATGCCGCCAGACATGCGCAAAATGCTCAAAATAGGCAGATTTATAGGCGGTGCCGTCGGGATCATTCCAGAATTTTACCGGCATTGCGGGAAAGGGCGCGGTGCAGCATAACTCGCCCTCTTGTCCGATAATGCTGTTGCCGTTCTCATCGAGAACATCGGTTTTCATCGCCAGACCACGGGTCTGGATCTGGCCAGCGAAAACCGGCTGAACCGGGCAGCCAAGAGCAAAACAAGACACAATATCGGTGCCACCCGAAATGGAACAGAGCTGAACATCTGGTTTGATGGCGTCATAGACAAAGGCAAATCCGTCAGACGATAATGGTGATCCGGTCGATAAAATGCTGTGCAACGCCGGCAGCTCAACATGCTGTGCCGGCCGATACCCGCTGTTTTTGATGGCGTCGATATATTTCGCCGAGGTGCCGAATATGTTGATCTGTTCGCTTTCTGCCAACTGCCACAAACGATACGGGCCGGGGAATGCCGGATTGCCCTCATACAGCACGATGCGCGCCTGTGATGCCAGCCCGGACACCAGCCAGTTCCACATCATCCACCCACAGGTGGTAAAATAAAACAGCGTATCGCCAGCCCGTAGATTGGTATGCAGCCGGTGCTCTTTTATATGCTGGATCAAGGTGCCGCCAATGCCGTGAACAATACATTTTGGTGCGCCAGTGGTGCCGCTCGAATACAGGATATAAAGCGGTGCGTTAAATGGCATCCGCCGAAAGCTGGTGATCGGGGTGGCATTTTCGATGGCCTGATCAAAACGCACGGCGTGGGGCAATTGGCTGCAATCGGGATCTGGCGTCAAATAGGGAATAACCAAAACCGACCGGACAGTCGGTAACTGTTCAACCAGCGCTGTCACCACATCCATACGGCTGATGCGTTTTCCGGCATAAAGATATCCATCACATGCCAACAGAATTTTTGGTTCGATCTGACCAAATCTGTCAGACACCCCCTGCAGGCCAAAATCTGGCGAGCAGCTGGAAAACACCGCACCAAGACTGGCTGTTGCCAGCATCGTTATCACAGCTTCAACACTGTTCGGCGTATAGGCGGCAACGCGATCACCCGGCACCACGCCCTGTTCCTCAAGCCAGCCAGCAAGTGCCCATACTTTTTGTTTTAATTCAGCGCGGGTCAGACGGGTCACCCGGCCATCCTCACAATGCGCGCAAATTGCCGGACGTTGATCAGCATTCACCAGCAGGTTTTCGGCAAAATTTATGCGCGCATCCGGGAAAAATTCGGCGCCCGGCATTTTGTCCGGGGCGACCAAAATGCGATCGCCTTTATCGCCAATAATACCGTGCCAATCCCACAAAAGATCCCAAAAATCCGCCGTATGGTCGATCGACCACTGCCAAAGCGATTGAAAATCCTGCTGCCAGTCAAATTGTGTTTTTTCGTGAACAAATGACGCAAAATCAGTCACTTCTGCATTGTCTATCTGTGTCTGGCTGGGTTTCCATAGACAGGTGCCAGATACTGTAAGCGAGGGAAACAAACTCATAATATTCTGGCTCTTATTGGTTTGAACATGATGACAATCCGTATGACCGCAATCCGCATGACCGCAATCCGTATGATGACGCCCGGATGGGCTGTGCAGACCACTCTATCGCCCAATCAGCCATCGCGCAATCAGGCAGCCCAAGCAAACCGGTCAAAAGGATTATTTTTCTGCACAATAGCAAGCGCCACCGCAATTTGATAATTGTTAATAAATGGTTAATTTGTGGTAAATTGACCGTCAAAAGGCATCATGTGCGCATTGTTTTCCGTTGGAAAAAAACCGCAATAAACTGGGATTTTATCGCGGTATTTTGTCCGGTTTTACGTGCATCCATGCCAGCGATGAGGCGAAAAATAAGATGGATCAGGCGGCAAAAACACATATTCGGAATGTGATGGCAAATTTGGCTGAAACGCGACCAGAGGTGCTGGATTACCCGATCGAGGAAATTGCCGCCAGCCGCTGGATGAGCGGCAGCTATGACAATTTTATCGTGCAGTGTGAATTATTGCATCACCGCAATGAAGCGGTGCTTTACAGCTGTTTGGCACGGGACGGCAGTGGCCCGTTAAAAACGCCTTTTTTGACGGTGCTGATGCTTGAAGATACATTCGCCTTTGCGCAGACTCCTTTTGGTATTTGTTCGGGTGCGGCGACCGTCACCCTGTTTAAATTTGTTGATCTGACGAATATGACGGCCGCGCGGATGGCGTTAATCATTGCGAATTTTACCAATTTGAATGCGGTTATCTTTGGCGACTATCTCGATCATGCTGTGCCAGATGCGTTTTACCAGCATATTGATGTTGTGTAGCGCGCACTCATTCGGCCGGATTTTGCAAAACCAGCTTGAACTCATCTGCTGACTGCGCCACAAAAGGGGATGCCGTGTAGACGCGGTACGAACCTGAATAACAAACCCGAATAATGGTGTTGGCGATGACACAAACTGGCGCAAGCTACGATTATGACCTTATTGTTATCGGTGCCGGATCTGGCGGCGTGCGGGCTGGGCGTATTGCTGCCGGGCATGGCGCGCGGGTGGCAGTGATCGAGGGTGATCGGCCGGGCGGGACATGTGTCATTCGCGGCTGTGTCCCGAAAAAGCTGTTGATGTACGGCTCTGCCTTTTCATCTGATGTTGAGGATGCGCGGGGGTTCGGCTGGCAGATAGAGGCGATGCCGCGGCATGATTGGCCGGCGCTAATCGCGGCCAAGGATGCCGAGCTTGAGCGGCTGGAAGGGATTTATCGTGCGCTGTTGAAAAATGCCGGCGCGACGCTGATTTCCGGCTGGGCGCAGGTCTGCGGCCCGCATGAGGTCAGCGTCAATGACACCGTCTACAGCGCCGCTAAAATTTTGGTGGCGGTTGGCGGCGTCCCGCAAATTGTTGATGCGCCGGGGCTTGTCGAGCATGCGATTAGCTCAAACGAAGCGCTTGATCTTAAACAATTTCCCAAAGATATTCTGGTCTATGGCAGCGGCTATATTGCATTGGAATTCGCCGGTATTTTCAATGGCTTTGGTGCCAGAACGCATCTTGTTTACCGCGGTGATCTGCCATTGCGTGGGTTTGACGAGGATATCCGGGAACAGATGGCGGTGGCGCTGGCAGAACGCGGTATTATCCTGCATAGCGGCTGTACCATTGCCGAGGTCACGGCAGATGGTGTGCGTAAACAGGTGCGCCTAAGTTCTGGCGCAAGCCTGAGCGTTGATGCGGTCATGGCGGCCACCGGGCGGCGGCCAAATACCGCTGGTTTGGGGCTGCAAGAGCTTGGCGTTGAATTGGGGCGGCATGGTGAAGTTGTCGTTGATGCGGAATCGCGAACCTCGGTGCCAAGTATTTTTGCCATCGGCGATGTCACCAACAGGATCAATTTAACGCCGGTTGCGATTGCCGAAGGCCATGCCTTTGCCGATAGCGAGTTTGGCGGCAATCGGCGTGTTGCTGATCATAAAAATGTGGCGTCGGCGGTGTTCAGCCAGCCGCCTGTTGCCTCGGTTGGCATGACCGAAACCGAAGCGCAGGCCGCATGCGCCGCGGTCACTGTCTTTACCAGCGGGTTTCGGGCGATGAAGAACACGATCTCGGGCCGCGGCGAAAAGACCTTTATGAAACTGATTGTTAACGCCGACACTGACCAGGTGCTTGGCGCGCATATGATGGGGCCGGATTGCGGCGAAATCATGCAAGGCATTGCGGTGGCAATTAAGGCCGGAGCCAGAAAAGCCGACTTTGACGCGACCATTGGCATTCACCCCACGGCGGCTGAAGAATTTGTCACAATGCGCACACCGCGATCATGACTGGCGGCTGATCTGCTGCAGCCGACCAAAAATGCTTGAAAAATAACGGCAGATCCGCGATATTACCGAAGTTTTACACGAGAGTTTCATACGCTCCGCTTGGTGGCGGCGCGATGAACAAAGGATCAGTCCCAATGACATGGCAACCAAATAGCTGGCGTTCATTTCCCATTTGCCAGGTGCCGGAATATCCAGACGCAACGCGGCTACAAGCGGTCGAAGAGATGCTGGCATCCCGGCCACCTTTGGTGTTTGCCGGTGAAGCACAGAGCCTGCAACAGCGGCTTGGCGCCGTCGCTAATGGCGAGGCTTTTTTGTTGCAGGGCGGCGATTGTGCAGAGAGCTTTGCTGAATTTTCAGCGAATAATATCCGTGACAGCTTTAAAGTGCTTTTGCAGATGGCGGTTGTGCTGACCTATGGCGCGTCGATGCCGGTTGTTAAAATTGGTCGGATGGCCGGACAGTTTGCCAAGCCGCGCTCGTCCCCGACCGAGGTGATTGATGGCGTTGAATTGCCAAGCTATCGCGGTGACATGATCAATGGGATGGATTTTAACCCGGACGAACGCATTCCGGACCCGCGCCGCCTGTTGCGTGTTTATGAACAATCATCGTCGACGCTTAATCTGTTGCGGGCCTTTGCACAGGGCGGCTTGGCTGATCTGACGAAAGTGCATAGCTGGGTAACCGATTTTCTGAAAGACACGCCGCAGACACAGCGCTTTGAGGCGCTGGCTGAACGTATCGAAGAATCGCTGAATTTTATGAAAGCCTGTGGCATCACCCCGGAAAATGCGCGGCCGCTTGCCGAGACTGAACTCTATACCAGCCATGAAGCGTTGCTGCTCGGCTATGAACAGGCATTGACCCGCCGTGATACCATTACCGAGGAACAAGGCTGGTATGCAACCTCGGCACATATGGTCTGGATTGGCGATCGGACACGCCAGCCAGATGGTGCGCATATTGAATATATGCGGGGCATCTCAAACCCGATTGGGCTGAAATGCGGGCCATCGCTTGATCCCGATGAGCTGGTGCGGTTGATTGAAATTCTGAATCCTGACAATATCGCTGGTCGCCTGACATTGATTGCGCGGATGGGCGCTGACAAGGTGCGGACAGGTCTGCCACCATTGCTGAAAGCCGTGCAGAAATCTGGTGCGAAAGTGGTGTGGTGCTGTGACCCGATGCATGGCAATACGGTGAAGGCAAGTTCTGGCTATAAAACCCGCCGGGTTAATGATGTGATGGCCGAAGTGACCGGATTTTTTGACGCGCATGATGAGGTTGGCACCTATCCGGGCGGCGTGCATTTTGAAATGACCGGGCAGAATGTGACTGAATGTGTTGGCGGTGTTGTCGATGTGACCGAGGCCAGCCTTGGCGACCGTTATCACACACATTGTGATCCACGTCTCAATGGTGCGCAGGCGCTGGAATTAGCCTTTTTACTGGCTGATTTGCTGAAACGCCGGCGTGGTGAACGGTCAATTTTGTCCGAGGCGGTGTAACATCTTTGATGGCATCTGGGTGCTGCCAGGGTGCAGCATGCGATGTTGCCAGCAACGGCAAAAGGTAGCCAAATGTCAGAATTTGCAAGCAGTGGGCCAACGCCGGATCAACAGCCGCGCCTGACCGATACCTATTTCAAACATACGCGGCACATTGTGCAGACGCATGGCGATTGCGAGGTCACCTATGCGGTATTTATGCGCCGGCCGGTGACTTTTGCCGGGCGTATGGCGATTGACTGGATCACCGCGATGGCAGCGGCACGACAGGCCGAGTTAAAAATTGAACAGCTCTATGTAGAGGGCGCGTGGATTGGCGCTGGTGAGCCGATTTGCTATGTCACCGGGCCATTTTCGGTGCTGGTTGATCTTGAAACCATTTTCCTGCAACGGCTGGGGCCTGCCTGTGTCGCCGCGTATAACGCCTACAATATGTGCATTGAACTGCCAGATGTCGGGTTTTTGGCGATGGATGCGCGTCATTGCGCGGGCGGCGAGATGGCCGAATTGATGGCTTATGGTGCGTCGGTAGGGTCAAAAAAGGCGCAGGCCAAGACCGGCGCAATTGGCTTTGTCGGCTGTGCTGCCGATGCCACAGCGCATTTTTTCGGCAAGGACAAGGGCGCTGGTACCATGCCACATGCGTTGATTGGCTATGCCGGGTCAACTTTGCGGGCGGCCGAATTATTTCATCAGACCATCCCGGACACACCGCTGACTGTTCTGGTGGATTATTTTGGTGCTGAAATCACCGATGCTTTGGCTGTGGCGACGCGGTTTAAAGACCTTGCCGATGCTGGCCAGTTGTCAGTGCGGATCGACACCCATGGCGGCCGCTATGTTGAGGGGCTGGACACGCCATCATCTTATGCGGTTCTGGAGCGCAATGTGCCCGGGGCGTTGCGCGGGTATCGCACCGATGATGAGCTGCGGCTATTGCTCGGCACCGGGGTCAGTGCGGCGGCTGTATGGCATTTGCGTGAACAGCTTGATCAGCATGGTTTCGAAAAGGTCAAAATTATCGCTTCGAGTGGCTTTGGGCCGGATAAATGCCGGGTGTTTTCGCTGGCCAATGCGCCGTTAAATATGATTGGCACCGGGTCGTTTTTGCCACAAGTCTGGTCAGAAACCTATGCGACGGCTGATATCGTTGCCTATGATGGTCAGCCGCGGGTGAAAGCTGGACGCGAATTTTTGATCCGTAAATAAGAAAGTTGACGCGTTTATGACAAAATCACTTGTGATCGCGCTGGCGCAGTTAAATGCGCATCTTGGCAATGTGGCTGGCAATATTGACCGGCTGGTCACGGCGCGCGCGAAAGCGGCGAAGGATGGCGCGGCGGTTATTGTCACGCCGGAAATGTATTTGTCCGGCTATCCATGTGATGATCTGGTGCTGCGGGATGATTTTATGGGTGAAATTGCGGCCGGAATCGCGCAATTGGCAGAAATTACATCAGATGCTGGCCCGGCCATTATTGTCGGTGCACCGCATGCCGAAAATGGCCATATTTTCAATTCGGTATTTGTGCTTGATGCGGGTCAGATCATTGCCCGTCGGGACAAGGTGAATCTGCCAAATTATGGGGTTTTTGACGATAAACGGAATTTTACCGCCGGGGCGTTGCCGGGGCCGGTGATGCTGCGTGGTATCAAATTCGGCTTACCGATTTGCGAAGATATCTGGCAGCCTGATGTCGCCGAATGTCTGCAAGAGTCCGGGGCCGATATTCTGCTGGTGGTCAATGCCTCGCCGTTTGACAGCACCAAGCCCGAGCGCCGTATGTCAACCGTGGTTGCCCGCACCGTCGAAACCGGTCTGCCGCTGATCTATGTCAATATGGTTGGCGGTCAGGACGAGCTTGTCTATGACGGCGCATCATTTGCGTTAAATGCCGATGGCAGTCTGGCCAGCCATTTGCCGAGTTTTAGCGAGGCCGTGCTGTCGATACAATTGTCGGTCACCGCCGGGCATATGCATCTGGCCGGGCCGGTTACACCGCCCGATGAAGATCTGGCGGCACTCTATCGCGGGGTCATGCTGGGGTTGCGTGATTATGTTCACAAAAATGGCTTTCCCGGCGTCGTTTTGGGATTGTCCGGCGGCATTGACTCGGCATTGGTGGCGGCGCTTGCGGTCGATGCGCTTGGTGCTGATCAGGTGCATGCGGTGATGATGCCATCCGCCTATACCAGTCAGGTCAGTCTCGATGATGCGACAGCGCTTGCCGAAAACCTGCATATGCGGCTGGATGACATATCCATTATACCCGGCATTGACGCTTTGACCGATATGTTAGCTGACCAGTTTGCCGGAACCGATGCGGGTGTTGCCGAAGAAAATATCCAGTCACGGTTACGCGGTTTAGTGCTGATGGGGATTTCTAATAAACATGGCGCGATGGTGTTGGCGACTGGCAATAAGTCGGAATATGCGGCGGGTTATTCAACATTATATGGCGATATGTGTGGCGGCTTTGCGCCATTGAAAGATATTTGGAAGGTGGATGTGTTTCGACTGTGCGACTGGCGCAACGAAAATATGCCACGCGGTGCTGCCGGGCCAGAGGGACAGGTGATTCCGCCGCGGATCATCAGCAAGCCGCCCTCAGCCGAATTACGGCCGGATCAAAAAGATACGGACTCGCTGCCGCCTTATGAACGGCTCGACGCTATTATGGCCGCATTATGCGAGGAAATGGCGGATATTGATACGATTGTGCAGCGCGGGTTTGATCGCGATGAAGTCAGCCGCGCCAGTCAGCTTTTATTTCGCGCCGAATATAAACGGTTTCAGGCAGCCCCGGGGCCAAAAATGACGCCGGTTGCCTTTGGTCGTGACCGCCGCCTGCCTTTGACCTCGGCGTTCAATCCACACACAAACCAGCGTGGTTCGTGTTAATCTATAGGCGATTTATGATCATGATGGAGCTCGCATGAACCCGATTAAAGTCCGTTTTGCGCCTAGCCCGACCGGCCGGCTGCATGTTGGTAATTTACGCACCGCTTTGGTGAATTACCTGTTCGCGCGCAAAACTGGTGGCCGTTTTATGCTGCGTATTGATGATACCGACGAACAGCGTTCAACGACAGAATTTGAAACCGCCATTCGGGATGATTTGAACTGGATGGGGATGCGTTGGGATTGCGAGGACCGGCAATCATCGCGTCTTGATCGCTATGATCAGGCGCTGGCACAGCTTGTTGCGGCGGGGCGCGCCTATGCCTGTTATGAAACGCCGGATGAATTATCGCTGAAACGCAAGGCTCAATTATCTGCCGGGCGTCCACCGGTGTATGACCGTGCTGGCTTGAAATTAACCGATGATGATAAAGCCAAATTAGAGGCGGATGGACGTCGGCCGCATTGGCGCTTTTTGCTGAATGATGCAGAGGTGCGCTGGCACGATATGGTGCGCGGTGATGTGGGCTATCACATGTCCAGCCTGTCAGACCCGGTTTTGATGCGGGAAGATGGTCGGGTGATTTACACGCTGGCGTCAGTTGTGGATGATATTGATCATGCGATTACCCATATCATCAGGGGTGAAGACCATGTGACAAATTCGGCAGCGCAAATCCAGCTGTTTGAGGCGTTGGGCAGCACCGCCCCGATGATGGGGCATCTGGCGCTGCTTGCTGGTGCTGATGGCGAGGGATTGTCAAAGCGGCTGGGCAGCCTGTCGATTGGCGAGTTGCGGCAGAACGGTATCGAGCCGGTGGCCATTGCCAGCTTGCTGGCGCGCATTGGCACCGCCGATCCGGTTGTTCCGCAAAGCCAGCTGACATCTGTGATTGAAAATTTCGACATTGCAAAATTTGGTCGCGCCACCGCAAAATTTGATCCGGCTGAACTTGCCAAGCTGAATAGTCAGATTGTTCAGGAGCTTGATTTTGCGGCTGTTGAATCGCGGCTTGCCGAAATTGATGTGGCCGGTGATGAGGCTTTCTGGCTGGCTGTGCGCGGCAATCTGGCAACGCTGCATGAGGCCAGAGTCTGGTGGGATATCTGTGCCCGGCCATTAACCCCGGTGATTGAGGCGCCAACGGTCACAAATGCGGCGGCGGCATTATTGCCGGCGGGCGAGCTGAACAGCGAGGTCTGGTCAGTTTGGACAAAATCCATCGCGGCAGAGACCGGGGTAAAGGGAAAAGCGCTGTTCATGCCCATTCGTCTGGCCCTGACCGGGCGTGATGCTGGCCCGGAAATCGCACCTTTGCTGGCAATTATCGGGCGTGAACGGGTGATCAAGCGGCTACAGGGTGAGACCGCATGAGCAAAATCCAGCTTTACAACACACTGTCACGTCAAAAAGAATTATTCACCCCGCTTGATCCGTCACATATCCGTGTCTATGCCTGTGGCCCCACTGTCTATGGCCGCATCCATGTTGGTAATGCCCGTCCGATTGTGGTGTTTGATGTTTTGGTGCGGGTGCTGCGGCGGCTTTATGACCGCGTGACCTATGTACGCAATATCACTGATGTTGATGATAAGATTAATGATCGTGCGGCCGCAAATGGCCAGTCGATCGACGAATTATGTGCAGATACTATCGTCAGTTTTCACGCTGATACCGCCGCGCTGGGTGCTGTGCCGCCAGATGTGGAGCCGCGTGCCACACATCATATTGACCAGATGATTGCGATGATTTCGCTGTTGATTGACAAGGGTCATGCCTATGCCGCTGATGGGCATGTTCTGTTTCAGGTGTCGACAATGCCGCATTATGGCGCGCTGTCAAAGCGTAGCATGGAAGATATGATCGCCGGTGCGCGGGTTGAGGTCGCGCCTTATAAACGGGCACCCGAAGACTTTGTCCTGTGGAAACCCAGCACCACCAGCCAGCCGGGATGGGACAGCCCATGGGGGCGCGGCCGGCCGGGGTGGCATATTGAATGTTCTGCCATGGCAAAAGCCTATCTTGGTGAGGTGTTTGATATTCACGCTGGCGGGCTGGATCTGATTTTTCCGCACCATGAAAACGAAATTGCGCAAAGCTGTTGTGCGCATGGCACCAGCCATATGGCCAAATATTGGCTGCATAACGGTTTTGTCACGATGAATGATGAAAAAATGTCAAAATCGCTTGGCAATATCATCACCGTCGCCGAGGCCACCGCGCGTTACCGCCCGGAAGTGCTGCGGGCGGCTTTGCTGTCGGCGCATTATCGGGCACCGCTGGATTTGTCAGAGAACGCGATGCAGGATGCACAAAACAGCCTTGACCGGCTGTATCGTGCGGCGGGTACAGCGAAGCCATCCGATATGGCGCTCGATGATGCGTTTATGGCCTGTCTTTGTGATGATCTGAATACACCGGCGGCAATGGCGCGGCTTCACGAGCTGGCACGTTTGGCAAATAAGGGCGATCAGGCGGCGGCCACCGCATTAAAATCCAGCGCAGAATTGATCGGGCTGTTGCGCGATACGGCAGATGATTGGGCGAAAGCTGGCTCGGCGGCCGGTGACAGCGACGATACACAGTTTGATGATGCCACCATTGATGCAGAAATTGCGGCACGCAATGCCGCACGTGCGGCGCGCGATTTTGCCACTGCCGATGCCATTCGCGATCGGCTGGCTGCGGCTGGGATCATTCTTGAAGATGGGCAGGATGGAACGGGTTGGCGGCGCAGCTAGTTTTTTCATCACGGA
>JADHLR010000033.1 GCA_016780525.1 Candidatus Puniceispirillum sp.
CTTGACGGCATCGATCTGATTGCGTCGCGCACTGGCTGGTCAAGCGAGCTTGGCTATGAATTATTTTTGCGCGATCATAAAGATGGGGATCGGCTGTACGAGACGATTATGCAGGCAGGCCAGCCATTTGGTCTGCGCCCCGGTCACACCTCAACAATCCGCCGGATCGAGGGTGGCATGCTGTCCTATCATGCCGACATGGACATTAATACCAATCCGTTCGAACTGGGGCTGGATCGTTTTATCGATCTCTATATGGATGCTGATTTTGTCGGCAAAGATGCGCTGCGCCAGATCAAATCGGCCGGTGTGAAACGCCGCCAGATTGGTGTGGTGATCGATGGGCCACCACTCGCCCAGCCGAACACAAGATTTTGGCCATTATCGATTGCCGGTCAGTCAATTGGCAAGGTGACATCGGCTGTGTATTCGCCGCGGCTGAAAAAGAATATCGCGCTGGCCATGGTTGATTCTGCGCATGCGGCGTTGGGCACCGAATTTTCGGTGAGCGCGGCGCAGGGTGATCGCATCGCGGTGGCTGTTGAAAAGCCATTTTATGATCCGAAAAAACTGATTGCGAAAAACGAAACGGCTGCCTGATGATCTGCTATTATGATAACGGGGCTGATGATGGGGCTGGCTGAAGCGGGTAATAGATATGCATGATACCGTTCTGGTTGAATCACATGGTGACTGGTTGCAGATTACATTGAACCGGCCAGACAAGCTGAATTGCTTTAACATCGACATGCATCTGGCATTGCGGGCAGCGTTACAGCGCGCGCATGATGATAAGGCCCGTGCGGTACTGATCACGGGTGCTGGCCGTGGATTTTGCGCCGGTCAAGACCTTGGCGACCGGCGTCCGGGTGGGACTGACTGGCCGCCCGATTTGCAGCAGACGCTAACTGAATATTTCAATCCGAATATCAAGCTGATTACCAGCCTGCCGGCGCCGGTGATCTGTGCGGTTAATGGTGTGGCGGCAGGTGCCGGCGCGAGCATTGCTCTGGCCTGTGATATGGTGCTGGCAGCCGAATCGGCCCGTTTTATCCAGTCATTCAGCAAAATTGGATTGGTGCCGGACGCTGGCAGCAGTTGGGTCTTGCCGCGCCGTATCGGTATGGCGCGGGCAATGGGATTGGCGCTCACCGCAACAGCCCTATCGGCAGCCGAAGCCGTGGCGTGCGGGTTGATCTGGAAAAGCCATGCGGATGCGGCGTTGTTGCCAGCCGCACAGGAATTGACAGCGACATTGGCCAGCGGGCCAACAACCGCGTTCGCCGCCACCAAAATGCTGATGCAGCATGCGGCCAGCACAGATTTTGATACGCATCTTGCGCTTGAAGCCAGCACCCAGAAAAGCTGTGCCGAATCTGATGATTACAGCGAAGGGGTAGAGGCCTTTCTGCAAAAGCGGGCGGCCAAATTTACCGGCAGCTAGCCGGCTCACCGACAGATCGCACCAGCCGCTGTCATTTACCTAACTGTTTTCAGGGCGCGGTTTATGGCACCGCCACGCCGTCTTCATTATGTAGAGCCTGCAACCGCAATTCGGCATCAGACAATGCCTGTTGCCGCGCCCACATGGTGGCATAAAGACCGTTTTGGTTCAGCAGGCTGGCATGCGTGCCGCGTTCTTTGATCTCGCCATTATCAAGAACAATGATCTCATCAGCATCGGTAACCGTCGACAGCCGGTGCGCAATCACCACCGTTGTGCGGTCTTTGGCAATCTTATCAAGGGCGGATTTGATGCCTTGTTCGGTGCGCGTATCAAGCGCCGATGTGGCCTCATCCAAAATCAGAATGGGCGGGGCTTTCAAAATTGTGCGGGCAATCGCCACGCGTTGCTTTTCGCCGCCGGATAATTTTAACCCCCGTTCGCCAACTTCGGTATTATAGCCATCCGGCAGCTCAGCGATAAATTTGTCGATCTGGGCGTATTCTGCGGCATTTCTGACAGCCGCGGCTGGCGCGCCCAGATCTCCATAATTGATATTATAGCCGATCGTATCATTGAACAATACAGTGTCCTGTGGCACCACCCCCATGGCAGCGCGCAAACTATCCTGCCGGACATCGCGAATATCCTGACCATCAATACTGATGCGGCCATTCTGCACATCATAAAATCGCAGCAGCAGGCGCGAAATTGTTGATTTGCCAGCGCCCGACGGCCCAACGATGGCGACGGTTTGTCCGGCTGGCACTTCAAAGCTGATGCCGCGTAAAATTGCGCGGTTTTTGTGATAGTGAAATCGCACATTGTCAAAGCGGATATGACCACCGCGTACCAGCAGATTCGGCGAATCTTTTTTGTCGCTGACTTCAGGCCGGATGGCGAGCATTTGAAACATTGATTCAATGTCGGTAAGTGCTTGCCGAATTTCGCGATAGACAGCGCCAATAAAGCCGAGTGGTTGGGCAAGCTGCATCAGGAATACATGCACCATCACAAAATCACCGATCGTCTGGGTGCCGTTTTGTACCGCTCGCGCCGACAATATCATACAGCCGAGCATGCCCAGTGCGAAAATCAGCGCCTGACCAAAATTCAGCCAGCCGAGCGACGTCCAGGTTTTGGTGGCGGCGGCTTCATATTGCGCCATTGATCGGTCAAAACGTCTGGCTTCGGCAGCTTCATTGCCAAAATATTTTACCGTTTCAAAATTCAGCAAAGCGTCGACAGCCTTGCTATTGGCCGCCGTGTCCGACTGGTTCATGTCGCGCCGAATTTTGGTGCGCCAGTCACTGGTCTTGACGGTAAAGGTGCTATAGGCATAAACGGTTACCGCAATCACCGCGACATAGGCCCAGCCGAAATAATAGGCAAAAATACCCAAATAAAGCGCAAATTCAATAATCACCGGCATGGTATTCAACACGGTGTAGCGGACAATGCTCTCAATGCCCTTGGTGCCACGCTCAATCAGCCGCGACAACCCGCCGGTCTGCCGTTCCAGATGAAAGCGCAGCGACAGCTGATGCATATGGGTAAAGGTCTCGATGGCGAGTTTGCGCACAGCATGCTGGCCAACCCGCGCAAATAGGGCATCGCGTAATTGGTTAAAGCCACTCACCAGAACACGCCCGACAATGAATGCGACAATCAGCATCAGCGGCGGCAGGGCAAATAACGGTATCGCGGTGGCTTTGCCAGCCAGCGCATCGGTAGCATATTTAAAGAAAAACGGCGTCGCAGCTGTGATCAGTTTTGCACAGACCAGAAAAAACGCGGCAATACACACCCGCCGCTGTAAATCTGGGCGATCATGCGGCCAGATATAGGGCCATAAATAGGCTAGTGTTCGGATCACCGACTGGCTGCCAGAATCTGTTGGCTCAGAATCTGTTGGCTGCGGCTCGGGTGATGTTGGCCGAGATGTTTTTGCTTGAGGGCACACGAACTGGATCCGATGATGATGAAACGCTGTCAGTGTCATATCATAAACTGTCAGCAAATCACAATCATACGGCCAGCCGCCAGCATATCAATCTCCAGTGGCGGCGTGGTAAAGCCATTGTCAATTATATAAAGTGCGGTAATGTTGGCCGGGGCAATGTTGAACGCCGCAATGTTGAATAGGGTCGCTGTAATCGAGAGAGGTGCTAATGGGGCTCGCCCAAACTAGCTTTTGCCGGATGTCACGATTGCGCCGGTTTGGCGTTGCCGGATTGATTGCCGGACGCGTTACCCGTGTGCTCGCGGCGATGCTCATCGCGCCGCAGCTTGTCAGCATGGCTGCTGCGACCAGCCGGGATATTGATTTGCAATATAACATAAGCTGGGGGGCGTTGAGTCTGGCCGAGGCGCGCTCACAATGGCAATTGCAGGATGGCAAAGCGGTTATTCTGGGCACGGTCAAAAGTGAGGGGGTTGCGGCGCTGTTTTCCGGGTTCCAGAGTGCATCAAACGCAGAAATAGATTGGCAGGGCGGCGAATGGCGGCCGGCTTTTTTATCATTATCGCGGGTCACAAAATCCAAACAGATTGCCAGCTCGGTGCATTGGTCGACGGCGGGTGATATTTTGTCGGATGTGCAGCAGCCGCCGCCTGATCCCGAAGAGGTGTTTCCGATATCGGACAAGCTGAAACAAGATGTGATCGACCCATATAGCGCGGCGATGCGGCAGCTTGATTATATTGCCGATGCCGGCAAATGCGCTGGCTCATATGCGGTCTATGACGGGCTGCGCCGGTTTGAAATGCAGTTTGACACGGTTGGCACGACAACACTTGTGGCGGATCGCCCCTATAGCTTTGACGGGATAGTCTTGCATTGCCGCATTGTTGTGATGCCAAAAGGTGGTCATAGAATCGCCTCAAGCTGGCATAAAAAACCGGCCAAAGACCGGCAGGTCAATGTCTATTTCGGCCGCTTTGCTGACGATTTGATCCTGCCGGTTCGGATCGAAATAACGGCGCGGCTTGGCACTGGCGTCGCGCGGCTGGATATGACCCAGTCACAGATCCCAGGCGACCCATCCCAACCGTGACATATGACCGCCTGTAGTCCAGCTTGCTGTCACCTTCATGCGCACCTGCGTGCAGCGATTGATGCGGCGTGGTCATCGTTGCGCCGGCAATCTGGCCGACCTGCCGCATGATTTCGGTCTCAAGCGGTGATTTGATCATCTGCATGGCCCCCAGAACTGGCGAAATATTGGACAGCGGGGCGCTGGCATTACCGATCAATTCAGCGGCTATGGACGTCTGCTGTGGCACTACTGATCTTGTTTATTTTTTAGCGTCGGTATCAAAACCGCCAAAATTTTTGAACAGGTTGGGATCACCAAAAATATTATTAAATCCCTGGCTGCCTGTGGTTGGGTCGGATGGCGGTGTGGTCGCGCCTTCAGTTTCCACATTCTGCTGAAGTAATTTGAGCTGATCAGCGAAATTCGATTTTTTCGCCTCATCTGCCGCCACGATACATTGTTCCCCATACAGATTATTGGATACCAGATAATTTCCACCAGCGACCACGCCAAAACACACCAACAGGATTACAAACATTGATTTTGGTAATTTGAAGCTGGTTTTTTGGTTTTTCATCAACCGGTCGCTTGGCATTGCCTGATGAAGTTGCGTTTGCTTGATTTTGGCAAGGCGGCTTTCTGCACGACGTTTCAGCACCTCGTAGGATATGGCTGCCGTCAGCGTAATGGCGATAATGACCAATGCCAGGGCGCTGATAGCCGGGCTTATGCCCAACCGAACCTTTGAGGCAATCACAGTGGTCAGTGTCTGATCGGATAAGATGCTAAAGACCGTAGTGTTGTAGTTTTCAAAGGAATATAAAAATGCGATGACGGCGGATGAGGCAATTGCTGGCATCAGGTAGGGCATTAATATTTTGAAAAATACCTGCGTTTGGCTGGCACCTAAATCCAACGCGGCTTCTTCCTGTGTTTTGTCAAAACGCTGCATGCGGGCAACGAAGATCAGGAAACAGTAAGTTGAAATGAAACATGTCTGTGCCAGGATCGTCAGGAACACACCATTGCGGCCAACATCAGCCATCGCGCCCCCGCCTGTCATGCTGGCGATGCGATCCCAGAGCACGACTGTTGAAATGCCGATAACCACACCCGGAAACAACACCGGCATAATCGCGACTGAATAGAAGAAGGTTCTGATTTTACTGTTGACCTGTGTTAGAACAATCGCCGCCGCCATGCCGATTGGCACCGATAAAGCGACAACCCCGAGAGCAATATGCAGGCTGGTTAAAATGCCTTCATGCAGCTTTGAGTCCGCTAAAAGCCCCGCTAAACGTTGCCCATCATAGGTGACCTTGCCCTCGGCAAACCAGCGCCAGCTAAAACACTCCCAAGGCGTGACAGCGGGAAACTCTGCAGAGTTAAACGCGGTGATGCTCATGATAATGAGCGGGCCGAATAGATAGGCTAAAAATACGAAAATA
This sequence comes from Candidatus Puniceispirillum sp., assembly GCA_016780525.1. Lineage (GTDB taxonomy): Bacteria > Pseudomonadota > Alphaproteobacteria > Puniceispirillales > Puniceispirillaceae > UBA3439. Next base: position 5,931 of record JADHLR010000033.1, read on the forward strand.
TAAGTGCCAAGGAGTAGTTTAAGTGCGGGTTGGGACTTCATTTGACAATCTCACCAACTTTGACGCGGAACAATTTCATCATCAAAAGCACAAAAATAACAGAGACCAGCAACAGCAACACCGAATATGCAGCGCCTCTCGACCAATTATCATTCATGTTGAACCATTGATAAATCAGTTGTGTGAACCAGAAAGTGTTGGGACTACTCAGCACCACAGGTGTGGCTAAGGCGCCGGCGGTTAACATGAAAACCATGGTGCTACCTGACGCGATGCCGGCTTTGGCGTGGGGAATTACAATACGCCAATGGGTGCGGAGTGTTGACGAACCAAGGTCTTTGGCAGCTTCCAGCTGGTTGGTGTCCAACGACTCAAGCGAGTTATAGAGGGGAAACATCATCAACAGCAAATAGGCATAGGTAAGACCAGTGAATAACGCTACATCCTGACCAATAAAATTGATGGCATTGTCCATCAGTCCAGCATTTATCAGTGCGTTATTGATCACGCCCTCGCCAGCAAACAGAATGCGCAAGGCAAAGGCGCGTAATAATTCGTTAATCCAAAACGGCACAATAAGCGACACAATCAATAATCTTGCGGTTTTATGCTCGGCGATTTTGGCAATGTAAAATGCGATTGGATAACAAAAGCACAAGCTCAGAACAGTGATCACCACAGCCGTTGCTAATGTTGTGAAAAACACTTTGAGATCGACATAATTATAGGCGTCTTTACTGGTCTCTGATCCAAATAGAAAATGCTTGTAATGCGTTAAGGTATAGACATCTTCCTCACCGCCACGCAGCAACGGCGGCAAATTCGGCCGAAACGACAAATCCAGCATATAAAGCTGTGGGATGATGATCAAAAAGATAATCCAAAACCCAATAGAGATCAAAAAATAGGTCGAAATTATTGGGCCATTTTTTGCGAAAAATTTTTGCATCACAGCTCCTGTTAATCCACTGCGAGGTTGCCTTCAGGCAAAACCACGGCTTTTTGAGCTGAAAATGTTAAATCCGTGGCCTGGCCCGCAGTGAGATGATCTATGTCTTCGGCATTTGGCAAACTAAGACGCACCTTAACCCCCGACTGTGTGGTCAGGAAAAGATTTTGCAGATGCCCTTCAAATTCAATTGAGTTCAATTGCGCGGAAAAGCTGTTTTGAGTCTTTGATTTGTTTTTTTTGATAGAAATCGACTCCGGCCGCACAAACAAAATAATTTTTTGCCCAACGACCAGCTTTTGTGCGTCCTGACAGTCATTGCCATTGATCTCTGCAACAAATTTATTGCCATCACATAACACTTCAACATGACTGTCATTGCAAGCGGTGACTTCACCAGAAAATGGGTTGTTTTCTCCCACAAAACTGGCAACAAACGGCGTTTTTGGCTTTTCGTAAACGGCCTGACAGGTGTCAACCTGTTCAATTCTTCCTTCGTTCATGACGGCAACACGATCAGACATGGTCAGCGCTTCACCCTGATCATGCGTGATGTAAATGAATGTGATGCCAACACGTTTCTGGATGGCCCGAAGTTCAGATCGCATTTTTTGCCGGAGCTTGAGATCAAGCGCAGAGAGCGGCTCATCAAGAAGCAGAACCTCTGGCTCGATAGCTAATGCCCGAGCTATAGCGACGCGCTGGCGTTGCCCGCCTGAGAGCTCATGTACTTTTTTGTCACCCTGCCCCTCGAGCGCAACAAGCCCAAGCAATTCCTCAGCACGGGCACGTCTGTCAGCCTTTGAATGCCCCCGCACCTCAAGCGAGAAAGAGATGTTGTCAGCAACTGACATCAATGGGAACAATGCAAGATTCTGAAAAATTAATGAAGTTGGGCGCTTGTTGGGGCCAATACCAGCCATATTAGCGCCGCCAATCAGCACCTGCCCCTGTGATGGCTCCAAAAATCCAGAAATGGTCCGAAGGATGGTAGTTTTACCGCATCCAGACGGGCCAAGGAAGCTGAAGAACTCGCCTTTTTTAATTAAAACGCTAACGTCTTTTGCTGCATAAAAATCGCCGAAATTAATCGAAATATTTTGCAGTTCTACATCAGCACTCATCAGCAAACCTCTGGTTAAAAATTCAGAAAAAAAACTAAAAAGGAGCTTGAGAGCACCACGAAAAGTCTCGCGGCGCTCTCAGCTTAACATAGCTTATCATATTGAGCCGATTTAAGCGGTCTCAAACTTATTGGCATACTCAGCACGGGCATCGGCATACCATGGTGGCTCAGGCGGCCATGGATTCAGCTTGGCTGCTGTGTCGCCCGGGTACACGGCCTGCGAAATCGCCTTGGTTGCATCTGAATAATGTTCTGATGCACCGATCACCGCCGAATTATAGCCAATTTCGTTGATGGTCTTGCCACCGACTTCAGGTGTGAAGCTATATTTAATCAATTCATAAGCTTCATCGATGTTTTCAGCTTTGGCTGACAATGTGATGCCATCAACCCAGGCCAAAGCGCCTTCTTTGGTGGTCTGATAAGCAACAGGCTCACCAGCCTTCATCATCGACACAATTGGCCCATCCCATGTTTGACCAACAACAACACCATCAGATGTAAAGCCTTGCTTTTGTGGATCGCCACCGGACCAGAATTTCACCAGGTTAGCTTTTTTGGAGATGCAGTATTCGGTGATGGTCTCCCAGTTTTTCCGCATGGTGGCTTCATCTTTGTAAGATGACCAGAAATCCATCTTACCTTGATGATGCATCCATATGCCACAACCTGTCATCATGGAATATGTTCTGCCCATCATGAAGGCGCCACTGATCGCTGGATTAGGCTCCCAGATATCGCCGAAGCTCGGCAGGCCGTCTGGCGACCATTTATCTGTGCGCCAAGAAATTGATTCAGTACCCCAGAGTTGCGGCACCCAATGCGATCCCTTGCCACCAAAGTTCCAGTCACGCTCGCCAACAGCAACCATGCCCGGATTGACATTGCCAATATTTGATATGCGCTTCATATCGAATGGTTGCAGAACGCCAAGGTTTTCCCACTGAAGGGCGCGCATATTGGTCGGGCTTGCAAGGTCATATCCGGCGCCACCGCCGGCTTTCATCTTGGATATAATTTCACCATTGTCACCGATTTTTGTATGGTTGATGGTGATGCCTGTTTTGGCTTTAAAATCTGCGACCACTGAGTCTGGTAAATATTCACCCCACATCAACACGTTGACCTGGCCACTCGATGCAGCAAATGCGTTTTTGACGTAAAGTGGAACTACGGGCGTTAAAGCTGCCAATGCAGCCCCGCTTTTTAGCAACATACGGCGGTTGAACTGCTTTGCAGCCCGTGCTGTCGAATGGCTAGACTTTGGATTTTTACTCATTGTCTTCCTCCCTATTTAAGATTTTAGTTTGAAGTGATATTGTGCAAAATCAACTAAAAATTATCATTTGCTGTTCTGTGGCGATTTGTCTTGTGACCGCGAACGGAGCGAGCGGTTGAAGCAATGTGTTGGCTCCACAACAGCGCGAATAAGCTTTGGTTGCTATTTGCCAGCAAGATCAATGAGTGCCTTGACCTGTTTGATCATATTGCTATCTAAAAGGAATGGCGCAAAAACTCTCACTAGTTTGGTTCAAACGTGATTTACGCATACATGATCATGCGCCGCTTTCTGCTGCCTGTGCGGCCGGCTTGCCAGTGTTGCCGCTTTATGTTGTCGAACCCGACTATTGGCAGCAGCCCTTTGCCTCGCGCCGCCATTGGCATTTTATTCATGACAGCCTGACGGAACTGCGGGAAGATTGCGCCAACCTCGGCCAGCCTTTGGTTGTGCGTACAGGATCAATCACCGATATATGTGACGATATTTGCAAATATTTTGCGATTGACGGCATTTATGCGCATGAAGAAACCAGTCATTTATGGGGGTATCGGCGCGATGGTGAGATGCGCCGCTGGTGCCGCACCCGTGGCATTCGATTTGATGAATTTCCAACAAATGGGATTGTGCGACGTCTGCCCGAGCGTGATGATTGGGCGCGGTTACGAAATCAGCGCATGGCAGCCCCGCTGACACCAAAGCCTGATGCTTTGCTGCCGCTTGCAATCCCGATTGGTGATATTCCGGCAAAACATGATGCGTTATTTGGTGACGATGTGCCGGGGCTGACGCAGACCGGTGGGCGGCGCGCCGGTATCCAAACATTGCATAGTTTTCTGACCGAAAGAGGCAGTGCGTATCTGTTCCGGTTATCGGCACCTGGGTTGTCTGAAATTCATTGTTCAAGGCTATCGACGCATTTGACATGGGGCACGTTATCGGCGCGGGAAATTGTGAAATCTGTGCAAGCCCGGCGTGAACAATTATCCGCCGCCGACAGTAAAATCTGGAAACGCAATCTATCAGCCTTCACCTCCCGGTTATCCTGGCGCTGTCATTTTATCCAGAAGATAGAAGATCAGCCGGAAATTGAGACAGAGGCCATGCATCCGGCGTTTCGCGCCATGCCGGTGGCCGATAATGCGGACGCATTATTCGAGGCATGGTGCACCGGTCGCACCGGCTATCCATTTATCGATGCCTGTATGCGCAATCTGGTTCATTATGGCTGGATTACATTTCGGATGCGCGCCATGTTGGTCAGTTTTGCCAGCTATCATTTGGGGCTGGACTGGCGTCGCACCGGGTATTTTCTGGCGCGGCTATTCACCGATTATGAACCCGGCATTCACTACAGCCAGATCCAGATGCAATCTGGCATCACCGGCATCAATGCGGTGCGGATCTATAACCCGATTAAGCAATCAATGGATCATGACGCTGATGGTGATTTTATCCGGCGCTGGGTGCCGGAATTGAAAAATCTGACGGCGATGTGGATTCATCAGCCAGCGAAGATGGATGATGATCTGCAGCGCCGTTTTGGCTGTGTCATTGGCCAGGATTATCCGGCGCCGATTGTTGATCATAAAACGGCTGTGCAGGCGGCGCACGCGCGGATTTCATCCGCCCGTAGAACAGCCGGATTTCGTGACGAGGCGGCAAAAGTCTACAGCAAGCTTGGTAGTCGTAAACGGCCGGCGCGGCGCAAAACAGCGGCAAAACGAACTAAGCCGCCGGCGCAACAGCTAAGCTTTTTGAAGGATGAGCGTTAAAGCTGCTGCCCTTAATAAGGCTGGCGACTGGCATGCGCCGGCTGGAAAATCATCTGCCAGTCGTCATACTGTGGGGCGGGTTGATAGCCGAATCCGATACCAAATCAAGGGTTGTAGAAAATTTCAAACAATATAATGCTGATATGCATAAAGTTGGGCGGCCGCACCGCGAAAGCTAGGCTGAATAAAAAAATGTGCGGCAGGGAGTGTTTTTGGCCCCATGCCGCTTTCGTAAAACTATGGTGGAGTGCTGAAACCATGCCGGACATTCTCTCGATGAAAACTTTGCGCGCGGCGGTCCGTAATGGCAGCGTCGACACGGTTGTTGCCGCCTTTCCCGACATGCAGGGGCGCTTGATGGGCAAACGATTTCATGCGCAGTTTTTTATCGATCATGCCTGGAAAGAAACCCATTGCTGTAATTATCTGATTGCCACCGATCTTGAAATGGCGACGGTCGATGGTTACGCCTCAACAAGTTGGTCATCTGGCTATGGCGATTATGTGATGCGGCCGGATCTTGATACATTATGCATGCTGCCATGGCTTGATGCGACAGTGCTGGTATTATGCGATTTGCTTGATCACCATACGCATGTATTAGTGCCGCATGCGCCGCGTACCATTCTCAAACAACAGCTCAAACGTGCGGCCGATAAAGGTTTGACGATGATGGCAGCGACCGAGCTGGAATTTTTCGTGTTTCGGGAAAGCTTCGAGACCATTCGCGACGCCGATTATCATGCGATGACGCCGATCAGTGCCTATAATGAAGACTATCATATCTTTCAGACAACAAAAGAAGAGAGTCTGATGCGGCAAATCCGTAACGGGCTGTATGGTGCCGGCATCACTGTTGAGAATACCAAGGGTGAGGCCGATGCTGGACAGGCCGAAATCAATGTGCATTACGCCGATGCGTTACGCATGGGCGATGTGCACGTGATGGTGAAAAATGCGGTAAAAGAAATTGCCTTTTTAAATGATCGGGCGGTGACATTTCTGGCGAAATGGCATCATCACGCGGCGGGTTCATCTAGTCATATTCACCAGTCACTGCGCAGCGCTGACGGCAAGGCGGTGTTTTTCGACCCGGCACAACCGCATGGCATGTCACAGATGATGCAGAGCTATCTTGCCGGCCTTTTGACCTATGCTGACGATACAACCTATTTTCTGGCGCCTTATGTCAATTCATATAAGCGCTTTATGGCGGGGACATTCGCCCCGACCAAGGCCATCTGGTCAATTGATAACCGCACTGCCGGTTATCGCGTTGTTGCAGAAAACAGCCAGAATATTCGGGTTGAATGCCGTGTTGGCGGATCTGATCTGAACCCGTATCTGGCACTGGCCGGGCAGCTGGCAGCCGGGCTGAAAGGCATCGAGGATCATTTGACACTGGAAGCTGAATTTAGCGGTGATGCCTATCAAGCGGATGCGGCAAGGGCGATTCCGGCGAGCTTGCGCGAAGCCACACTGGCGCTGGATGGATCGGATATGTTACGCACGGCGATGGGTGACGCAGTGATTGACCATTATGTGCGGGCGGCGCGCTGGGAACAGGAAGATTTTGACAGTAAGGTCACCGATTATGAGGTGCGCCGGGGATTTGAAAGAGCCTGATTATGACAGAACAATTACAATGTATTTCGCCGGTTGATGGCTCGGTATATGCTGAACGCGCGCCCATGTCGCAGGATGCTGCCAGACGAGCGGTGGCGCGAGCGCATGCGGCGCAAAATGACTGGGCAGCGCGGCCGCTGGACGCGCGTATCGCGCTTGTGCGCAAAGCGGTGGCGATCATCGGACAACAAAATGCCGAGATCGTGCCGGAGCTGGCCTGGCAGATGGGGCGACCGGTGCGCTATGGCGGCGAATTTGGTGGTTTTCAGGAGCGCGCAAACCATATGGCGGATATCGCCGCCAGCGCGCTGGCGCCGATCAGCATTGAGGATAGTGACCAGTTCCAGCGTTATATCAAACGGGTTCCGCATGGGGCGGTGCTGGTCATTGCGCCGTGGAATT
>JADHLR010000034.1 GCA_016780525.1 Candidatus Puniceispirillum sp.
TGATGAAATTCGCATTCCAAAAGGCAAAACCGTATTGGATGCATAACATCAATGCGCTGTTTTGTTGAAAACAGCGCATAAACCAACAAAAGAACGGGGTAGGGGCTTTTTCCTGCCCCGTTTTTTTTGCTAGGATCTGGCGCACCGGTGCCGGCCTTGATAGGGTTGTGACCGGGACAGGGGGAGAATCTCAATAATGACTGAATTTCCGATCGCGGTGATCGTCTTTGATTATATTCTTGGCGCGGCGATGTGGACCTTAATCGGCCGCTTCGGCATGTCAATTTTTGTCTCTGAACAGTCCGATTTCTTTTTTATGAAGGCGTTTGTCAAATTTACCGATCCGATGATCCGGGTGATGGCAAAAGTGACGCCGCCTTTTCTGATCGACCGGTTAAAGCCGCTCTATGTGGCGTGGTTTTTGTTTATGATCAGGTTTTATGTGATGCCGCTGATTTTAGGGTATGATGTGATGGGCATGCTGTCCTTCCCGCTTGAGTCAGACGCAGCTTTAATTATTTATGATTTGGGGCAAATATTCAGATAATGGATATGCGCCTACTGGTATGAAGGGCATAGGTTGGGGGACCGAGAGATGCAGGACTATGCGGCACTATATACGCAATCTGTTGATGATGTTGACACATTCTGGCTGAACGCGGCGCAGCATATCGCGTGGGATACGCCGCCGCAAACGGCCCTCGATCGCAGCGACGCCCCGTTCTACCACTGGTATCCTGACGGCCGGTTAAATACCTGCTTTAACGCTGTTGACCGGCATGTGCTGGCCGGGCGTGGCGCGCAGAACGCAATCATTTATGATTCGCCGATCACGGGCGCAAAACGCCATATCAGCTTTGCCGAGCTACAGCAACAGACCGCACGATTTGCCGGCATGTTGGCGCGGCTAGGTGTGCAGACAGGCGACCGGGTGATTATCTATATGCCGATGATCCCGGAAGCTGTTGTGGCGATGCTCGGTTGCGCGCGCCTTGGTGCGGTGCATTCGGTGGTGTTCGGCGGATTTGCCGCGGCAGAGCTTGCCAAACGCATCGATGACGCCACGCCAAAGGTGATTATCAGCGCCTCATGTGGGCATGAACCTGGCCGGGTGGTGGAATATAAACCATTGCTTGATGCCGCCATTGATCAATCAATACATAAGCCGGACAATTGCGTTATCGTGCAGCGCGATGCGGTGCAGGCGGAATTAATCGAGGGGCGCGATCTTGAGTGGCATCAGGCGCATGAGGGGGCCGCGGAAATGGCGCCGATCTCGGTGCATGCGAATGATCCGCTTTATATCCTTTACACCTCGGGCACAACCGGACAGCCAAAAGGTGTGGTGCGGGACAATGGCGGGCATGCTGTCGCGCTGCATTGGTCAATGCGGCATATCTATGATGTGGAACCGGGCGATGTCTATTGGGCGGCGTCGGATATTGGCTGGGTTGTCGGGCATTCCTATATCACCTATGCGCCATTGATTTATGGGTGCACAACCATATTGTTTGAGGGCAAACCGATTGGGACACCGGATGCCGGTGTGTTCTGGCGGGTGATTGCCGAGCATCAGGTCAAGGTGTTATTCACAGCGCCGACCGCTTTTCGGGCGATCAAACGAGCCGACCCTGAGGGTGAGTTTTTAAAACAGCATGATACCTCTTGTCTGAAATATCTGTTTCTGGCTGGCGAACGTGCCGACCCGGATACAATCAGCTGGGCAGAGCGACAGCTTGGGGTGCCGGTGATCGATCATTGGTGGCAAACCGAAACCGGCTGGTCAATTTGTGCGAACCCGATGGGGGTTGAACATTTGCCGGTCAAGCTGGGGTCGCCATCAGTCGCCATGCCCGGCTATATGATCGATATTCTGGACAGTCAGGGCAATGTTTTGCCGGCTGGCGAACTGGGGGCGATTTCAATTAAATTGCCATTGCCGCCTTCGTGCCTTGTCACAATCTGGGGCGCGGATCAGGCATTCATTGATAAATATTTCAGCTCTTTCCCGGGCTATTATGAAACCGGTGATGCTGGATATTGTGATGCTGACGGGTATCTCTATATCATGGCGCGCACCGATGATGTGATTAATGTCGCCGGCCACCGCTTGTCCACCGGCCAGCTCGAAGAAGTGCTTTCGGATCACCCGGATATCGCCGAATGCGCGGTGATTGGTGTGGCCGATCAATTAAAGGGGCAGTTGCCGATCGGTTTGATTTGCCTGTATCCGTCAAGTCAGCGCGCCGGGCAGGATATTATTGCCGAAGCGATTGAACTGGTGCGCAACCGTGTTGGGCGGGTGGCTGCGTTGAATCAACTGGTGATTGTCGACAGGCTGCCGAAAACGCGGTCGGGCAAGGTGCTGCGCGGCACTGTTGCCAAAATTGCCGATGGCACCACATGGACGATGCCGGCAACCATTGATGATCCGGTTATTCTGGATGAAATCACCGCCGCATTAAAAACCATTGGATATGCCGGCGGCTAGGCTCTGATCTATCTCTGGTTTTTCAAACGGGGCGATTTCTGTCTGTTTTTGATGTAAAACCGTCGAAATTGATGTAGGTTGCGCAGTGGTGCTGTTCATCATGGATGCCAGCAGCGTTTCCTTATGGTCAGACGAATTGTGATACAAAACAAAGCATGTCTCTTTGAGACCAGACTTCAAAATTGGAGGATAAAATGAAAAAATCTATTGCGCTTGCAACGGCTGCAGCATTGCTTGCAGCCCCGGCAATGGCGGAAACAGTGAAAATAGGTGTTTTGCTTGGCTTTACCGGCCCGATTGAATCCCTGACGCCGGATATGGCGGCCGGGGCGGAACTGGCGATGGCAGAAGCGTCAAAAAGCGGCAAATTTATGGGGGGCTCGATGATTGAGCCGGTACGCGGGGATTCCACCTGCGTCGATGCAGCGGCAGCCACCGCAACAGCCGAGCGGCTGATCACCAGTGACAAAGTGGTTGGTATCATGGGTGCCGATTGTTCTGGCGTGACCACTGCAATTTTGCAGAATGTCGCCACCGCCAAGGGCGTGGTGATGATCTCACCATCAGCGACATCGCCAGCACTATCGACGATCGAGGATAATGGCCTGTTTTTCCGCACATCACCATCGGACGCACGTCAGGGACAGGTGCTGGCCCAAATCCTAAAGGAAAAAGGCGTCACCTCAGCGGCCATCAGCTATACCAATAATGACTATGGCAAGGGTCTGGCAGACAGCATCCAGAGCAATTTTGAAGCTGTTGGTGGCAAAGTCACCATCACCGCATCACATGAGGATGGCAAAGGTGATTATGGTGCAGAAGTCGGCGCGCTGGCACAGGCCGGCGGTGATGTGCTGATTGTTGCGGGTTATCTCGATCAGGGTGGTAAGGGCATTATTCAGGCATCGCTCGACGCCGGTGCTTTTGACACATTTGTCCTGCCTGATGGGATGATTGGCGACAGCCTGCCCGAATCTATCGGGGCTGATCTGAACGGGTCATATGGCACCTTGCCAGCGGCGCAGGGTAACGGTGTTGCCACCTTTGAAAAGCTGGCTGGTGAGGCCGGTTTTAAGGCCGGGCCATACGCCCCACAATCCTATGATGCAGCTGCCCTGATGATTTTGGCGATGCAGGCATCTGGCTCAACCGACAGCAATACATTCAAGACAAAAATCATGGATGTGGCGAATGCCCCTGGTGAGAAAATTAACCCCGGTGAGTTGGGTAAAGCCCTCGAAATTATTGCCGCTGGTGGTGATGTCGATTACGTCGGGGCCTCTGATGTTGAATTGATTGGCCCGGGTGAGTCAGCTGGTAGCTTCCAGGAAGTGGTTGTCAAAAACCAGAAAATTACACCTGTTCGGTTCTGGTAAAAACTGTTGATAATCGGCCCGGGCTTTGGTCTGGGCCGATTTTTCAATTCTGATTTATGTTACAGATTTCTGACCTTCATATGCATTTTGGCGGCATCCGCGCGGTTGATGGCGTTTCATTGACGCTCGCGCCAGGCAAAATTACCGGCCTGATCGGGCCAAATGGTGCCGGCAAAACGACGCTTTTTAATGTCATCGCCGGGTTGCATAAACCCACATCTGGCACGGTGCGGCTTGATGGCGAAGATATTACCGGATTGCCGCCACATGCGTTGTTCCACAAAGGCATGTTGCGCACTTTTCAAATCGCGCATGAATTTTCAACGCTGACAGTGCGTGAAAATTTGATGATGGTGCCGCCGCAGCAATCTGGTGAGCGGCTGCTTGATGTGTGGCTCCGCCCAGATAAAATCCGCGCTGAAGAGGCGGCGATTGCGGCCCGCGCTGATGACGTCATTGAATTTCTGCAAATCGAGGCTGTCGCCCATGAATTGGCTGGCAATTTATCCGGTGGCCAGAAAAAGCTGTTGGAACTGGGCCGGACGATGATGGTCGATGCCAAAATCGTGTTTCTTGACGAGGTTGGGGCCGGGGTCAATCGCACTTTGCTGAATGTGATTGGCGATGCGGTGCTGCGGTTGAACCAAGAGCGCGGCTATACCTTTTGCATGATTGAGCATGATATGGAATTTATCACTCGTTTATGTGACCCGGTGATTGTTTTGGCCGAAGGTCAGGTGCTGGCCACTGGCAGTGCCGAAAGCGTCAAAAATAATGATGCTGTGATCGAAGCCTATTTAGGCACCGGGCTGAAAAACCGCGAAAAGGCCGGCGCATGACGGCGCTTGTGGGAACGGCGATGACCGGCGGCTATGGCGGCGCGGATATTCTGAAAGGCTGCACAATTGCTGTCGAAGCCGGCGAAATTGCCGTCATTGTCGGGCCGAATGGTGCCGGCAAGTCGACAGCGATGAAGGCGATGTTTGGGATGCTCGATTTGCGCGCCGGAACGGTGTTGTTGAATGGCGATGATATTTCCGATCTGCCGCCACAACAACGGGTGCGACGCGGTATGGGATTTGTGCCGCAGACACAAAATGTTTTCACCTCTATGACGGTTGAAGAAAATCTGCAAATGGGCGGCTTTATTCGCGGTGATGATTTTTCCGGCACAATTGAAGAAATTTACCGCCTGTTTCCGGTGTTGCGGGAAAAGCGCGCGCAACCCGCCGGCGAATTATCCGGTGGTCAACGCCAGCAGGTCGCGGTGGGCCGGGCGTTGATGACACAGCCAAAAGTATTGATGCTGGACGAACCAACAGCGGGCGTGTCGCCAATTGTGATGGGTGAGCTGTTTGACCGTATCATTGATGTGGCGCAGACCGGCATTGCGATATTGATGGTTGAACAAAATGCCAAACAGGCATTGCAAATTGCCGATCGTGGCTATGTTCTGGTGCAGGGTGAAAACCGCTATACAGACAGCGGCGCGGCGCTGCTGGCAAACCCGGATGTGCGCCGGGCCTTTTTGGGAGGCTGATGATGGAATCGGCACTAAATGCGCTGATTTTGATTGGCAATTATATTGTCGTTCCCGGGCTTGCCTATGGCTGCCAATTGGCGCTTGGTGCGCTTGGCGTGACGATGATTTATGCGGTTTTGCGGTTTTCAAATTTTGGCCATGGCGAGATTATGTCCTTTGGCACAATGCTGGTGATCTTGGCAACATTTGCCCTACAAAGTGCCGGGCTGTCGATAGCGCCATTGCCAACCGCGTTACTGGCGCTGCCGGTGGGGATTATTGGGGCGATCGGGTTATGTCTGCTGCTTGACCGCTATGTCTATAAATTTTACCGGCAACAACGCGCCAGTCCGGTGATTTACCTGATCGTTTCGATTGGCACGATGTTTATCATCGGCGGACTTATTCGCTTTATTATCGGGCCGCAGGATCGCAATTTTGCCGATGGTGAGCGCTTTATCGTCAAGGCCAGTGCGTTTAAGGCCAATACCGGATTTTCCGAGGGGCTGGCGATTAAAACAGCCCAAGGTGTAACGGTGCTGACAACCTTTGCTGTTGTTGGGCTGGTGTTCTGGTTTTTAAATTATACGCGTACCGGCAAATCGATGCGGGCCTTTGCTGACAACGAAGATCTGGCGTTGTTGTCAGGCATTGATCCGGATCGGGTGGTGCGGATCACCTGGATTATCACGGCGGTTCTGGCCACCATTGCCGGCACGCTATATGGGCTTGATAAAAGCTATAAACCGCTGGTCTATTTGCATTTGTTATTGCCGATTTTTGCCGCTGCCATTGTTGGCGGTGTCGGTAACCCGCTGGGGGCGATTGCCGGCGGTTTTGTCATCGCTTTTTCTGAACTTGCGATCACCTTTGCCTATAAAAAAGTGGCGGGCTATCTGATTGGTGATGGGGTTTTGGGTGACGGATTGTTACAGCTGTTATCGACGGACTATAAGTTTGCCGTTTCCTTTTTGATATTGGTGGTGGTTTTGTTGGTCAAACCCACCGGTATATTTAGTGGGAAGACATTATGACAAAGTCCGCTAAAACCCCCGGGGTGGTGCGCCAGCAAATCGCCAGTCTATCGCCAAGCCAGCGCAACATCCTGTTATTTGCCGGCATGGGATTACTGCTGATCATTGTCGGGATTGTGCAGAGCTGGAATGTCGCTTTCTCGATTCTGAACATGTGTCTGATTTCCGCGATTATGGCGCTGGGCGTGAATATTCAGTGGGGCTATGCCGGGCTGTTCAATGTCGGCATTATGGGGTTTGCGGCGCTTGGCGGTTTGGCAGCTGTGGTGGTTTCGATGCCGCCGGTTGAAGCCGCCTGGGCGGCTGGTGGGCTGGGTGTTGTTGCCGGTCTGGCGATTGGCATAGTTACGCTGCTTGTCAGCATGCTGATATGGCGGCGCGGCCAAGGCTGGGGGCGCTGGCGCTATGCGGTGACTGGCGGTGTTGTCGTTGCTGGCTATGTGCTGATGCGGATGTTGATTGATCCGTCGACGATGGCGATTGAGGCGGTTGATTCGGCGCGTACAGGCTATCTTGGCGGGCTTGGTCTGCCGATTATGCTGTCTTGGGTTGTTGGCGGATTATTTGCCGCTGCTGCGGCATGGGTTGTTGGCAAAATTTCGCTTGGTCTGCGGGCTGATTATCTGGCGATTGCCACACTCGGCATTTCCGAAATCATCATTTATGTGTTGAAATTCGAAGACTGGCTGTCGCGCGGTGTGAAAAATGTGAATGGGTTGCCGCGGCCGGTTCCCTATGAAGTTGATTTGCAGAATAACAGCTGGTTTGTCGCGCTTGCAGAGGATATGAACCTGCCGCTGGTGGATGCGTCATCATTGGTGGTGAAGATATGTTATGCGCTGCTGTTCACGGTGGTGTTGCTGGCTATTTTGTGGCTGTCGGAAACCGCCTTGCGCTCGCCATGGGGACGGATGATGCGGGCCATCCGCGATAATGAAACAGCGGCCAATGCCATGGGCAAGAATGTGACCAGACAACATCTGTTGGTGTTTGTGCTGGGCTCGGCGGTGATTGGCATTGCCGGTGCCATGCTGGTGACGCTTGATGGGCAATTTACCCCGACAAGCTATCAGCCCCTGCGTTTTACTTTTTTGATCTGGGTGATGGTGATTGCTGGCGGGTCGGGTAACAATTGGGGGGCGGTGCTGGGTGGATTTCTGATCTGGTTTTTCTGGATTGAGGCAGAACCGATCGGGCTGTGGTTTATCGATGTGCTGACATCCGGATTGCCGCCGGGCCATTGGCTGCGCCTGCATTTGCTGGAAAGTGCGGCGCATACAAGGTTAATGACAATGGGTGTCATTCTGTTGCTTGTGCTGCGGTTTTCACCGCGTGGTTTGATCCCGGAAGCGCGCCGTTAAGCCGCTAACCCGCCGCAATCATCCTGTGAAAAACCGTTGCTTTTTCCCAACGACTTGCCCTACACATGAAGGACTGTTTTGCTTCCCTGACGAGACCAGCATGTTAGAAAAATTTCAGCCTGCCAAAGCCGACCCGATTCTGGGGCTTGGCAAATTATATCAAGCCGATCCGCGTGACGGTAAAATTGACCTTGGCGTTGGTGTGTATAAAGACGCCAGCGGCAACACGCCGATTGTGCGTGCGGTGAAACAGGCCGAAGTGATGCTGCACGCGTCGCAGACCTCAAAAACCTATGTGGCACTGGCCGGATCAGAGCTGTTTCGTGATGAGATGCGCAAATTGGTGCTTGGCGATGCGGTTGCCGTCGAACGGGTGGCAACTTTGCAAACGCCGGGCGGCACCGGCGCCATCCGGCAGGTGTTTGAAACTATGAAAAAACTGAACCCGGATGGCACCATCTGGATCAGCGATCCGAGCTGGCCGTCACATATGGCGATGGCCACACATATGGGGTTTAAGACCCGTGGCTATCCGTATTTTGACGCCGCCACAAAGATGGTTGATACAGCGGCAATGATGCAGTCATTTGAAGATCTGCAAGCGGGTGATCTGTTGCTGTTGCATGGCTGTTGTCACAACCCGACAGGCGCCAATCTGGATATGGAAACATGGCGCGCGATCACTGATCTGGTGATTGAAAAAGGCGTCGTGCCGTTTGTCGATATTGCCTATCAGGGATTTGGCGATGGTTTGGATGAGGATGCAGCGCCATTGCGCTATATGGCGTCAAAGGTGCCCGAAATGTGCATCGCCGCATCCTGCTCGAAAAATTTTGGACTATATCGTGACCGGGTCGGGGTGGCGATGATGATTGCGAAAGACGCACAGACAGCCGAAATTGCCCAGGGTAATCTGGCGATATTAAACCGGCTGAATTATTCGTTTGCACCGGATCATGGCGCGGCTGTTGTTGGGTTGATATTATCAACGCCTGAATTGCGTGCTGACTGGCTCGATGAATTGACCGAAATGCGTCATACCATGCTGAAAACCCGAACCGATCTGGCGGATGCGCTGCGCCAGCAATGCAACTCCGATGATTTTGATTTCATCGCGCATCACCGCGGTATGTTCTCGCGGCTCGGGCTGAGCCCGCAGCAGGTTGATGCGTTGCGCGATGAGCATGCGATGTATGTCGTTGGAGATAGCCGTATCAATATAGCCGGTTTGTCTGGCGGACGGCATCAGCCATTCGCCGCCGCCGTTGCGCAGGTCATTGGCCTGTCGTGATAAGCTGGAGCTGGTCGTAACCAGCTGGGGTCAGCCTCTTGTCGGTTTGCCGACAGCGTAGCATTCCCGAATATGTCAGCTAGATGAGGGGTCAGATGACGCAGCAACAGGCAACAGGTGGAAGCCTGTTAATGGATTGTTTGATTGGTCTTGGTGCCTATAAGGGGTTTGGCGTGCCCGGCGAATCCTATCTGGCGGTGCTGGATGCGATGTATGACCGGGCGGATAAATTCGAGCTGATTTTGTGCCGGCATGAGGGCGGCGCTGCCTATATGGCCGAGGCGTGGGGCAAGCTGACCGGCACGCCCGGCATCTGTTTTGTGACACGTGGGCCGGGTGCCACAAATGCCTCGATTGGCATCCATACAGCCATGCAGAATTCATCACCAATGCTGGTATTTGTCGGGCAGGTTGGCACCGATATGCGCGGCCGTGAGGCTTTTCAGGAAATCGATTACACGCATTATTTCGGCAAAGTTGCGAAATGGGTGTGTGAGATTGATGACGCCGATCGCATTCCCGAACTGATAGCACGGGCATGGACAACCGCGCTCAGCGGGCGACCCGGCCCGGTGATTGTCGCGCTGCCGGAAAACATGTTGCGGGCGGCGAGCGCGCGCCCACCATGCGGGCCGGTAAAGGTGCCGGAACCGGCGCTGTCATCTGCGCAAATAACGCAATTGCAGGACTATCTGTGCGCCGCGCAGCGGCCGGTGGTTCTCTATGGTGGCAGTGGCTGGACAGCGACTGCTGCGCGCCAGCTCGAAACCTTTGCGGCGGCCAATGATGTGCCGCTTGTTGCGGCGTTCAGATATCATGATATTTGTGATAATCACCATCCCTGCTTTGTTGGTGACGCTGGTGTGGGCATGCTTGGCTATATCAAAACCCTGCTGCGCGACGCTGACATGATTGTTGCCCTAAACATCCGGTTTGGGGAAATGACCACTGACGGTTATGATTTGTTTGATCTGCCGAAAATGGCGGCGACGCTGATCCATAGCAATGTATCAGATGCCGAGCTTGGCAAAATCTATATCGCTGATCTGCCGTTGCAGGCTGGCCCGAACGCTATGGCCGAGGCGTTGGCGGGGATTAGGCTTGCGCAGAATGCCGACCGGAAAGCTTGGTGCGGTGCGGCGAAAGCTGCCTATGACGACAGTTTTACCGTCGCTGCACAGCCCGGCGCGCTTGATATGGGGGCGGTACTGGCGCATCTGCGCGATGTGCTGCCGGATGATGCCATCGTCACCAATGGGGCTGGCAATTTTGCCACATGGCCAAGCAAATTCATTAAATATAACAAAGATATGCGGCTTTTAGCGCCGCAAAGTGGCGCAATGGGCTATGGGCTGCCAGCGGCATTGGCGGCAAAGGCCCATGATGCTGACAGATTTGTCTTATGTTTCGCCGGTGATGGTGATTTTCAGATGAATTGCGCCGAACTTGGCACCGGCATGCAGGCTGGTTTATACCCGATTGTGCTGATTGTGAATAATGGCAGCTATGGCACCATCCGTATGCATCAGGAACGAAACTACCCGCACCGGGTGTCGGGAACCGAGCTACAGAACCCGGATTTTGCCGGGCTTGCCAGATCCTACGGGTTTTATGGCGAAACGGTCGAGACAACCGATCAGTTCGCCGCTGCGTTTGAGCGGGCGATGCAGTCGAAAACGGGTGCTGTCCTTAATTTAATTGTGGCAACCGAGGCGATAACACCGCGGTTGAGCATTGATGATTTGCGTAACGCCGGCGCCTAGCGGCATGCGATTAAGGGCAATAAGCGCGACATGGGAGGCAGCAAAATGGATTTCGATTTTGACGCGGTAATTGACCGGGTTGGCACATATTCGTCAAAATGGGACACCATGCAGGCGAAATACGGGGTGTCGCCAGACACCGGTATCGCGATGTGGGTGGCAGATATGGATTTTCCGCCACCGCCGGCGGTAAATGAAGTTGTGCAGCAAGCCGCGCTGCATGGCGTGCATGGGTACTTTGGCGATGATACCGATTACCGGCAGGCGCTGATCGGCTGGATGCAGCGGCGGCATGACTGGCATGTTGAGCCGGACTGGATCATCAATGCACATGGGCTGTGTAATGCCATTGGTATATGCCTGCAGGCATTTAGCGCGGTTGGTGACGGGGTGATCATTTTCAGCCCGGTCTATCACGCCTTTGCCCGGATTATCAAAGCGAATGACCGTCAATTGGTTGAGTCACCGCTGGTCGAGCGTGATGGGCGCTATCATATGGATCTGGCCAAACTGGAAACAATGCTGACAGGCAATGAGAAAATTCTGCTGTTCTGTTCGCCGCATAATCCCGGTGGCCGGGTCTGGGACAAGCAGGAGTTGGCTGAGCTTGCTGGTTTCTGTGAAAAGCATGATTTATTGCTGGTAAGTGATGAAGTGCATAATGATCTGGTTTTTGCCCCTGCCAAACATACGGTTCTGGCAAAAGCGGTGCCGGATATCAGCCACCGTCTGGTGACGCTTGTTGCCACCACCAAAACCTTTAATCTGGCCGGAACGATGATCGGCAGCATGGTCACAGCCAACGCCGAGCTGCGGCGGAAAATTGTCAGAGTTGCCGCCGCCTATGGCACCTCATTTAACCGGCTTGGCATGATGATGACGCAAACCGCATGGCGTACCGGTGATGCGTGGTTGCAGGCGCTTTTGCTGTATTTGGCAGAAAACCGGCGTATCTTTGAAGATGGCGTTAACCAGATTGCCGGGGTCAAAGCGATGTCGATTGATGCCACCTATCTGTGCTGGGTCAATTTTGCTGATACCGGCATGTCGAGCGACGAGTTTATCCGGCGGGTCGAGGCGGGGGCGCAAATCGCCGCCAATCATGGCGCCACATTCGGCACCGGCGGGGCGTCGTTTTTGCGCTTTAACATCGCCTGTCGGCGGGCGCATGTTCATGATGCGGTGGCGCGGTTGCAAGACGCCTTTTCTGATCTTCAATAATGCCACCCATAATGCAAGTTTTTGCCCGGCCGGAGTTGAGTGAATGATGTCGATGCTGACCCATATCTTTGTGCGACGTTATGCGCATCATCATGCCTTGTTGATTGTTTTTCTGTCATCGGCAATCTGGGGCGTATTGTGGGTGCCGATGCGCTATGCCGAATCCTTTGGCATCAGCGGGCTGTGGGTGGTGACCCTGTTCCATCTGTTGCCAGCCATCGCGATCTTGCCGTTTATTGCCCGCGCCTATATCGCTGACCGCCGGCATCGGCTGGTGTCACTCATTGCTGGCGGGCTGATGGGCATCGGCTTTGTGCTATACGGTCTTGGCCTTGTGGTCGCATCAGTCACCAAAACCACGGTGTTATTTTATCTCACCCCGGTATGGGCGACGTTATTTGCCTATGTGGCGCTGTCTGAACGTGTCGGGCTGGGACGCTGGCTGGCGATTGGTGGCGGGTTGCTGGGATGTTTACTGGTGATGCGTGTCAACCCGCTGTCCTTTGATTATGATAAGGCTGATCTTTTGGGGCTGGCGGCGGGTATGGCCTGGGCCTTGGGCTCGGTGGTGATTCGGCGCTTTCCAAATGCCGATTTTCTGCATATCACGTTTATGCAATATTCTGTTGGCGGGCTGTTGGCTGGCACGGCGGCCTTTGTGATGGGTGACATGTTTCCGGAAACGCATCGCTTGATTGCGGTCTTGCCAGTTGCGTTTTTGGCCTCGACGGTGGTGTTTTTGCCCTCGGTGTTATTGATTTTTCGGATTATGCAATATGTATCACCAGGGCTGGTTGGCATTTTGATGTTGTCCGAGGTACTGGTTGCGGCATTGTCATCCTGGTTGTTTTTGCAGGAGGCCTTAACCCTGTCGCAATGGGCCGGCGTGCTGGCGATTGGTGGCGGGTTGCTGGGATGTTTACTGGTGATGCGTGTCAACCCGCTGTCCTTTGATTATGATAAGGCT
>JADHLR010000035.1 GCA_016780525.1 Candidatus Puniceispirillum sp.
GTCAAAATTGATTTGTGGATCCTATGGGACGCTGGCGGTGATCGATGAAGTTACCATCAAAACCCTGCCGCGGCCAGAGACCAGCCTGTCATTGCTGTTTGAAAGTGACGATATGGCCAGTGCGGTGGCGCTGATTGCAGGCATTTTTGCCAGCCCGCATGAACCCGGGGCCGCCGCCATCCTGCCGCAACCGGTGGCGGCTGCAGCTGGTATTGATCTGGCGGCCGATTTTGTTGTGGTGATCCGGTTGGAGGGCATCGCCTTGTCAGTGGATGACCGGGCCGGCCATTTGCGCGGCATGGGTGGTACAGGCGGCACAGTCGAAACAGTGCCGCAGGCATTAAGCGAAACATTGTGGCGCCGCATTCGAGATGTTGATCTGCTGGCTGATCATGCGGGTGATATATGGAAGCTGTCCTGCCCACCAGCATCTGCACCACAGATCATCGCGGCAATTGAGCCGCATTTTGACATGGCATTTTATGCCGATTGGGCAGGTGGGTTGTTATGGCTTGCCGGGCCGTCCGGTGCGGATTTCGGCACTGCGCTGCGGGCGGCTTTGACGCTGCATGGCGGCGGCCATGCACAGCTTATGTGTGACCGTGGTAAAAGCAAACAGCTGATCCCGGCATTGCAGCCCCTGCCACCGGCACAGGCCGGCCTGAGCAAGCGTGTAAAGGCGGCATTTGACCCACTTGGCGTGCTGAATTTTGGCCGCATGCATGATGGTATCTAGGAAGCAACAGGATGCAGACCCATTTTACCGAAGCCCAGCTTGCTGACCCTCTTATCCGCGAAGGCGACGCCATTCTGCGCAAATGCGTGCATTGCGGTTTTTGTACGGCGACCTGTCCAACCTTTGTGATTACTGGTGACGAGCGCGATAGCCCGCGCGGACGTATCTGGATGTTGCGCGAGCTGCTTGAAAGTCCGACAACGGTATCGGCCGATACCAGCTATCATATTGACCGGTGTCTTGGCTGTTTGTCCTGTACGACGACATGCCCGTCGGGTGTTGATTACGCGCATCTGCTGGATATTGGCCGTGAAAAGCTGCAAGAGCTGGTGCCACGCAAGCCGTCTGACCGACTGATGCGGCGGATGCTGGCGGCCATTATTCCCCATGCATCGAAATTCCGAAAAGCTATGTGTCTGGCGAAACTCGGCCGGTTGGTGGCATTCGCCATGCCAAAACCGATGCGGGCAGCGCTGCAAAAATTGCCGCTTCATATCCCGAATCTCGATCCGGTTGGCAGCAGAACACAGCAATTTTCCCCGTCGCCCGCCGCTGGCAAAAAGCCGGTGCGGCGGGTGATCCTATTGGCTGGATGCGCGCAACGTGCGCTGGATCCGGATATTAATGCCAGCACCATACGGGTGCTGAACCGGCTTGGCGTAGAGGTGATTGTCCGCAAAGAAGCGCATTGCTGTGGCGCTCTTGCCCATCATGTTGGTGCAACGAAAATGGCAGATGCCACGATACGGGCAGCGATCAAGGCCTGGCATGAAGAAATCGCCAGCGGGCACATTGATGCGATTATCGCTAATGCGTCTGGTTGCGGCACCATGGTGAAAGATTATGGTCATCTGATGCGGCATGATGCTGAAATGGCGCCGCTGGCAGCGGCGATTTCGGCAAAGACCAAAGATATTTGCGAAATTCTGGCAGAGCTTGATCTACAGTCGGTTCTGCGCCCACAGGCGGTCAGCGGATATGGCACATTGGCGTATCATTCGGCCTGCTCGCTGCAACATGGCCAGAAAATCCATGATCTGCCACTGTCACTGCTGCGGCAGGCTGGCTTTGATGTGGTGCAGCCGGTAAACGGGCATTTATGCTGTGGATCTGCCGGTGTTTATAATATTTTACAACCGGCGATGGCGGATGAATTGCAGCAGCGGAAACTGTCCAGCCTGCGTGATACCGGCGCCAGCGCCGTGGCGGCGGGTAATATTGGCTGTATGACGCAACTGCACAGCGATGATCTGCCGGTACGTCACACAATCCAGTTCCTTGATTGGGCCAGCGGTGGGCCAAAACCGGTCTAGCCTGTTCGCAGCTAGCTTAGATCAAAAAAATCATTGCCTTTGTCATCGGTGATGATGAAGGCCGGGAAATTTTCAACCTCAATCCGCCAGACCGCTTCCATACCCAATTCGGGATATTCCAGAACCTCTACTTTTTTGATCGATTCAAGCGCAAGCTTCGCCGCGACACCACCAATCGAGCCAAGATAAAAGCCGCCATGCTGTTTGCAGGATTCGCGCACAACACGCGACCGGTTGCCTTTGGCCAGCATCACCATAGAGCCACCTGCAGCCTGAAATGTCGGCACATAGGAATCCATCCGACCAGCGGTGGTCGGGCCAAATGAGCCGGATGCCATTCCATCCGGGGTTTTTGCCGGGCCGGCATAATAGACCGGGTGATCTTTAAAATAGTCGGGCAATTTACCTTCATCATTCAGCCGTTCGAGAAGTTTCGCATGGGCAATATCGCGCGCCACGATCAATGGCCCGGTCAGCGCAAGACGGGTTTCGACCGGATGTTGTGACAGGGCCGCCAGAATTTCGGCCATCGGCTTGTTCAGATCAATCGCAACGGGCTGGTCATCGTCGGCGCTCTCGGCGCCAATATCGGGCAGAAAGCGTGACGGGTCGCGTTCGAGCTTTTCAATAAACAGACCTTCTGGGGTGATTTTAGCAAACGCCTGACGATCGGCCGAACAGGACACACCGATACCAATCGGGCAGGACGCGCCATGGCGTGGCAAGCGGATCACCCGTACATCATGACAATAATATTTGCCGCCAAATTGGGCGCCAATCCCCAGATCCCGGGTGATTTGCAGAATTTCAGCTTCCCATTCAAGATCGCGCCATGCATGGCCAAGGGCATTGCCGCTTGTGGGCAGCCCGTCAAGCGCCTTGATTGAGGCGGCTTTCACAGTTTTCATCGTCAGTTCGGCCGAAGTGCCACCAATGACAATCGCCAGATGATAGGGTGGGCATGCCGATGTGCCGAGTTCCAAAATAGCGGTGCGGACAAATTCACGCATTGATTCAGGGTTCAGCACAGCTTTGGTTTTCTGATGCAAAAAGGCTTTATTGGCCGAGCCGCCGCCTTTCTGGATAAAGGCAAATTTATATTCAAGCCCCTTGCCGGCATTGATATCGATCTGTGCCGGCAGGTTGGTCGCTGTATTGCTCTCTTCAAACATGCTGTGCGCCGTCAGCTGTGAAAACCGCAGATTACAGTTTTGATAGGTGTTGTAGATGCCGCGCGACAGCGCCTCGCCATCATCACCGTCAACCAATACATGATCACCACGATAACCGGTGACAAGCGCCGTGCCTGTATCCTGACACATTGGTAATTGCCCCTCGGCTGAAATGACCGCATTTTTCAGCATTTCCATTGCCACAAAGCGATCATTTTTGGTGGCTTCAGGATCGTCCAGAATCTGCGCCAGCTGGGCCAGATGGCTGCTGCGCAACAAATGCGAAATATCGGTAAAAGCGCGCTCGGCCAGTTCGGTCAGCCCCTCTGCAGCGACCCGTAGGAATTGCTCATCGCCAATCTCGACAAGTTTGACATGGTCAGACGACACCAGTTCATATTCGGTGGTATCAGCGGCGAGGGGAAACATGGGGCTATAGGCAAAATCGGCCATGATGCGATCCTGTGACTGTCATAAAAGGAAAAGCGGCGTGCAAAGGTAACGGCCACTGCGATGGTTTGGCGGTTTACTGTGTTGGTCTTTTGCGGAATGTGTCAAGTGATACAACCTCGGCAGTTTTATCATCTTTTGGGCTTTTACCGTCGCTGCCAGCATCATCACTCTTGTCATCGCTGGCGTTGCTTTTCAGGTTCGCCGGGCTGATTGATGCATCGGATGCGGTGCCATCATCCTCATCGTCATTTTCGTCGAGCATGCCAAATTGCAGGCCAAACCCTACCGAGGGGTCATTCAGGCTGGTGACGGCCTGAAACGGGATGATCATCGGGCTAGGTTTGCCGCCAAAGAACAAGGTGATGCAGAAATGATCCTCGGCAACCCGCAGATCGGCATATTGATGCTGGATTACAATGGTCATCTGATCAGGATGTTTCGCGCGCAAACTCTCTTCGATTTCAACACCTTCATAGCCAGTGATAAAGCTGATATAGAAATGTGTCTCACCGGGCAGTCCAATATTTTCGACGATGCGCAATGATGAGCGAACCACCGACCGCAGGGCATCTTCTACCAATAATTCGTAGTTTAATCCGGTCTGGCTGTCGTCGTCATTGCTCATATCTATGCCGTCTCGTGCTTGCGTTGATTTATCAGCGACTATCCATTATTTGCACACCATTGTTTGCACAGAATAACGCGAAGATAAAGCGGAACGCTTCTGTTGCCAGGTGCGCCCCAAACCCCGCCAGACTGAGCTCAATCAATCTGGACTTAAGATCGGTTACTCCCGCTGCCGTTAGGCTGCGATTGCGACCGGAGCAGTGTTGTCATTTGCAACTACTACATGGCCCGATAACGGCGGGTACCATACCGAGCGAAAATACTGTCTTTACCACATGCGTCGATCCTATTTCGCCCCCAGTCTTTTAGCCTGATGGGGTATGCAGACATCATTTGCCGCGCAGGCAATTGTCAAATCAGGCTAAAATGGTGGAGGCGCCGGGTACCGCCCCCGGGTCCGCTCTGCTTATTCCACAGCACGTTTATCGCCATAGCTGGCAAGCCAGCCTCTTTAATATAGGCGCAATGACGATGCTTTGAAAGAAAAGTTTTATCTGGGAAAGCGAAGTTTTACCGGGGAAATCCAAGTTTTATCTGGCGCAAAGATTAAATGGGCGGTCATGTCGTGATGCCGGAATATCCACTTGCCTGTGCGGCGAAAGACGTGGCACCTTACCGGTGATGCCGTGATGCGGTGATGGTGCGCCGTATCACAGCTGGTCACATTGAGGGTGTTCGATGCAACAATATCTTGATCTTTTAACGCGTGTTCTGGAAACAGGCGTTGACCGTGACGACCGCACCGGTACCGGCACGCGCGCGGTTTTCGGGCATCAGATGCGGTTTGATCTGGCTGCCGGCTTTCCACTGCTGACCACCAAAAAACTGCATATCCGCTCGATCATCCATGAATTATTATGGTTTGTCAGTGGCGATACAAATATCCGCTATTTGCAGGAAAATGGCGTGTCGATCTGGGATGAATGGGCCGACGAGCAGGGTGATTTGGGGCCGGTCTATGGCAAACAATGGCGCCGCTGGAAAGCGCCGGATGGCCGCGACATCGACCAGCTTTCTGATTTGATCACAATGATTAACAACAATCCTGACTCGCGGCGGCTGATGCTGACTGCGTGGAACCCGGCAGATGTGCCGCATATGGCGCTGCCGCCATGTCATTGCTTGTTCCAGTTTCATGTCGCCAACGGGCGCTTGTCATGCCAGCTCTATCAGCGCAGTGCGGATATCTTTTTGGGGGTGCCGTTTAATATCGCGTCCTATGCGCTTTTGACGCATATGATCGCGCGGATTTGCCGGTTACAGCCGGGTGAATTCGTGCATGTTCTGGGCGATGCGCATTTGTATAGCAACCATTTCGATCAGGCGCGCGAACAATTGTCGCGGACGCCGGGTGAATTGCCGCAATTGCTGATCCATCGTACCCCCGACAGCATCGACGGGTTCCGGTATGATGATTTTGAAATCACCGGCTATCAGGCGCAGCCACATATCGCCGCGCCAATTGCTGTTTAGGGACAAATGATGACAGTATCTCCGCACGAACAGACCGCACCACTCATCATGAGCGCTGTTGTGGCGATGGCGGCCAACCGGGTGATTGGCGATGGTACCGGATTAATCTGGCATTTGCCGGATGATCTGAAACGGGTTAAGGCGCTGACCATGGGGTGCCCGCTGATTATGGGCCGCAAAACATGGGACTCGATTGGGCGGCCATTGCCGGGACGGGGCAGTATTGTGCTGACGCGTGATCAGCACTGGCACGCCGAGGGCGCCATTATTGTGCATGATTTTAACGCGGCACTGGTGGCGGCGAAATCCTGGATCGCTGCGCATAACCCGCAATGCCGGAAAATCATTTTATTTGGCGGTGGCGAGATTTACCGCATGGGGCTGGATTACTGCCAGCAGATTGACCTGACCGTCATCGATATCAGCCCGGATGGTGGGCAAAATGCAGCGTTATTCCCCGCACTTGACGCGACCGAATGGAGCCGGCAAGTCGAGGCGGTGATTGCGCCCGCCGGAGACATCCCCGGCTATCGCTATGAATGCTGGCAGCGCGCCACCCCGCCGTGCGATTTATAAACACCTGCACCGCAAAACCATCTGGCATCATTCCATGACAATTTTTGGCGCGGCTTTTGGCTGGGCAACATCAAGCTGTGCCAGCAACCCGGCGGCAATCTTTTGATAATGTGCCGCATGCGGGCTTTCTGGCTGGCTGGCAACAATCGGTGTGCCGTCATCAGATGTCGCCCGAATGGCCATTTCAAGCGGCACTTCGCCCAAAAATGGAACCCCCAGCTTTTCGGCTTCGGCAGCAGCGCCGCCATGGCCAAAAATATCATGGCGGGCACCACAATCTGTGCACAGGAAATGGCTCATATTTTCAACAATGCCGAGCAAAGGCACATTCACCTTGCGGAACATATTGAGGCCTTTGCGCGCATCAATAAGGGCGAGATCCTGCGGGGTCGACACAATCACCGCGCCAGCCAGCTTTGCACGCTGCGATAATGTCAGCTGTGCGTCACCGGTGCCGGGTGGCATATCAATCACCAAAATATCAAGGCCATCCCACGCCACATCGCGCAGCATCTGTTCAATTGCGCTCATCACCATCGGGCCACGCCAGATGGTCGGGGCATCTTCAGCTACCAGATAGCCGATCGACATGGTTTGCAACCCCCATGCATCAATCGGCAGAATTTTCTGACCGTCGCTTTGTGGTTTGTGGTTCAGGCCGATCAGGCGGGGCAGCGACGGGCCGTAAATATCGGCATCGAGAATGCCGACCTTTTTGCCGGTAGCGGCAAGCGCCAGTGCCAGATTGATTGAGGTGGTCGATTTGCCAACGCCGCCTTTGCCGGATGCGACAGCAATCACATGCGTGGCGGGTTGATGCGGTTCGGTTTGTTTTGGCGCTGAACCGCCAATCGGCGTGCCGGGAGGGGTGCCGCCGCCTGTTGGCATACTGGGGTCGGACTGGTGCGCGGTCAGCATTGCTGTCGCCGACAATACGCCATCTAATGCCAAAACGACCTTTTCCGCAGCGGCGCGCAGTTGATCGGCCTTGTCTTTATCCTTTGGGTCAATCTCGATGGTAAAGCCGATGTGACCATCTTTAATCACGATGCCGGAAACCGCGCCGGCGGCCACAATGTTGCTGCTGCCATCAATGGTGGCGACGCTGCTCAGCGCTTCGGTAATTTTTCTCTCGTCCAATTGCTGTGTCATTCTTGAAATCAACCGCTTCTATACAAATATGTGTGTTGTCTGGGAAAGCCTGAGATAGGCGTTTGTCTGGAGATTTGCAAGATTAAGGGTGGTGTTTGCCTGACCAGCGGTGATACATATCAGCCGGTTTGTTGTGAATATACACGAAAATCAGGAAAACAGGTTTGGCGAGGGAGTGACAACATCATGCCATGGAATAATCAAGGCGGCGGAAACAACGGCGGCGGCCCTTGGGGACAAGGCGGCGGCGGTGGCGGCAGTGGCAGTGGCGGCGGTGGCGGCCCCTGGGGACAAGGTGGCGGCGGCGGCCAACCGCCACAGGATATAGATGCGATTATTCGGCAAGGGCGCGATGCCTGGCGGCGGATGATGCCTGGCGGTGGTGCATCTTCAGGGCGCACATTTACCTTACTGGTTCTGGTTTTTGGCTTGATTTGGGCCGCCACCGGTTTTTACCGGGTTAACCCGCAACAGCAGGGCGTGGTTTTGCGTTTTGGCGAATGGGTGCGAACCAGCCCACCGGGCCTGCATTATCATCTTCCCTTTCCGATTGAGAGCGTGCTGACCCCAGAGGTCACCAGCGACAACCGGATCGAGATTGGTTTTCGTGACGTCAGCGGTAATTCATCATCACGCCGCGATATCGCCGATGAAAGCCAGATGATCACCGGCGATGAAAATATTGTCGATATCGATTTTGTGGTGTTTTGGCGGATTGCCGATGCTGGCCAATATTTGTTTAATCTGGCCGAGCCTGATCAGACAATCAAGGTGACGGCCGAAGCTGTGATGCGTGAAATCATTGGCCGTACAGCCATTCAGACTGCCTTGACCGAAGGCCGTCAGGATATTCAGGTGCAGGCCCGCCAGCAGTTGCAGGACTTGCTCAATGAATATGGCGCTGGCGTGCGGGTGCGTGATGTACAGCTTTTGGCGGTTGACCCGCCAGCCGACGTGATCGACGCCTTTAACGAGGTGCAGCGTGCGCGGCAAGACCGTGACCGTCTGAAGAACGAAGCCGAGGCCTTTAGCAACGATATCGTGCCGCGGGCACGTGGTGAGGCTGCCAAGCTGGTGTCTGAAGCCGAGGCCTATCAGGCTGAAGTGGTCAATCGTGCGAGCGGTGACGCATCACGGTTTGACCAGATTTTTCAGGCCTATCTGAAAGACAAGGCCGTGACCAAAGAGCGGATCTACATCGAAACTGTCGAAGAAATTTTCTCCAATGTGGATAAAATCATCATCGATAGTGAGGCAGGCAGCGGCGTTGTGCCGTATCTGCCGCTCAAAGAACTGAACAAATCGACAGGAGGGAACTAACATGGCCTCATTACGTTTTGCGAGCCTGGCTGTCGTGTTTGTTGGCGCCATTGGGCTGTATAATTCGATGTTCACCGTTGACCAGACCCAGCAAGCGCTGGTGTTGCAGCTCGGTGAGCCAAAGCGCACAATTCAGGAACCGGGTTTGGCATTCAAGCTGCCGTTCATTCAGGATGTCACCTATTACGAAAAGCGGGTGTTGAGCCTGATCCCACAGGATGCGGAAGAGGTTATCCTGTCTGATCAGAAGCGTTTGAAGGTTGACGCCTATGCCCGCTACCGGATCGAAGACCCGTTGCTGTTCTTCCAAACAGTGCGTAATGAATTTGGCGCACGGGGCCGGCTGGAGGCGATTATCGATTCGTCTGTCAGACGGGCGCTTGGCCGGGAAACGCTGGCGTCAATTCTGACCGGCCAGCGGAATGACATCACCCGATCTATCGGCGATGAGGTGAATGAGTCAGTTTCATCTCTTGGCATTCAGATCATTGATGTGCGGCTACGTCGTGCCGATTATCCAGAGGCAACCAGCCAGAATATTTTCAACAGGATGAAGTCGGAACGCGAACGTGAAGCCAAAGAATTCCGCGCGACCGGTGAGGAAGAGGCGCAAAAGATCCGCGCCACGGCCGAAAAAACCCGTACGGTGATTATCTCTGAAGCCAAGCGTTCGGCACAGGAACTGCGTGGTGCCGGCGATTCTGAGGCGATCAGCATTTATGCTGATAGCTTTGGGCAGGATGCTGAATTCTTTGCCTTTTACCGGTCTATGGAAGCCTACAGAAAATCCATGGGTAAAGACGGCACCTCAATGGTGTTGTCACCCGATAGCAGCTTCTTCCGCTTCTTTAAGGATAAGGAAGGCGGCGAATAAAAAACGCGCAGACCAGACGAGGCGGCGGCAGGGAATTGCTGTGCGGCGGCGGTTATGGTCTGCGCCAATGCCCACAAACGGATGTTTCGGTTGGTGGGCCGGCTGGCCAGAGAAATGATGATCTGGCCAAAGACGAACATATTTTGACATGATGCTGCCATTATTTTGTCATGCTGTTGATGTTAGACAACAAGTCAGATAAGTGGCGCTGGCGTCCCGTCGGCTTTGTCACAAAAAACTGTTTTTCGTAAGGAGTGATTACCATGCAAGTGAGAATGCTGCGCCCGACCGTTGGATCCGTTGCGCAAATGCAGCGGGTGTTTTTATGTCAGTTTGTCATGGCATTTGCCATCCTATTTGTTTCGGTTGGTGCATCGGCGGCCGATCGCCCGGACTCCTTTGCCGATCAGGTCGAAAAATTATCGCCTGCGGTGGTCAATATTTCGACAACCACGATCGTCAATAACGGACAGGCGATGGATATGCCGCAATTCCCGCCGGGCTCGCCATTTGAGGAATTTTTCAAAAATTTCGGTGATAATAACCGCCAACGCAAAGCGCAATCGCTCGGTTCAGGCTTTATCATCGATGATGAAGGCATTGTCGTCACCAATTATCATGTTATCGAAAATGCCGAAGAAATTCGCGTTGTTCTGGCCGATGAAACAAGCTTTACCGCTGAAGTCTTGGGACAGGATCAAAAGACAGATATTGCGGTTCTGAAAATTGACCCGGGCGATACCGATCTGACCGCGGTGTCATTTGGCGATTCGGATGAATTGCGGGTTGGTGACTGGGTGCTGGCGATTGGCAACCCGTTTGGTCTGGGCGGCACAGTCACTGCCGGCATCGTGTCGGCACGCGGGCGCGATATCGGCAATGGGCCATATGATGATTTCATCCAGACCGATGCGTCAATCAACCGCGGCAATTCGGGCGGGCCGTTGTTTAATACCGACGGTGATGTGATCGGCATCAATACCGCGATCTATTCGCAATCAGGCGGTTCGGTCGGTATTGGGTTTGCAATCTCGTCAAACCTTGCCGAGCGTGTTGCTGGCCAATTGATCGAGTTTGGTCAGACACGTCGCGGCTGGCTCGGTGTTTATATTCAGGAAGTGACAACGGACATTGCCGAGTCGCTGGGTCTTGACGATGACATTGGGGCATTGATCTCGTCGGTCAATGAAAGTGGGCCGGCGGCCAAGGGCGGTATCCAGCCAGGCGATGTGATTGTCAAATTTGATGGTAAACAGATTGAAAAAATGCGTGATCTGCCGCGCATTGTCGCCGAAACAGAAATCGGCGCAAATGTGCAGGTTGAATTGTTCCGTCAGGGCAAGCGGCAGAGTGTTGAGGTTGTTCTTGGCGCGCTGGAAGAGGCTGAACTGGCCGGCGTGATCGAAAATGGTCGCGGCAAAACGGATGATTTCAGCTTTGGCAGCCTTGGCTTTACGGTTGCCAATCTGAATGCTGATCTGGCTGAAGAGCTGGGGCTTGATAGTGATGCAGTCGGTGTTGTGGTGCGCGAAGTGGTGCCGGGCAGCCCGGCAGCGGATAAAGGCCTGACACCGGGTGATATTTTGCGGCGTTATGGTCAGCGGCCGATTGATGATGCCGGCAGTCTTGCCAAAGATATCAAAGAGGCGGAAGAGGCCGGCCGTTCAGGCGTGTTGCTGTTGATTGAACGCGATGGCCGCGAACGCTTCATCCAGATTGGCTTTGCCAAAAAATAACCCCTAAAACTTACCCCTAAAACTTACCGGGCCGGACGTCCAACCGGCCAGGTAAAAGCAGGTGCAAAAGAGCAAGGCATGATGTCTTGCTCTTTTTTTTGGGTTAGTGATCAGTGACGAATTGATCCTGCCGGTACCCCTGCAAAAACAGCAGCCCGGTAAGGTCAGTATGATTCAGTTGCAGCGCGACCTTTTCGCGCAAAATTGGTTTGCCGGCAAAAGCCACACCAAAACCGGCATTCTCGAGCATGTCCAGATCATTTGCACCATCGCCAATGCAGGCGGTGGCAGCCCTATCAACATCATGCACCGCGCAGTAATGCTGTAAATATGTGACCTTGGCGTGACGATCCAGAACTGGCTTTTGCACCGTGCCGGTAATGGTTTTGTCGTCATGCTCCAGATGGTTGGCATGGTGATTGTGAAAGCCGCAGGTGGCGGCGATCGGCCCGGTCAGTGCGTCAAACCCGCCTGAAACCAGATAGCAAAAGGCACCATGTGCCCGCATGGTTTGTACCAGCGTACGCGCCCCAGCGGTCAGGCGGCTGTCAGCCACCATCTTGTCGATCAGTGATTTTGGCTTTCCGGCGAGCATCGCCACGCGTTCATCAAGTGCCGCCTCAAAGTCAATTTCACCGGCCATCGCGCGTCGGGTAATGCCGACGACCTGTTCACCGATTCCAGCCGCTATGGCCAGCTCATCAAGTGACTCAGAGGTGATGATGGTGCTGTCCATATCGGCCATTAAAATGGTTTTTTGGCGGTTTTCGACAGGCACCAGATTCACATCAATGGCGGCCTCGTCTGCTAGGTTGCGTAACGCCTGAAAGGCCGGGCTATGCATCATATCGGGATAATTTTGCGGGTTGGTGGGGGCGCAGATGATTTCGGCAGCGGCGCCGGGGGCCAGCCAGCTGGCGTCACTTTCTGGATTTAGAAAGGCGCATGCGGCGGTAAAATCTGTCAGCCATGCCGATGCCGTCTGGTCACTGGTTTTGGCCTTTGAAGTTGAAAAAACAAGTGCATAATGCATAGTGGCGTCACCTGTTGCCGCATTGCGCAGCGTTGATTTGAAATTGAGATAGCCAAAGCTGCCCCTCGAGATTGACGATGATCATGATAAATTGGCTGACCAAATGACAGTTGCGCATCCTTATATCATGATTGCTGGCCCGACAGCATCTGGTAAATCACAGCTTGCAATCGATCTGGCAAAACAGTGCGGCGGCGCGGTTATCAATGCGGATTCAATGCAGCTTTATGCTGATCTGTCTATTTTGACGGCGCGTCCGCAACCACATGAGATGCAGGATGTTCCGCATCATTTGTTTGGGGTTTTTGACGCGGCGCATCGGGCATCGGTGGCTGAATGGCTGGATCATGCGGCAACAGCCATCGCGTCGGTGCGGGCGGCAGGACAATTGCCGATTATCATTGGCGGCACCGGCATGTATTTACAGGCTGGTCTGCGTGGCATTGCACCGGTGCCGGACGTGCCGCCGGCGACGCATCAGCAATGTGTGGATATGTATAAACGGCTTGGCGGGGCAAAATTTCGCGATGCGCTTG
>JADHLR010000036.1 GCA_016780525.1 Candidatus Puniceispirillum sp.
GTGCCGACATGATCCGGCGCTATGGCGATATTGAGGTTGAGATAGGCATTGTCGCATTGGGGCGTCTGGGGGTACGGCAGTTAACCGCCGGCTCTGATCTCGATTTATTGATTATTTATCATGCCGCGCCAGACACTGTTTCAAAAGGTCAACGCAAGCTGGGTGCAGCAAGCTATGTATTGCGTTTGGCGCAAACAATGATCAGCTGGATCAGCACACCGACAGCCGAAGGCACCCTCTTTGATGTCGATTTGCGATTGCGGCCTGAAGGCAAGGCCGGTGCCATCGCCACCTCGCTTGACCGGCTTGTCACATATTTTGAGCATGATGCCTGGATCTGGGAACGTCTGGCATTAACAAAAGCCCGGCCAATCGCCGGTGATGCCGGGCTGAACGACAACATCCAAAAATTCATCAATGGCATTGTCCAGCATAACCACCCGCAAGACAGTCTGATCACTGCCGTTGCAGATATGCGACAGCGTCTTCAGAAACAGCAAAAACCGGCGGCCAAAGCATCAAAATGGCAATTGCGACAAATCGATGGTGGCCTGAGCGATATTGATTTGTTGATTCAGGCCTGGCGCTTGCAGCATGGCGCATTATTTTCCGGCAGCGGCCAGTCACCTGCCGATATTCTGCAAAGGCTGCATGACCGGCAAGTGATTGATGACAGGCAGTTTGAACAGATGATGCGTGCCTCACAATGTCTGAACGAAATTCATCACAGCCTTCGGCTGACGCTGGGGCCAATTGCGCCCGCGACCGATATCCTGCCACCCGGTTTGCTGACATTCATGTTGCATGTCATGGAGATTGCTGATGAGACGCAATTTCAGCATCATTTTGACCAGTCGGTCAGCGCCGTCATCGACTGTATTGAGCGCTATCTGAAGCCTGCCCGAAAATCTCCGTAAATTCTCGCTAATCTCTGGCGATTGTTGTTAAAACGACTGCCTATTAACGCATTTGAGACAGACCGTGCAAGCTGTGCAGCCGTAAGTGTGGCACAAGGCATGTAGGCTGCGAGGCAAACGCCGCAAAGGGTGAATCGGCATTGCGCCCGCTTCTTCTGCCAGAGTGCAAGCAACTGGCGTCAGACACTATTTCTTTGGAGCTTTATCAGATGCTTCGGTCCGTTATTGCATCTTGGACATTGTTTTTTGGTCTGCTGATGATTTCAGCTGGCAGTGGCCTGCAAAATGTGCTGCTCGGCACCCGTGCGCCCGAACTTGGGTTTAGCAATATTGCAACTGGTTTTGTCATGTCTGGCTATTATGCCGGCATTTTTGCTGGCTCAATTATCGTGCCACATATTCTGGCGCAAGTTGGTCATGTCCGGGTGTTTGGCGCGATGGCAGCGATTGCCTCGGCAGCGGTGTTGATGCATGTTGCTTTTGCCGATCCGATTCTATGGGCCGTCATGCGGCTTTTCAGCGGTTTCAGTTTTGCCGGCATGTATATCGTC
The DNA here is from genome assembly GCA_016780525.1 of Candidatus Puniceispirillum sp. Taxonomy (GTDB): domain Bacteria; phylum Pseudomonadota; class Alphaproteobacteria; order Puniceispirillales; family Puniceispirillaceae; genus UBA3439. The sequence continues at coordinate 1,469 of JADHLR010000036.1, forward strand.
TGTGAAAGCTGGCTGAACGAAAAAGCCACAAATGAAACGCGTGGTCAGCTTTTGTCGCTTTATATGATTATCAATATGGCTGGCATGGGTGGCGGACAGCTGATGATCGGGCTTGGCGCGACTGGCGGTATCGGGCTGTTCCTGCTGGCCTCGGTAATGGTATCGATTGCGGTTGTGCCGATCCTGATCACAGTCAGTGTCGCGCCAAATTTTGAAGCCCCGGAAAGGCTCAGTTTCCGCCGCATTTTGCAGGTATCGCCGCTGTCGGTTTTTGGCATGGCTTTCATTGGCCTGGTGGTATCAATGCTGTTTGGTATGGGGCCGGTTTATGGACGCAATCTTGGACTGGACAATACCGAGATTGGTTATTTCATGACATCGATCATGGTCGGCACATTGTTGTTACAATATCCGGTGGGACGGTTATCCGACAAATTTGACCGACGTGCGGTGATTTTGGGGGCATCAGCAAGCGCCGCGGTTTGTATCGCAATAGCCAGTTTTTTCGACGCCAACCAGTTTATCCTGTTGCTCATCTTTACCATGGTGTTTGGTGGCTTAACATTTTCGCTGTATTCGCTGTTTATCGCGCATGCTAATGACTTTTTGCCGCCCAGCCAGATGGTCGCGGTGTCATCCGGCCTGCTTATGGTGAATGGCGCTGGCGCGGTTGTTGGCTCGCCTTTTGCCGCCACTATTATCGAGATTTTCGGGTCGCGCAGCTTTATGCCAGCGATCGCCCTCATCCTCGTGGTCATCTCGGGATTTGTGCTGCTGCGGATGCGCATGCGTGACGCCGTGCCGACCGAGGCACAGGGGCCATTTGTTGCCTTCCCCGAAACACTTACCAGTGTCGCAGCCGGGCTGAACCCGGAAGCTGAATGGACGGAAACAGCCGAAGAGGAAGACGCCGCCGATCCGTTCAAAGACAACCCCTATATCAACTGAAAATACGGTAATATGGTCATTTACTCATAAACTGTGTATGATGCGGAATGCGGTGTGTTTTTCGAGTGCTTTTTGGGTTTTCTGCATATCTTATTGCCGGGATGATGCTGCTCTCTGGCGCCGCTTTTGCCTCCACCAGCTATGATTTATCCGGCCCGGTTACAGTGACCAAAGTCAGCGATGGTGATAGCCTGCGCAGTGGCAAGCTACGGATTCGGATTTTTGGCATTGATGCCCCCGAACTAAAACAGCAATGTCAGGATCAAAATGGAACCGCTTGGGATTGCGGTCTGGCAGCGCGCCAACAGCTGGAAAATCTGCTTGACGCCGACAAGCTGTTGCATTGTGAATTACGCGATGTTGATCGCTATGGGCGGCTGGTGATGCAATGTTTTCGGGGCACAGTCGACATTGGCGCGGCCATGGTGCGATCCGGTCATGCATTGGCATACCGTTCGTTCTCACAGCTTTATGTGGCGGACGAAAAGCACGCCAGCTCAGCCCGCACCGGTGTCTGGCAGGGCAGCTTTCAACCACCATGGGAATGGCGCCAACAAAACTAGCCCCAAAAATTAGCCAACAAAACTAGCCAGCAAAAATTCTTATAATATACCCAGCGCACGCAGCTCTGCTGCCAATGCCGGCGGCATGCTTTCGTCAGCCGCCCCGGTCAGATCAGCAGGCGCATCTTCGGCCTCGAGATAACGCCAGCCCTGAAAAATGCGCATTTTTGTCGGGGTTGTGGCGACCAATTGCGAACTCAACACCAGACCACAGGCCGGCCGTCCATCGGCACGCTGAACCTCGGCCAAATCAATAATTTTCTGGCGGGCGATCATCACGCCTTTGATGATCCAGTAAATTGACCCGCCATCCAAAATTTCGTCGGCACGCCGTGGCCGGTTACGGGTGACATGCATAAGTCTGCCTGTCTCGGCAAGCCGCAATGCCTGCCATGATTTCAGCGTATCCAGAGAGTCTGATCCCACAGACAATTTTTTCAAATGTACCGTCATACCAGACTATCAAAAACCCCATACCCAACAAACATGCCCGCCAGCATTGTGCAGCATACAGCTACATCAAATACAGCGCTGCCAATCCCAAAAATACAAAAAACCCGACCACATCAGTGATGGTCGTGACAAATACGCTGGACGCAACCGCCGGATCAACACCAGCGCGCATCAGACCAACAGGAACAAAGGTGCCGCTCAGGCCTGCCACAAGCAGGTTGGCCATCATTGCCACCGCCATCACAATGGCGATTTCCGGATCACCAAACCACAAATAAGACAACCCGGCGGCCAATGCAGCAAATAACAGCCCATTGGTTGTCGCCACTATCAATTCGCGCAGAACAAACTGGCGTGTTGCTGTCGCATCAAGCTGGCGCAGCGCAATTGCCCGCACCGCCACGGTCATTGTCTGGGTGCCCGCATTGCCGCCCATCGACGCCACAATCGGCATCAGCACAGCTAACGCCACTAGCCGTTCGATGGTCGCTTCAAACAGACCAATCACCGCCGAGGCCAGCACCGCCGTCAATAGATTTATAAACAGCCAGGACGAGCGGCCTTGCAATGTCTCCCATAGGCCAGATCGCAGATTGGCATCACCAACACCCGCCAATGCCAACAAATCCTCTTCTGCTTCTTCATCAATCACATCGATCACATCATCATTGGTGATCATCCCGACAAGGCGCTCTTGGGGATCAACAACACCGGCGCTCACCATGCCATAACGCCGGAACAACACCGCCACTTCCTCCTGATCCATATCAACCGGAATCGAGCGAAAATCTGTGTTCATCAATTCCGAGACACGGCGCGGTCGCTGTGCGCATAACAGTCGGCTCAGGGCAATTTCGCCAAGCGGCCGACGCGATGGGTCAATAACAAAAATAAGAAAGAAATCCTCGATTGATGATTTGCCACTGCGCAGAAAATCGATGGTCTGGCCAACGGTCCAGAAAGATGGCACGGTGACAATCTCGCGCTGCATCAATCGGCCAGCCGAATCCTCGGGAAAAGACAGCCCCTCTTCAACCAGCACACGATCTTCGGCCGATAATGCCGCCAGAACTTCCTGCAAGTCATCCTGCTCAAGCTCTTCGACGATATTTATCGCATCATCAGTTGACAAATCCTGCAGTTGGCGCGCCAACGCATCCGGGCCGATTGCCTCAATGATGGCTTCACGTGTGCCCTCATCTACATAGGTCAGCGTTTCCGCATCCAGATTGTCACCAAGCAAGCGTACCATGGCGCTCGCACTGCGCGTTGGCATACGTTCAAGCAAATCGGCCTGATCGGCCGGATGCAACGGCGCAATCAATGTGCGGACACGGCGTACGGCGCCGGACTGCACCGCTTCGAGAATGGCTGTTTCCACCTTTGGCGTCAGCCCATAGAGCGAGGTCAGCCGGTCGGGCTGGTCATCCTTGCGCTCAAAAACATCTGTGCTGTCTGCCATTTATACTTGCCCTGCGTGTGCTGCAATCCCTGCCGACTTCGCTAGCCAACTTCGCCAGCCGACCATAGCAGACTGCACCAAATGACGGAACTGCCGTTTACCACCCGGTGGCCTGCGCTATCAATACGCCCAGACGACCAGCGCGAGATCGGCCAGATTAGTGCCGGTTGCACCGGTTTTGACAAGGCCGTCATGCGCCGCCAGAAATGGGTAGCTATCGTGGCTTTGCAACGCTGTCGCCGCCGCCGCAAGATCAAAGCTATGCTGTGACGTCAGCAACCCGCCAGCCGCGTCGGTTGGCCCATCGCGGCCATCTGTACCACCGGCTAAAATAGCCCAATGCGCTGGCCCGGCATCACCCGCAAGTCGCATCTGCCGGGCAAAGGCAAGTGCCAGTTCCTGTGACCGCCCACCAAGCCCGGCTGTTGCGCCACCAAGTGTCACAACGGTCTCACCACCCATTGTAAAGCCGAAAATTTTGCCGGTTTCACCAGCCGCAGACCGGTCGGCTTTATGCTGGCAGATTTCTGTGACAAGCCGCTGTGCCATCTGTTGCGCCTCACCGCCAAGTTCCGGCATATCGAGCTGTTCCATCGCCGGCAGGATGCCCGCAAGCGATGCGGCAGCGGCATCACGGCACTGCGCATTGCTGGCTAAAATGCGACCATCCACATTATCCAGCGCCGGGTCACCCGGGCGCACCGGCCCCAATGCCGGATTATCCGCCAGCGCGGCCATTTGTGCCGCGACAAAATCAAGCTGATCAAGCCGGTGTGCTTTGACCAGATCACAGGCATAGTCAAACGGTACCGGATCAGCCACAGCAACGCCGCTGGCAATTGACTCAAGCCTGTCACCCGGCACATCAGACAGTAAAAATTGCGTCAGTTTCGCCGGTGCCGCCAAACGCGCCAGCCGCCCGCCTTTCAGCGTTGAAAACAGCCGCCGGATCACATTCATATCATGGATATCCAGCCCGCTTGCCAGCAACGCATCATTCAGCGCAATTTTCTGGGCAAGCGATATGCCTGATGCCGGTGCCGGTAACAAAGCTGAGCCGCCGCCACTGATCAGCAACAGCAAGTGATCATCAGCACCCAGCCTTTCGACCAGCGCCGCCACCTTGCCGGCAGCCCGCAACCCGCGCGAATCCGGCACCGGATGCGATGCCGCCAAACATTCAAAACCATCAATCTGACGGTGATTTTCATCCGTGGTGATAAGGATGCCCGGCGCGGTGACACCAGCCGCCCGCGCACCATCAGCCATCGCACCGGCCGCCTTGCCCAGCGCAATCACCGCTGTTGGCGGCGTGATTCCCTGACAAGCCGACTGGGTAATGCGCAATGGCTGGCCCGCCTTTAACGCCGCATCAAAGGCAGCGCGCAACCAATCGGCAGACCGCGAAAAATCAGTATCGGCAGCGTGCGTCATCGGCATTAGACAACCGGATCAATCAGATCATCACCGGCAAAAAAGGCCCGCGCATTCTCAACCACTTTCAACCCCATTGCGGTTCGGGTTTCAACTGTTGCCGAGCCAAGATGCGGCAGTAACACTGTGTTTGGTGCGCTCATAATATCCGGGTGGATATCCGGCTCACCCTGAAACACATCAAGCCCGGCGCCACCAATGCTGCCGGCATTCAGCGCTTTCACAAGCGCCGCCTCATCAACCACATCACCGCGCGCTGTATTGATCACATAGGCATGTTTCTGCATGCGCTGAAGCCGCGCTTCGTTTAAAATATGAAAAGTATCCTTGCTGGCCGCACAATGCAGCGACACAAAGTCGGACGCGGCGCATAAATCGTCAATATCAGCCACCTGCCGGGCGTCATATTCGGTGATATCGGTAACCGGCGAGCGGTTAAAGAAAATAATGTTCATGCCAAAGCCAAGCGCAGCCCGCCGTGCCACGGCTTTGCCAATCCGCCCCATCCCGATTATGCCAAGCGTTTTGCCGGAAAGCGAGCGCCCCATCAGATGCGTTGGCCGCCAGCCTGCCCATGCACCGGCGCGTAATTCGCGTTCACCCTCGCCAGCCCGGCGTGATATCATCAACATCAAGGTCAAGGTCAGATCGGCCGTCGCATCGGTCAAAACACCGGGGGTGTTCGCCACCGCCAGCCCGGCAGACGCAGCCGCAGACAGGTCAATATGATTGACGCCAACACCAAAATTGGCAATCAACCGGCCTGACCCGGCCGCCCCGGCAGCAATAATATCAGCCGTAATCTGGTCTGATACGGTCGGTGCCAGCGCATCATGGCTGGCGAATCCAGCGGCGATCTGCGCTGCCGTTAACGGCGTGTCATCGACATTAAAGGTTGGCTTAAAATATTGCTTTAAGGCGTCTTCCGCCGCATCCGGCCAACGCCGTGTTACAAAAATAGTCGGTTTTTCAGATGATGTTGACATGGTTTCTATATGCGACAAAGGCACCCTAAAGTTGTGTATGATTCAAATTGCAAAAATGGCGGGCACTAGCCACAGTTGGCGCCCGCCACGAAAATTTTTTGTCCCGCAGCGCTAGCCGGGGATTTTGCCGACAATACCCTCGACATAATAATCGAGCGTGGTGAACAGCTCACCATCATTGAGGGTTTTTCCGGCTGGCACTTTCTCAACGCCGTTATTATCGCGAATAGGCCCGGTGAAAATTTTATTCGCACCCGATTTAATATCAGCTGCCGCCTTGCTTGCCGCTTTGGCAACCGTGTCTGGCATATTTTCAAACGGGGTCAGCACCAGATAATCATCCGCCATACCGACCCATCTATTCCCCGCCCAATGATCCGGGCCTTCACCTGTTGTCCAGCTGCCATCAATCAACGCCTGAATTTTGTCGATATAATAAATGCCCCAGTTATTTACCGAGCTAAACAGCTGGGCTTTTGGCGCAAATGCCTTCATGTCGCTGGATTGCCCAAACCCATAAACACCAGCTTTTTCAGCCGTTTGCAGCATTGCCGGGCTGTCGGTATGTTGCGCCAGAATATCAGCGCCTTCAGCAATATGCACTTTTGCAGCATCGGCTTCCTTGACCGGGTCATACCATGAATTCACCCAGATCACCGACACCTCCGCATCTTTATTGACCGAGCGCAGTCCGAGACCAAAGGCATTAATGCCCTGAATAACCTCGGGGATTGGGAATGACGCGATATAGCCAATCTTGTTGCTCTTTGTCATCATTCCCGCGACCACACCCTGAACATAGCGTCCTTCATAAAAACGGATATTACCGGTCGCCATATTCGGCGCACGCTTATAACCCGTGATATGTTCAAATTTGATGTCCGGAAATTCCTGGGCAACTTTTAACGTTGGATCCATATAGCCGAATGATGTGGTGAAAATGATATCATTTCCCTGCTTTGCCATATCACGAATGACGCGGGCAGCATCCGGGCCTTCCGGCACATTTTCGACATAGCTGGTCACAACTTTATCACCAAAATGCTTGATCACATTTTGCCGGCCAACTTCATGCGCATACGTCCAGCCATGATCACCGGGCGTGGTCAGATAGACAAAACCAACCTTCACCTGTTTGTCAGCAGACACATCGGCTTCTTTTTCCGTGGGCTTTTGAGATGTCATGATGAAAGCCAGACCAGCCACCACCACGACACCCAATATAACAACAAATTTATTCAGCTTCATTCAGGTCTCCTTGGTACGATAAACAATAAAAACAAGCATCCAAATTCACCTTGTACCGATAAAGATACGACCAAGATGGGCTGGCGCACGCATGAGGGCAAAATTTCGGTCACGCGATATTAACACTAATACGGCGATCGTTGCTAGATAGGGCAGCATAGATAAAAATTGTGATGGCATTTCCCAGCCACGTGCCTGACCAACAAGCTGGATAATGGTGATGCCGCCAAACAGCAACGCCCCAATCAGAATACGTGACGGCATCCATGACGCGAACACAACAAGCGCCAGCGCAATCCATCCGCGCCCGGCGGTCATCCCTTCTGACCAGTGCGGGGTCAGCACCAATGGCAAATAAGCCCCGGCCAGACCAGCCATCAACCCGCCAAAGATCACGGCCGCGCACCGCACCCGCAAAACCGAATAGCCAAGCGCATGCGCCGAGTCATGATTATTCCCGACAGCCCGCAGAATAAGACCGGCACGGCTTTTATTTAGAAACCACGCCACCAGAGCCAGCATCACAAATGCACCATAGGCCAAAAGGTCGAGCTGGAATAACAGCCTGCCCAGCACCGGCAGGTCAGATAAAACCGGTATCGACACAGCCTGTAGACCATCAACGGTGCCGCCAACAAACGGCGCCCCAACCAATCCCGACAAGCCGGTACCAAAAATTGTCAGCGCCAGCCCTGTTGCCACCTGATTGGTCGCCAGCCCCAGCGTGAAAACCGCAAATATGGCGGCCGTCATAGCCCCGGCAGCGGCTGCCGCCATAACGCCGAGATATGGATTGCCGGACAGGCTGGTGATGGCAAAGGCGGCGACAGCCCCCATCAGCATCATGCCTTCCACACCCAAATTTAACACGCCGCTGCGTTCGGCAATTAATTCGCCGGTGGCCGCCAGTATCAACGGGATCGATGTCAGAATAACGGTCAGAATCAAAGCATCCATCATCAGCCCTCCTCATCGCTTTTCAACTGGCCGCTCTTCAACTGGCCGCTCTTCAACTGGTCAAATCTTGGCCAGTTTATCTGCACGTGATAGCGGTTAAAGGTTTCGCCAGCCAGCAACAAAAAAAGCAAGATGCCGGTAAACAGGCCGGTCACAACTTTTGGCATGCCAAGTGCCATCTGCGCGCGATCACCGCCCAGTTCAGCAAGCGCCACAACCAGCCCCGCCATAATAACGCCAAGCGGGTTTAGCCGCGCCAGAAATGCCACAATAATGGCGGTGAACCCATAGCCAAAGGAAACTTCGGGCTGCAACTGGCCCATATTTGCCGACACCTCTACCATGCCGGCAACCCCGGCACAGGCGCCGGACAAGCACAAAACACCAAGGGTTGTCCGGGCCGGGTTGAAGCCGGAAAATCTGCCGGCGCGCGGCGCATCCCCCATCACCTTTACCTGAAAACCAAACACCGTCTTCGACATCACAAAATAGGCAGCGACCGCTAACAGCAACGCCGCCACAACGCCCCAATGCAATTGACCAATAGTGCCAATGCCCGGCAGCTCTACACGCTGGATCAATGCCGCGTCCCCATAGGATTTGGTCAGCGGAAAGCCAAACGATTCTGGATCGCGCCACGGCCCGCGGACAAGCCAGTCGATAAACAACGCCGCCACATAAGTCAGCATCAACGACACTAAAATTTCGTTGGTGTTAAAGCGAGTTTTTAAAATGCCGGGAATAAACGCCAATGCCATCCCGCCGGCCATCGCCGCAATGATCATCGCCGGCATCATCAACAGATCCGGTATAGCGGGGAAAAACAATGCGACCCCGCCAGCACAGACCGCGCCCATCACAATCTGCCCCTCGGCACCGATATTCCAGACATTTGCCCGGTAACAAAATGCCAGCCCGGTCGCAATGATGATCAGCGGACAGGCTTTGACAAACAAATCTGCCACCTGGTCAGGCCGCGATAATGGCGCCACAAAAAACTGATAGAGCGCTGCAGACGGGTCATATCCCAGCACCGCAAAAATGCCCGCACCGACACATAATGTCAGCAGCACGGAAAAAACCGGCGTCAGCACCGTACGCTGCATCGAAATATCTTTTCGCGGCGTCATCGAAATCATCGGCTGGCACCGCGCCGCGCATCATCGCCGCCCATCAATAACCCGATTTGTTCGGCTGTTACCTGATCGGCCGGCATCACATCGGACAGGCGACCATCATGCAAAACCGCAATTTTATCTGCAATCGCGAACACTTCTTCCAGATCCTGTGAAATCATAATCACCGCAGACCCGTTTGCCGCAAGATCCAGCATCGCTGTGCGAATCGATACCGCCGCACCAACGTCCACGCCCCAGGTTGGCTGTGCCACCACCAGCAAACGCGGCGATTTCAGGATTTCACGACCAACAACGAATTTTTGCAAATTGCCACCGGATAACGCCGCAGCCATGGGATCATCATTCGGCACCCGTACATCGAATGCCTGAATAATTTGTGCGGCAATGGCTTTGGTCGCGGCGTGATCGATGACACCATGGCGCACCGTCTGGCCCAGCGAGTGATGCGTCAAAAGCGCATTATCAGACAGCCGCATGCTTGGCACAGCGGCATGGCCATTGCGCTCTTCAGGCACGACGCCGACACCAGCGCGGCGCCGCGCGGCTGGATCAAAATGGCTGATATCCTTGCCCTCCAGCACAATCACATCGCCTGTCGGCGGTTGCCACTCGCCAGACAGCGCCGCCATCAACTCGTCTTGACCATTTCCGGAAATACCGGCGATGGCCAGAATTTCACCTGCATTTGCGCTAAAGCTAATATCATCAAGCGCCACCGCAAACGCGGTTGATTTCGGGCGCTGTAATTTTGTGATGCGACACACCGGCGGCTTGTCTGCCAGCTTTCCCGGTTCTTTATGGCGGCTGATATCAGCCACCTCACTGCCAACCATTAGTTCAGCCAACTGGCGGTTACTCTTGCCCTTGGTATCCATCGTGCCAACATTCCGGCCCCGGCGTAATACTGTGGCGCGGCTGGTCAAGGCACGGATTTCATCCAGCTTGTGCGAAATAAACAACACCGCCATGCCCTTATCGGCAAATCGTCGCAACACCGCAAACAGCTGTTTGGTCTCTTGCGGTGTCAGAACTGACGTTGGTTCGTCCATAATCAGCAAAGACGGGTTTTGCAGCAGACACCGCATCACTTCAACACGCTGCTGCTGGCCGACCGACAGATCATAAACATAGGCATCCGGGTCGACCGCCAGACCATAGGCATCGGACAGCTCACGGACCCGCGCCGATAATGACGTCAACACCTGTCCAGTCGGCAGAGCCAGCTGGATATTTTCCGCTACGCTTAACGATTCAAACAGGGAAAAATGCTGGAAAACCAT
>JADHLR010000037.1 GCA_016780525.1 Candidatus Puniceispirillum sp.
ATTATTTTCATGTGAAAATATGCTTGTTTTTTTCATTTTTGTTTGTCACGCTTTTTGCCTCTCATGTTGCGTAACACGACACAAATATGGTGACACAAATATGGTGACGCAAATATGGTGACGCAAATATGGTTTTAACGTGAGGCGCAATTATGCTGGTCGAGGTTGATCCCCCACGCCGCCTGTCGCCGGTTCAATCGAGTGGCAATATAGGTCGTGACATACGCGCCCTACGCCGGTCGCGCAACTGGACGTTAAACGATCTTGCCGAACAGCTTGGTCGGTCGGTCGGCTGGCTGTCACAGGTTGAACGCGACGTCACTGAACCAGCGCTTGAAGATATCCGCAAAATTGCCGCGTTATTTAATCTGCCTGTTGGGTTTTTCTTCACCACACCTGCCAATCAGAACGAGCAGCACCATATTGTGCGGGCCGGGTCTGGCCGGGTGATGAATGACACCTCAAAAGGGCTGCGCGAAGTCTTATTGTCGCCCGATCTTGGCGGTGCGTTTGAAATTATCCATTCGATATTTGCGCCAGGGGCGAAATGCCCAACCCCGTTTGTACGGCCGACTGAAGAGGCGGGGTATGTTATTTCCGGTCATTTTTCTTTGTTTATTGACGGCCAGCGGTTTGATTTGGACCCGGGTGACAGTTTCAGATTTGCCGGCGAGACCATCAGCTGGGTGAATGAAGGCAGCGTTGATGCGGTTGTTGTATGGGTGATTGCCCCGCCGGTTTATTAATTTCAGCGGTTTATTAATCAATATGGTGCCGAAATGGCGCTTTTTGAAGCAGAGACATAAGACATATTGGGAGAGACTGAAACGATGACACAAGCGGCCCCTGACACGAATGACACTGTGCGCCAGCCAACCGCCTCTTTGCCATCAACCGCTCGGGTTGTTGTCATTGGCGGTGGTGCTGTCGGCTGTTCGGTTTTGTATCATCTGGCCAGCATGGGCTGGACCGATTGCGTGCTTCTTGAGAAAAACGAATTGACCTCTGGGTCGACCTGGCATGCGGCTGGCAATTGCCCAAATTTTGTCGGCTCCTGGACGATGATGAAAATCCAGTCCTATTCGACCAAGCTATATCGTGAACTTGGCGAGCTGGTGGATTATCCGATGAATTACCATGTCACTGGCGCGATCCGGCTGGCACATAGCCGCCAGCGGATGGAGGAGTTTCGCCATGTAGCGGCGATGGGCAGACAGATGGGCGTCGAATTTCAGGAAATGTCCAACAGCGAGATGCAGGATATTTATCCGTTTTTGGAAACCCATGATCTGTATGGCGGACAGTGGGATCCGCTGGATGGTGATATTGACCCGGCGCAATTGACCCAGGCACTTGCCAAAGGGGCGCGTGACAAAGGCGCTAGAATTGTCCGGTTCTGCCCGGTAACGCATGTCGAGCGTGCGCAGGATGAATGGGTGGTTACCACGCCAAACGGAACAATCCGTGCGGAATATGTGGTCAATGCGGCTGGCTATCGGGCGGCAGAGTTGGGCCGCATGTTTGGCCGTGACGTGCCATGTGTGTCGCTGGCGCATCAATATCTGATCACTGAACCGGTTGCCGAATTAACCGCCCGCGATACAAAGCTGCCATTGCTGCGCGATCCGGACAGTTCCTATTATCTGCGCCAGGAAAAGGACGGGCTTTTGCTTGGCCCTTATGAGAAAAACTGCCGGGCGCATTGGGTCGATGCAAGTGATCCAATGCCTGATGATTTTTCTTTCCAGCTCTATAATGACGATCTGGAGCGGCTCGAGTGGTATATTGAGGATGCCTGCGCACGGGTGCCGCTGTTGGGCACCGCTGGTATCACGCGTGTGGTGAATGGGCCGATTCCCTACACGCCAGACGGTCTGCCATTGATTGGCCCGATGCCGGGCGTGCCGAATGCGTTTGAGGCATGCGTCTTTACCTTTGGTATTGTTCAGGCTGGCGGGGCTGGCAAATTGCTGGCTGAAATGATTGTTGAGGGCGAAACCGAAACGGATAGCTGGGCCGTCGACCCGCGCCGCTTTACCGACCATGTCGATCAAGCCTATGTCACGGCCAAAGCGATTGAGACCTACAGCCATGAATATGCGATGCATTTCCCGCAGATACAATGGCCAGCCGGGCGCAAAGCCAAAGTCTCGCCATTATATGACCGGCTGGCGGCGGCTGGCGCTGAATTCGGCAGCTATGGCGGTTGGGAACGGGCAGACTGGTTCCCGAAACATGATGCCGATCGCCGCCCGGCGAACAGCTATGATCGCCAGCATTGGTTTGACGCTGTCGGTGAAGAATGTCGGCATGTCGCCGCACATGCGGGTATTTTGGAACTGACCGGGTTTTCGCGGTTTCATCTCACCGGCAAGGGTGCGGCTGACTGGCTGGCATCGCTGGTGACCGGCAATCTGCCAAAAGTCGGGCGTATCGGACTGATATATTTTGCCTCGCCAAAGGGCAAAATATTAACCGAGATGACAGCGACACGCATCGCCGAAGATGAATTTTTACTGATCACCGGTGCTGGTGCCTATTGGCATGATCGTGACCTGCTGAACGGCTATTTGCCTAATTCTGATGAAACTGATTCTGGTGACATCAGCCTGCGCGATATGACCCGTGATGTCGCCACCTTGCTGATTACCGGGCCAAAATCCCCGGCGATCATTGCGGCGGCGACCGGGAAAAGCACGGCGTCAACAGATTTCCCATGGCTGTCCTTCCAGTCTTGCCAGATTGCAAATTGTGATGCCACCGCGATCCGCGTCTCATTTGCCGGTGAAGCAGGCTGGGAAATCCATTGTAATATGGCCGATATTGTCGCCGTTTATGATGCCATTATGGCGGCCGGTGCGCCTCATAATCTTGGTCATTTTGGCATGTTGGCGCTCGATTCAATGCGGCTCGAAAAGGGCTATCGGGCGTGGAAATCTGATCTGACATCAGATTACACAATGCTTGAGAGTGGGCTTGGCCGGTGGGTTAAATTCGACAAGCCCGAATTTGTCGGACGTGCCGCATTGCAGGCCGAACATCAGGCTGGTGTGCAAAGCCAATTTGTGACATTGACGCTTGATGACCCGGCCCCGGCTGATGACCAGACTGGTGACACGTCAGATGCCTTTGGTGAGGCGGTGTATCTCAGCGTTGTTCAGTGCGACGGCGTTGATGCAGGTCTGGTGGTGTCAGCCGGCTATGGACACCGGGTCGGTGCATCGATCGCCATGGCGGTGATCGACAGCGACAAACTGTCGGCGTCTGAACATATCACGGTGACGGTTTTGGGGCGCCAGCGTGAAGCGCATCTGGTGCCATCACATGTCCTGTATGACCCACAAAATGAAAAATTGAGAGGGTAGTTAAGATGACAGCCCCATCACAGGCGCGTGCAGTTATCATTGGAGGTGGCGTTGTTGGCTGCTCGATTGCCTATCATCTGGGGAAATTGGGCTGGCGTGATGTCGTGTTGCTCGAGCGCAAACAATTGACATGCGGCACAACATGGCATGCGGCTGGTTTGATTGCGCAATTGCGGGCGACGCAGAATATGACCCGCTTGGCGAAATATTCGCAGGAGCTTTATTTTGGTCTGGAGGCTGAAACAGGTGTGGCAACCGGCTTTAAGCGGAATGGATCAATCACTGTCGCGCTGAGCGATGAACGCATGGAAGAACTGCGTCGTTCGGCGGCAATGGCGCGTGCATTCGGCGTTGAAATTGACGAAATTTCGCCAACCGATATTGCCGCGCGCTATCCCGGTTTATCGGTTGCCGATGTTGTTGGCGGTGTCTGGTTGCCAAAAGATGGCCAGGCCGATCCGGTGAATATCACCCAGGCATTGGCCAAAGGTGCGCGCAATTTTGGGGTAAAGATTCATCAGGGCGTGAAGGTCACCGGCATCACCCAGGCAAATGGCCGGGTCACTGGCGTGACAACTGACGCTGGCAATATTACCGCTGATTATGTGGTCAATGCTGGCGGCATGTGGGCCCGTGATATTGGTCAGATGGCTGGTGTGGCGGTGCCGCTTCACGCATGTGAACATTTTTATATCGTCACCGAAGCGATGCCCGCATTGACCGCTAATCTGCCGGTTTTGCGGGTGCCGGATGAATGCGCCTATTACAAGGAAGATGCCGGTAAAATTCTGCTTGGGGCGTTTGAACCAAATTCAAAACCATGGGGTATGAACGGCATTCCCGAAGATTTTGAATTTGATTCCCTGCCCGAGGATTTTGATCATTTTGAACCGATTCTGGAACGTGCTGTCGAGCGCTTTCCGATGCTGGCGACTGCCGGCATTCAGACCTTTTTCAATGGCCCGGAAAGCTTTACACCGGATGACCGTTATATTCTCGGCGAAGCACCGGAAGTTAAGAATTTCTTTGTCGCTGCCGGCTTTAACTCGGTCGGGATTCAATCGGCGGGGGGCGCTGGTATGGTGCTGGCTGAATGGATGGAAACCGGCAATGCACCGATTGACCTATGGGATGTTGATATCCGCCGGATGCAGCCATTTCAAGCCAATCGCAGCTACCTGCAAAGCCGTGTTTCAGAGACCTTGGGGCTGCTCTATGCTGATCATTTCCCCTATCGGCAATTCGCCTCGGCACGCGGCGTGCGGCGCTCGCCGGTACATAATTACCTGGCTGATCATGGGGCGTGTTTTGGCGAGGTTGCGGGGTGGGAACGGGCGAACTGGTTCCTGCCGGAAACTGCTGTCGCGGCTGGCGAAACGCCAGCTTATGAATATAGCTGGAAACGCCAGAACTGGTTTGACTATAGCGCTGCCGAACATCATGCCGTGCGCCAGACAGTTGGTCTGTTTGATATGTCCAGCTTTGGCAAAATCAAGCTTGTCGGGCGTGATGCCGAAGCTGTTTTGCAGCGCATAGCGGCAAATGATATGGCTGTGCCTGTTGGCAAAATTGTGTATACGCAATTCCTCAATGAGGCAGGCCATATCGAAGCTGATGTCACGGTGACACGGCTGGCAGCAGATGAATTTCTTGTGGTAACACCGGCGGCAACGATACGCCGTGATTTGCATTGGATCACATCGCATATTCCGGATGATGCACAGGCCTATGCGATTGATATGACAGTATCTGAATCGGTGCTGGTGGTTATGGGGCCGCAGGCCCGGCAATTCCTGCAGCCGTTAATTCCGCAAAGTCTGGAGAATGATGATTTTGCCTTTGGCACGATGCAGCCAATTGAAATTGGCCATGCGGTCGGTCGTGCGCATCGTGTGACCTATGTTGGCGAGCTGGGATGGGAATTATATATCCCGGCCGATATGTCGGCGCATGTTTTTGAAACATTGATGGCCCGCCGCGCAGAGCATCCTATGGCGTTATGCGGCTTGCATGCTTTGGATAGTTGCCGCATTGAAAAAGCCTTCCGACATTTTGGCCATGATATTTCAAATGAAGACCATGTTCTTGAAGCCGGGCTGGGATTTGCGGTGAAGGAAGACAAGCCGGCCGGCCGGTTTGGCGGCATGATTGGCGCCGATGCGGTGCGCGCCAAGCGCAATGATGGGCTGGCACAAAGACTGATGCAATTCCGCCTGAAAGACCCGCAGCCCCTGCTCTATCACAATGAGGCAATTCTGCGTGATGGCGAATTAATTGGCTATCTGACCAGCGGCAATTATGGCCATCATTTGGGTGCGGCTATTGGGCTTGGCTATGTGAAATGCGCCGCTGTTGGTGAAACAGCACAGCAACAGTTGCAATCAAACTATCAGATTGATGTTGCCGGCCAACTTGTTGATGCCGAAGTGAGTTTCCGTCCAATGTATGATCCGAAAGCCTTGCAGATTAGATTGTAAAGGGGATATCGCATGAAAAATTTTGAACGTTTGATCCCGCGATCAGGCCGACGCAGCGGTGGCCGCGAAGCACGCCGCAGCTTGCGGGCGGCACCATTAGCCGAAGATTTGCGTCCGGTTCGTGCCGGTTTGTCGGGTGGCCAGTTTAAGCCACTTGATGATGCGGCGGTGCAGGCAATCAATGATACGGTGTTTCAAATCCTTGCAGAAATAGGCCTGAGCCAGGCCCCTGATTCAGGCATTGGCTATATGACCAAAGCCGGGGCGCAGTTGGGTGATGACGGGCGGCTGCGGTTTCCCCGGGCGCTTGTCGAGGATACCTTGGCCAATTGTGCCCGGCATATCACGCTGTGCGGGCAGGACGCAAAACATGACATGAAGCTATCTGGCTCACGCGTGCATTATGGCACGGCCGGGGCGGCAGTGCATGTTGTTGATGTGAAGCAAAACAACTATCGCGAATCCTATTTGGCCGATATTTATGACGCGGCGCGTATTGTGGAGAAAATGGATAATATCCATTTTTTTCAACGCCCGATGGTGGCGCGTGATATTGAAGACCCGGCTGATCTTGATCTGAACACCATCTATGCCGCGGTGCGGGGCACGACCAAACATGTTGGCGTCAGCTTTACCGAGGTCGACAATATGGGCCCGTGCATCGAGATGCTGCACATTATTGCTGGTGGTGAGGATAAATGGCGGGCGCGGCCATTCGTGTCAAACAGTAACTGTTTTGTGGTGCCGCCTTTGCGGTTTGCGACCGAGTCTTGTTTGGTCATGGAAAGGGCGGTTCATGCCGGCATGCCGGTGCTGCTGTTATCGGCCGGACAGGCCGGCGCCACGGCGCCAGCCAGCATCGCCGGGGCGGTGGCGCAAGCCCTCGCCGAGGTGATTGCCGGGCTTGTCTATGTCAATGCGATGAAACCCGGCCATCCTTGTATTTGTGGCACCTGGCCATTTGTGTCTGATCTGCGGACCGGGGCGATGTCGGGTGGCTCGGGTGAACAGGGGCTATTGACCGCGGCATGTTCGCAGATGCTGCAATATTATGATCTGCCTGGCGGTGCGGCGGCGGGCATGGCTGATGCGAAAATGCCCGATGCGCAATCTGGATATGAAAAGGGCAGTACGCTGGTAATGGCCGGATTGTCCGGCTTGAATATGGTGTATGAGGCGGCTGGTATGCATGCCTCACTTCTTGGCTTTTGTCTTGAGAGCCTGATTATTGACAATGATATGCTGGGTCAGTGTATGCGTTGTGTACGGGGGATCGAGGTGAATGAGACAACGCTGGATATGCAGGTCATGAAAGATGTCTGTATCGGCGGGCCGGGGCATTATCTGGGGCATGAGCAGACCATTTCCCTGATGCAGACCGAATATATCTATCCGGAAATTGGCGATCGTTCCAGCCCCAAGGAATGGGAAGAACTAAATAAACCAAATCTTGTAGAAACCGCGATAAAGCGCAAACAGGAGATATTGGATAATTTTCATCCAACGCATCTGTCGGCTGAACTGGACGCTGATTTGCGCAGTAAATTCAGAATTCTGCTCGACGCATGAGGCCGCCGCATCTGCGCTGGCTTTCATTACGCCGGCTTTAATTACGCCAGCTTTAATTACGAACGGGTGCCCCGTCATCAAGCATGCTGCAAATTCGCTGATGCGTTGGTGCGGTCTTTGCCAGACGGATAAAAGCAGCGCGTTCGCGTGCATAGAACGCATCCTCATCTGCTTCGGCGCCGTCGCCATCCGCCCGCACCATGACGCTGGCAATCGCCATTGCGGTGGTTTTGTCATGCGGCATGAAATCACCTTTATCAATACCGGCCTGCATAAATTCAGCCATTTTGTCAGACAGGCTGGCGCTTGCCAGTTGTCCCTGTGGTGGCTGTGGTGGCTGGTAATTTGGTGCCAACTCGCCAAGCAAGGCAATGGCCCGCGGCAATAAACGATCACGATTCATGATTGTTTCATCATGCTCCGGCCGGAAATATTGCAATCGTGCCGATGTTTCGGGTGATGAGCCTGTCGCACCATAGCCAATATTCATCCAGCATTTCCACGCCGCTTCATCCCAGTTTCCGGTGGCGTTATGCCAACGAAGATAGCTTTCTTTGACGCCGCCACCGCTGGGCACAACACCGACAGCCGATTCAACCAGACCCAACACCGAATTGCTATGGACGACCAGTTTATCGCAATGCGCCAACACTTCGAAGCCGCCGCCAACAGCCAGGCCAGAAGGCGCGCCGACAACCGGCACCGGCGCATATTTAAGATCTTTGACGGCCATCTGAAAGCGCCATAAAAAGCCGTTAATACCGTCCCAGTCGCCGGCCTCGATCATTGCCCGAAAGGCGTTCAGATCAACACCAGCTGAAAAATGCTGGGCATCATTATGAACGATGATGCCAGCGCCATGATCCTTGGCGGCGGCGGCGACAATCTGCATTGACTCGTCGGTCAGCGCATTGGCTTTTGAATGGAATTCGATAAGCCGCAAATCCCCCGCAAGCGCAAACAGGCTAGCCGCATTATTGGTTAAAATCGGCGTTAATGTCTGGCGTTTCAGTGAAAACCGCATCACGCCATCTGGCAAATTGATCGGGTGGCGCGTGCCACCTGCATGCCGCACAAGCAGCCGCTGCTGGCTGACGCTATAGGTGGGGCTGCCATCAGCGATGATCGCTGGCACCGCAAGACCGCATTCGTCACAGAGCGCGGCAAAACGCTCGCTGCCGATAGCATCAATCATTTCAAATGGCCCGCGTTGCCAGTTGAAGCCGAGCTTCATCGCGTCATCAATATCTTGCGGGTTTGTGGTGATATCGGGAACCAGACTGGCGGCATAGCACAACACCCGGCCCAGAACATGGCGGCAGAATTGCGCCTGTGGGTCGCGGCCGTCGATAATCGGCAGCAATGGTTCAGCCCGACGCGCTGTTGCGTCGGCGGCGGCCACCGCCGAGGCTGGCAAATTTTTGCTGGCGACGCCATAGGGCGGCAGCCCATCGCCCTTATGCCCGGCCAATTGGCGTGCCATGCGCACCCCGTCGGTGCCGGTCATGTAAAAGCCACCCTTGCCCTTATCGCCGGTAAAGCCATCGGCAATCATTCCGGCGATCATCCCGGCAATCATTTTGTTGTCACCACCCACCGCGTGAAATTCATCACCATCTGGCAGAATGGTGCCAAGCGATGTCACAACATCAGCCATCAGATCAATGCCGATCAGATCATATAGACCAAACACACCGGTTTTTGGAATGCCCATTGGCCGCCCCATTAGCGCGTCAGCATCTTCGATCGTCAGACCACAGCGTATGGCCTCGTCAATGCCGACCTGCAGTGCAAATACACCGACCCGGTTACCCAAAAATCCGGGGGTGTCGGCACAGCGCACAACGCCCTTGCCAAGCACGCGGTCGTTAAAATCGGCCAGCCGGTCAATGACATCATCGGTGGTATCGGTGCCGCGCACCAGTTCGAGCAGGCGCATATAGCGCACCGGGTTGAAATAATGGGTGATGGCAAATCGCTGTTGGAATGCTGTTGGCATGTCTTCAACAAGCAGTTTGATCGGAATGGTTGAGGTGTTTGAACTGACAATGCAATCAGCACTGATGGTATCGTCCAGACGTTTATACAGGGCTTTTTTGATATCGAGACGTTCGACCACAGCTTCGATAATCCAGTCACAATCTGCAAGCTTGGCAAAATCCTCATCGATAATGCCCGGGGTGATGCGGTTAACATAGCTTTTATGCATCAATTGTGGTGGGTCAGACGCCAGCAGCCGATCCAGCGCCGCTGCCGCTGGTGGCTTGCTTGTGCTGTCTCTGGCATCAAGGTCAAGCAGCAACACATTATGACCGGCATTGGCAATTTGTGCGGCGATGCCGCTGCCCATGGTACCGGCACCAATGACGGCGATAGAACGAAACGGGGCGTGTGTCATAAAACAGCTCTTTGTCAGGATTGTTGAAAAAATGCCCGCAGCGCGGCGTTGACCTCAGTCGGGTATTCAGCAGGCAGCATATGCCCGGCGTCAGCAATAATAGTCATATCGGCGTTGGCCAGAGTTGCCACCATCTGTCGTCCAAATTTCAATGGCGTCATACGGTCATTTTCCGCCAGAATACATAGCGCCGGCTGGGTCAGCGACTGCGCTGCAGCTGGCCCGTTTTGATAGGCGTTGCACGCGTTGAGATCAGCCCGTAAAGCGTCATTATCATTCAGGGCCATCAACCGTCGGCCATAGCCGATAAAAGAATGACCTGGCTGTGTGTTATCATGCATATGCGCCATCGGCCCATGTCCCCAGCTGGTCATCACACCAATCGCCTCAGCAAGGGCGTTGTCTGACATATCTAAAAGCTGCTGGCTGACCGGAATCGCCATCGCTCCGGCGATCAAAGCCACGCGCTTGATCCGTTGCGGGTTGGCGGCAGCGGCCTCGATTGCAATAAGACAGCCCTGCGAATGGCCGACCAACGTAGCCACGCTCACCTGCAAGCTGTCCATCAGCCTGATAACCCATGCTGCCATGTCTTCAATTGTTGCCGGCGGCGCGCCAGTAGACATGCCGTGCCCGGGAAAATCCGGTGCCAAAACCGAAAAGCCACGATAGGCAAAATAGCGGCTTTGCAGAACCCATGTCAGATGGTTTTGGCCACTGCCATGCAGCATGATGACCACCTCGCCATTGGCGTCAAATGGACGCCCGCCTGTTGCAATATGGATATCAACGCCGTCAAGCTGGTGTTTCATGTGATCAGCCTCTATTCAATTTCATCAGCTTTTGGCAAGTTTCGCTGCTGCCCGAAAACCGGTTTCAAAATCGGCGCGCAGATCGTCAAAATCTTCCAGCCCAACCGACAGTCTGATCATGTCGTCTGACAGGCCACCTTCAACCATGGCTTCTGCCGAGATATGCGAATGTGTTGTGCTGGCCGGATGGATGACCAGGGTTTTCGCATCGCCAACATTGGCAAGATGCGAGGCCAGTTCGACTGACTCAATAAAGGCGCGGCCTGCCTCGCGGCCACCTTTCAGGCCGAAAACGATAATCGAGCCGGCACCGCGTGGCATCATACGCTTGGCAATTTCATGGCCGGGATGGTCAGTGCGTAACGGATGCCGCACCCATGCCACAGCATCACTTTGCGACAAAAATACCAGCATTTTTTCGGTGTTCTCCATATGCCGCTGCATCCGCAAGGGCAGGGTTTCCATCCCCTGCAAAATATGAAACGCATTTGTTGGCGACAGGCTTGGCCCGAAATTATACATGCCTTCAGCACGGAATTTTGCGGTAAAGGCGGCCGGCCCGAATTCCTCAAAGAAATTGATGCTGTCCATGGCGTAATGTGGCCCGGCAATCGTTGGAAATTTATCATTCTGGCCCCAGTCAAAATTGCCGCCGTCAACAACCGCGCCAGCAATCGCAATGCCATGACCGCCAATCCATTTTGTCAGCGAGTGAATGATAATATTCGCACCAAGCGTGAATGGCTTTAACAGCCATGGGGTGTTGAATGTACAATCAAGCATCAATGGCACACCAGCTTTTGCGGTGACTTTGGCAACAGCCTCGACATCCATAATATCAAGTCCAGGGTTTCCAATCACCTCACCAAATACGATTTTGGTGTTCGGCTGGATGGCTGCCTCAATGGCGGCCACATTAGTCGGGTCGACAAAGCTTGTAGTGATGCCAAAACGCGGCAAAGTGTTTTCCAAAAGATTGATATTTGCCCCATACATGCGTGACGAGGCAACAATGTGATCACCTTGTGAGCAGATGGTCATGATGGCAACAGCAAGCGCCGCCATGCCAGAGGCGGTCGCTGTTGCTGCAACACCGCCCTCAAGCGCGGCAATGCGCTGTTCGAGAACGGCAACAGTCGGATTTGAAATACGCGTATATACATTTCCGCCCAATTCCATATTATACAGTGCCGCAGCATGTTCGGTATCTTTGAAGACATAGGAGGTGGTTT
>JADHLR010000038.1 GCA_016780525.1 Candidatus Puniceispirillum sp.
ATTTTTTCGTTGTGGATGCAGTCCCTTGTCGGTGTGGGTGGGTTGACCGCCAGCCTTGAACTGCGGCACAGTAGATGATCACGGTCAGGTGCCACGGCACCGGCGCCACGGCACCGGCATCAGTGGCATCTGTGACATCAGTGGCATCAGCCGGGCCCATTATGTGGCCATATGGTCAGGAGATAAAACAATGGCGGTAATTAATTCGATAGCTGATCGACAGGGTGAAATGCGGGGCTGGCGGCACCTGCTGCACCAGCATCCGGAAACCTCTTATGAAGAGATTTGGACATCAGATTTTATCGCCGAAAAACTGACCTCATTTGGCATAGAGGTTCACCGTGGTATGGGCAAGACCGGCGTCGTTGGGGTGTTGCGCGGCACCGGTGATTCGGATACGGCGATCGGCTTGCGGGCTGATATGGATGGCCTGCCAATGCAGGAAATGAACAGCTTTGCGCATAAATCCGAAACCCCCGGGCGTATGCATGCCTGCGGGCATGATGGCCATTGCACAATGCTGTTGGGCGCGGCGCAATATCTTGCCGAAACCCGCAATTTTGACGGTACCGTATATTTTATTTTCCAGCCTGCCGAAGAAGGTGGTGGTGGCGGTGAAGCCATGATCAAGGATGGGCTTTTTGAACAGTTTCAGATGCGTACAGTTTGGGGCATGCATAACTGGCCGGGCATGGATGTCGGTAAAGTTGGCGTGCATCATGGTGCCTGTATGGCAGCGGCGGATATGTTTGAAATACAACTCACAGGTGTTGGCGGCCATGCCGCGATGCCACATATGGGGGTAGATCCGATTCCCTGTGGCGCGGCGCTGGTTCAATCCTTACAAACAATTGTGTCGCGCCGCGTGCCAGCCATGCAGCCAGCCGTTGTTTCAGTGACGATTTTTGAATCGGGCAGTGCGTTTAATGTCACCCCGGATGTGGTGCGCCTTGGTGGCACCGCGCGCTCATTCTGCCCTGAGATTCGCAGCCTCTTGCAAACAGCCATTCAGGATCTGGCCGAAAACACCGCGCGCGCTTATGGCTGTGCAATTGATTTTGACTGGCGGCCGGGATATCCGCCGACGGTCAATCATGCCGATGAAGCCAACCGTGCGGCTGCCATCGCCGGCAGCATTGTCGGGGCGGATAATATCCTGACCAACCCCGATCCATCAATGGGGGCCGAAGATTTTGCCTTTATGCTGCAGGAAAAACCCGGTGCCTATATCTGGCTGGGGGCCGGCCCGGCGAAAAAAGGCGCCATGCTGCATAATACCAAATATGATTTTAACGATGAGGTGCTGGCAACCGGGGCGAGCTACTGGGCGCGTCTTGTCGAGAGTGAACTGCCAAAATAACCCCCGTTTAACATCGTCTTCCTGCCGTCCATTATAGGCCTGCCACAGGCCTGTATGTGCGTTCGCATGTCTTGACCTATGGCTTGTTTTAAACTAGAACAAAACATGAACAAAAAACATGAAAACGCTGCTGGAGATATGCTGTGATGATCAATAAACAGCAGGCTTTTAGAGCTAAAAACTTTTCCAAAAACAGCTCTAACAGCCAGATTAAAAACGATTATTTGGAAAATCTGAAAAATCAGATTGGCAGCATTGATGGGCGTGTTTCGCGGCATTTAATGCCATTGGCTGTTGCGCCTCTCGATTCGGCTTTATCTGGTGGTTTGGCCCTGGGCCGTGTGCATATGCTGTGCGGTATGATGCAGGCGCATGGTGTGGTGAGCGGTTTTGCAACAGCGCTTGTCCGGCGATTGGTGACGCATTTATCGGCGACCGGCAAGCCAGCCGGCCCTGTTGTGTGGTGTCCGGCCAGCAGTGCTGGCGGGGCTGGCATGCTATATGGTCACGGGCTGGCTGCTCTTGGCTTGGATCCGGCAGGGTTAATGATTGTTGATACACCGCATCCGGCGCGGCGGATGGCGGCGCTTGATGACATTGCGCGTACCGATGGGTTGGCCGCGGTTGTGGCTGAATATGACGGGATGCAAAAATCATCCGATTACTGGATGCGGTTGATACGGCGTATACAGTTAGCCGCTGAAGCAAGCCGGGTCACAGTTTTTTTGCTTGGTGCGCCGCTCGCGGCAAATGGTTGTGAAACTGTGTGGCATATAGCCCCCAGCAATCACGCCAGCAATACAGCATATGCGCCGGTCAAATCTGCACAGCAATTATGGCAGCCGGCGTGGCAGGTGAGATTACAGCGGGCGCGTGGTGGCTATCCATTTCAGGGGCATATTGGCTGGGATCTGGCGTCCGGACGATTTACCGAACTGACCGCCGTGACAGAGGCAGGGCCACCGGCATCGGCACCGGCAGAGTCACAGACGCTTTTTGGCCGGACGCCGGATCAGATATCAGCAGGCTACCAGAACCGGTTGACCCAGTCGGCGATGCGGCAGGCCTTATAAGGCTGTGTGACGAGGCGCATGATGGCTGTTACATATCGTCATATTCTTTATATCTGTTTTCCCTATTTGGCGGCCGCACGCATGCATCGTCATGGTGCGACATCTGTTCATCCCATGGTTTTTGTGGAATCGGTTAAAGGAGCTGACAGGGTGGTTGCTTGCTGCCCGCTGGCACGGCGCCGGGGGCTGGGCGCTGGCATGCGGCTTGCCGATGCCCGTGCGTTATGCCCGACAGTGCACAGCTACAGCACTGATCTGGCCAGTGATCATGCCGATTTACACAAGCTGGCTTTGTGGGCGCGGCGTTATTCCCCTTTAACCGGAGTGGATGAGCCGGCCAATGGTATCTGGATTGATGTGGCCGGTGCCGAGCATTTATTTGGTGGGGTGCGTGGTCTTATGGCGGATTGTGCGCGGCGTTTGCGTCAGTCCGGGTTGCATCTGCGGTTTGCGGCTGCACCAACCTGCGGTGCCGCATGGGCTTTGGCACATTATGCCCGTCCGGGCACACATATTTTGCCGCAGCATGATGCTATGCCGGCTGCAGCGGTGCAGCCAGTTGCCCCGCCGCGTGCCAGGATGCGTGCCAGGATGCGTGCCAGGATGCGTGCCAGTATGCGGCAAATATTAGCGCCGTTGCCGTTGGCCGCTTTGCGTATCGAGACAGATACAGAATGCGCCTTGCAACGTGCTGGCCTACAGGCGATTGGCGATATTATGGCGATGCCACGCGCGCCGCTGGCGACGCGTTTTGGCAATGATTTATTGCGCCGGCTAGATCAGGCTTTTGGTGACGTTCAGGAAAGCTTTTGCCCACTGGCCCCGCCACAACCGATGATAGTAAGCCGCAATTTTGCCGAACCGGTGGCCGCGGCCAGCGATATTGTTGCGATGATTAGCTATTTGGCTGATGAAATGGCGCGGCTTTTATATCATACCGGCATGGCGGCGCGCCGGCTTGAGCTTGGCTGGCAGCTTGTTGATGGGGGGCGGCATTGCCATCATATTCATTTATCACGCCCCAGCCGGCAAGCCGCATTATTTCATCGTTTGCTGGCCGGGCTGAGCGACCGGATCAATCCGGAATTTGGCATCGAGACAGGCTGGATGCAGGCGCATGATTGCAGCCCGCTGGCACCGGTGGATCAGCCCTTACAGCATATGGCGACATCTGCTGATAGCACCGCTGGTGAAAATTATGCCAGCTTGATTGATCGTCTGGTGGCCCGTCTTGGTTATGGATCGGTGGTGCATTTAAAGCCGCAGGCCAACTGGCAACCGGAAGCCGCGCAACAGACCATGTTAGCGGAACTGACCATGCCGGCGGCATCGGTGGCGGCGGCTGGCTGGCTGGCGCCAACACTTTCTACAACGGCGCCGCCACGCCCTATTCGTTTGCTGGCACATCCGCACCCGATTGATGTGGTGGCGCTGTTGCCGGATCATCCGCCAGCCCAGTTTATCTGGCAACGCCGCACGCATAAAATTATCAAAGCCAGCGGCCCGGAACGCATTGCCCCGCCCTGGTGGACAGCACCTGCCGGCAGCAAAAGCCGGGATTATTTCCGTGTTCAGGATCATCACGGTGCCTGTTTCTGGCTGTATCGTGACGGCTTGCCGGAACGCGGCGAAACAGCGGCCTGGTTTCTGCATGGGTTTTTTGCCTGATGGCGGCGGCACCGCGCTATGCGGCACTTGGCTGTTATAGTAATTTCAGCTTTCTGACCGGTGCTGCGCATCCTGCGGAAATGGTGGAAACGGCGGCGATGCTTGGCTGGCAGGCGGTTGGCATTGCTGACATAAATTCATTTGCCGGCATTGTACGGGCGCATATAGCGGCGCGGGATGCGGCTATTGGGTTGATTGTCGGGGTGCGGGTGCGGCCGGTTGACGGGCCGGATATTCTGGTTCACCCCTGCGACCGGCCAGCCTATGAAAGTCTTTCGGCATTGCTGAGCGAGGCGAATATGCGCGGGCAGAAGGCGGCGCCGCGGCTATATCTTGCTGATCTGTCACGTTTGCCAGCCAACACCGTTTTTGTGGTGGTGCCGCCGGTTCACCCGGACGCTGCCTATCATGCCAAACTGCAGCAGCTCAGCCAGCTTGTCACGGGCCGGCTCTGGGCCGGTGCCTGTTTATATCGGGACGGCGCCGACGAGGCGCGGCTGGCGCTGCTGGCAACCGAGGCCGCCGCCCTTGGCCTGCCTCTGGTGGCGTTGAGCAATGCGCTGTATCACCACCCGCAGCGTCGTCCTCTGGCCGATGTGCTATGTTGCATTCGGGAAAAACAGCGGCTTGATGATGCGGGCTATTTACTGTCGCGCAATGCCGAGCGCCATCTGCTGTCACCGGATGAAATGGCGCGGCGCTGGCGGCATTATCCGGACGCCCTCAAACAGGCGGCGGTGATTGCTGATCTGTGCCGGTTTTCACTTGATGATCTGTCTTATGAATATCCAGATGAGCTGGCGCCGGGGGGACGTACGGCGATGCAGGAGCTGACCTATCATACCTGGCAGGGTGCTAAAAAACGCTTTCCTGACGGTGTTGATGACCGGGTCAAAGCCTATCTTCAACATGAATTGGCGCTGATTAAAAAGTTGCAATTTGCACCATATTTCCTGACCGTTTTTGACATTGTACGATTTGCCCGTGGGCGCGGTATTTTATGTCAGGGGCGCGGTTCGGCGGCAAATTCGGCGGTATGTTACTGTTTGGGTATCACCGCTGTTGATCCATCGCGGGCGCAGCCGCTGTTTGAACGTTTTATCAGCGAGGCGCGTGGCGAGCCCCCGGATATTGATGTCGATTTTGAACATGAACGCCGCGAAGAGGTGATTCAATATATCTATACAAAATATGGGCGCCAGCGGGCCGGTCTGGCGGCAACGGTGATCACCTATCGGCGCAAAAGTGCGCTGCGCGAAGTGGCCAAGGTGTTTGGGCTGAGCCGTGATGTGCAGGCGGCGCTGGCAGGCGAGGTCTGGGGCCGCGAAAAAACCGGTTTTGATCATCAGGCTTTGCAGGCTGCCGGGCTGGATGCGAATGACCGTCGGTTGCGTCTGGTGTTGCATATTGTTGATGAATTATGCCGGTTCCCGCGTCATTTATCGCAACATGTTGGTGGCTTTGTGATTACCCGTGGGCGGCTTGATCATCTCTGTCCGATCAGCCCGGCGGCGATGCCGGGGCGCACCGTTATTGAATGGGATAAGGATGATCTTGACGCGTTGGGGCTGCTCAAGGTTGATATTCTTGCGCTTGGCATGCTGAGCTGTATCCGTCGTGCCTTTGATTTATTGCAGCTGCATTATCACCGGCATCTGACGCTGGCCTCGGTGCCGCCAGAAGATCTGGCAACTTATGATATGCTGTGCAAGGGCCAGTCGGTTGGCGTGTTTCAGGTGGAATCGCGCGCCCAGATGGCGATGTTGCCGCGTCTGCAACCGCGCTGTTTTCATGATCTTGTTGTACAGGTGGCGATTGTCCGGCCCGGGCCGATTCAGGGCGATATGGTGCATCCCTATTTGCGCCGCCGCGCTGGTCTGGAACGGGTGACCTACCCATCTGCCGAATTGCGCAATGTTCTGCAACGCACGCTTGGCGTGCCGTTATTTCAGGAACAGGCGATGCAGATTGCCATCGTCGCTGCTGGCTTTACCGGCAATGAGGCGGATCAGCTGCGCCGCGCCATGGCGACCTTTAAAAAACATGGCGAGATCAGCCGCTTTCGCGAAAAGATGGTCACTGGCATGCAACAGCGCGGCTATGAAACCGAATTTGCCGAACGCTGTTTTCGTCAAATTGAGGGGTTTGGCACCTATGGTTTCCCGGAATCGCATGCGGCCAGCTTTGCCTTGCTGGTCTATGTTTCGGCCTGGATTAAATGCCATTATCCGGATGTGTTCATCTGTGCCTTGCTGAATGCCCAGCCTTTGGGGTTTTACGCGCCGGCACAGCTGATTGCCGAAGCCAAACGTAGCGGCGTGCCGGTTTTGCCGGTAGATATCAACCATTCGGACTGGGATAGCCGGCTGGTTAATGCGCCCGATGCACCCGATGTGCCTGATGCATTAGGCGGGCGGTATGGCCTGCGGCTTGGTTTGCGGCTTGTCAAAGGGCTGGCCCGCGGCGAGGGGGAACGGATCGCCGCCAGCCGGGAACCGGCATTTGCGACGCTGGATGAGGTGCTGCGGCGGGCCGATGTATCGGCGCGGGCGTTACAGGCGGTTGCCGCCGCCGATGGTTGTGGCAGCCTCGGCCTCAGCCGCCGTCAGGCCTTGTGGCAAATACGCCGGCTACGGCGCCAGCGGCATGATGAATTGCCGCTATTTGCACAGACCAGCGATGACCACCATACCGCCCCCACACCAGAATTAACCACACCCGGCCCAATCTTACCGGGCCAAATATTACTGGGTGAGGAACCACAGGTGACATTGCCTGTGGCCAGCACCGGCAGCGAAGTGGCTGAAGATTACCGCAGTCTGGGTCTGTCCTTAAAAGCCCATCCGCTGGATCTGTTGGCAGCGCCGTTGGCACGGGCCGGCTGGCAGCTCTGTCATGTCATTGGCCAGCATGGCGATGGCCGGCGGCTGCGTCTTGCCGGGCTGGTGACCATGCGCCAGCGTCCTGGCACGGCTGGCGGCACGGTGTTTCTGACCATTGAAGACGGGCAGGGGCAGGCGAATGTAATTGTGTGGCCGCAATTGACCATAACCTATCGTGATGCGTTGCTGCGCGCGCAAATCATCGGCCTTGTTGGGCGTGTCCAGCGGGCGCAGTCGGTGACGCATTTTATCGCTGAATCGCTATTTGATCTGAACGGGTTTTTGCGCCATCTCGACCCGGCAGCCACGTCAAAAACACGCCAGATGCGCCAGACGCGAATGAAAAGTCGCGACTTCCGGTAATTTTAAACGCGGGTGATTTCTGGAAAACGAAATTCTAGCCTTTTGTGGTGGCTGTGCGCAGCGCAATACAGGGGCTGCCCTCGGCAAATAATGCGGCGCAGGCAGACCGCGCCTGACTTTCATCCAGATCATTAAAACGTACCCGCCACAGCGGCATTTCGCCGCGTGTGACAAGGGTCAGATGCGCTGGCGTCATGCCCAGCACACGATCGGCCATGCGGCGGGCGCGGATCGCCGCCTTATGCGCATTCACCCGTTGTGCAAAATTACCAATCTGCACACTCCATTGCGATCTGTCGTCCGGCAGTGCTGACAGGCTGGCGGTTTGCGGCAGGGTCTGCAAAAATTCCGGTGTGCTGTCATCCGGCATCGCATCAGCCAGCCTTTTGACGGTAATTTGTTTTGGCTTTGGCATGGTTTCCGGCGTGTCACTGACCCGGCTTGGCGCTGCGGTCGGTAATTTGGTCGGTAATTTGGTCGGCAAGGCTGCCAGTTGCTGGCGCGCTTGGGCTGGTTTGATGCGCTTGAACTGGCGCGCCAGAATATCCATCATATGGGCGTCGCGGCTGCGTGACGTTTTGCCGCCAAAAACCACACCAATAAGCCGCACATTGTTGCGTTTGACGGTCGCCACAAGGTTAAAACCAGACGCATTGATATAACCGGTTTTGATGCCGTCGGTTCCACTAAATTTACTTAGCAATTTGTTATGATTGCCAAATTTGCGCCCCTTCCAGTTAAAGCTCTTGGTGCTAAAATATTTGAAATATTGGGGAAAATCGCGCCGCATCGCGATAGCCAGCCGCGCCATATCACGGGCCGTGCTTCGTTGTTTGCTGTGCGGCAAACCTGACGCATTGCGAAAGGTTGTACGGCTCATGCCGAGTGCGCGGGCTTTGCGTGTCATGCGTTTGGCAAATTCGCGCTCGGTACCGGCCAGTTTTTCGGCAATCGCTGTCGCCACATCATTGGCTGATTTGGTGACCAGCGCATAGGTTGCCTGCTCGGCACTGATGCTTTGGCCCGGTTTTAGATACAGCTTTGACGGGGATCGCCCGGCGGCTAGTTTTGACACCGGAATGCGGCTCTTCATGGTCAACCGCCCGGCTTCGATATCCTCAAATAACAGATATAATGTCATGATCTTGGTGAGCGACGCCGGATAGCGCAGCTTGTCAGCATTGCGGGCAAACAGCACGCGGCCGCTGTCTTCTTCAATCACGATGGCCGCATATTTGGCCGCATAAGCCGGTGTGCCGGCGCTTCCCAGCACCAGACAAAACAGCATAGCCACCCACATCAGCTTGCTGGATATGATGGATATGATCCGTGTTGATGGCCCAGTGTTCGGGCAACTTACTGGCATTACGGTTGGCTCCGCATCAGTTTTTTTAAGGACATACCCAAACCAGCAAGAATCATACCCGAATTAGCTTTCAACTCAAGGAACTTAAAAAGAAAAATTTGATAAACTGTGTTTTGCGGTTTTTTTGCCAAGAAACACCGGTTTTTTTGTTGTCGACCCTTTTCGAATCAGAATTAATAACAATATCATAGGAGAGGCATATTTGGCGGGGGATCGCAGCACGAGGCGTCAGCAAGGGTGATGTTGACGACGACATAAGATAAAGATGACAACATGACAGATGATGATAGAAAAAATGGAGGCGGGCAGTCACAATTGGTTCTGGATAGCCGCACCAGCACCAAAAAACCGTCTATGTACAAAGTGATTATGCTGAATGACGACTATACGCCGATGGAGTTTGTGGTGCATGTATTGCAGCAATTTTTTGGGCGGTCTGGCAGTGAGGCCACTAAAATCATGATGAATGTACACCAACGCGGGGTTGGTGTGTGCGGTGTATATAGTTTTGAAGTTGCCGAAAGCAAAGCCCAGAAGACTATGCAATATGCCAGGCAGAACGAGCATCCATTGCAATTACAGTTAGAAAAGGAATAGGCATATGCTGTCACGCGAACTCGAAGAAACATTGCGCCGGGCGATGTCGAACGCGGCATCAAGATCGCATGAATTTGCCACGCTTGAACATCTGCTGTTGGCGCTGACTGATGATGATGATGCCCGCGAAGTGTTGACTGCCTGCAATGTTGATATTGCCGCGCTTCTGGAAAAGCTGAATGAATATATTGAGGTGGAACTGGCGTCGATTGTCAGTCACAGCGACAGTCTGGATGTGCAGCCAACAGCAAGTTTCCAACGCGTCATCCAGCGGGCCATCATTCATACCCAGTCATCGGGTCGGGAAATGGCGACTGGCGCGAATGTTTTGGTGTCTATTTTTTCCGAACGCGAAAGTCACGCTGTCTGGTTTCTCAAATCATTGAATATGACGCGGCTGGATGCGGTGTCTTTTATCAGCCATGGCAGCAGCAATGTCGCGCGTGGCAATGACGAAACCGTCGAGAGCGACAGCACCGAAGCCGAGGGTAAAGACCCGTTAAGCCAATTTGCTGTGAATCTGATTGCAAAGGCGGCCGCCGGGCGGATCGACCCGCTGATCGGCCGCGACCGCGAACTGGATCGCACCATTCAGGTGTTGTGCCGGCGGACCAAAAATAACCCGCTTTATGTGGGTGATCCCGGAGTTGGTAAAACCGCGATTGCCGAAGGGCTGGCATTGCGCATTTATGATGGGGATGTGCCTGAGGTATTGTCGACGGCGGTCATCTATGCGCTGGATATGGGGCAGCTTTTGGCAGGTACGCGCTATCGTGGTGACTTCGAGGAACGCTTAAAAGCCGTGATGAAGGCCGTGGCAGATGATGAAAATGCCATCTTATTCATTGACGAAATCCATACGGTCATCGGCGCTGGTGCCACATCAGGTGGCGCCATGGACGCGTCTAATTTGTTAAAGCCGGCCTTGCAGGAAGGTACGCTGCGCTGTATCGGCTCGACGACCTATAAGGAATATCGTGGTCATTTTGAAAAGGACCGGGCGCTGGTGCGACGGTTCCAAAAAATTGATGTGGCCGAGCCGACAATCGCTGATACCATCAAAATTCTGAATGGTCTGAAAAGCCGCTATGAGGCGCATCACAAAGTGCGTTTTACCGGTGCCGCATTGAAAACCGCAGTGGATTTGTCGGCGCGTTATATCAATGACAGAAAATTGCCCGACAAAGCCATTGACGTTATTGACGAGGCCGCGGCGGCGCAGAATCTGGTGCCGCCATCGCGCAGGCGTCAGACCATTGGGCAAAAGGAAGTCGAAGCCACCGTCGCGACCATGGCGCGTATTCCGTCAAAACATGTAAGCCGTGACGATAAAGCTGTGCTGGCGTCATTGGAAGATGATTTAAAACGGATGGTATTTGGCCAGGATCAGGCGATAACGGCGTTGGCATCGGCGATTAAATTGTCCCGGGCTGGCTTGCGTGACGCTGAAAAACCAGTTGGCAACTATCTGTTTTCCGGCCCGACGGGCGTTGGTAAAACGGAAGTTGCAAAACAATTGGCCGAGGCGCTGGGCATCAAACTCATGCGGTTTGATATGTCCGAATATATGGAGCGCCATACGGTGTCGCGGCTGATTGGCGCGCCCCCAGGCTATGTTGGTTTTGATCAGGGCGGGTTGTTGACGGATGCGGTTGACCAGACCCCGCATGCTGTGCTGCTTCTGGACGAAATAGAAAAAGCGCATCCTGATCTGTTTAATATTTTGTTGCAGGTGATGGATCACGGTAAATTGACGGATAACAACGGAAAATCAGTTGATTTCCGCAATGTCATTTTGATTATGACAAGCAATGCCGGTGCGCAGGAATTATCGAAAGCGGCCATCGGCTTTAACCGCACACATAATGAAGGTGCAGATGTTGAAGCCATCGAGAAAATATTTACCCCGGAATTCCGTAACCGGCTTGATGCCATCATCCCGTTTGCGCCGCTAAAGCAGGATGTCATTCGTCTGGTTGTTGATAAATTTATTATGCAGCTTGATGCGCAGCTGGCGGATCGCAATGTCGAGATAGAACTGACCGAGGCAGCGTTAAACTGGCTTGGCGAGCGTGGGTATGACGAGAAATATGGTGCCCGCCCACTCGCCCGGGTGGTGCAGGAACATATTAAAAAGCCACTTGCCGATGAGCTTTTGTTTGGTGCATTGACCGGTGGCGGTCTGGCAGTGGTAGATGTTGTCGACGGCCAGCTCAATGTTCAGGTCAAAGCCCCGCCGCCAAAGGCGCTTCCCGGCAAACGGCAATCAGCCCTACCAGCCCCGCAGGCGGATTAATAACGCCGTAGGTGGATTAAAGGCGACGTTTTAGTCGGCGGCATTTTTTCGGAACGGGCTTGCCAGCGCGATCTGGTTTTGCTCATCAGCGACGCCGCGCGCCTCAGCGCGTAAAAACCGCTCGACAGCCTGACGAAACCCGTCATGCGCAATCCAATGCGCCGAATAGGTTGTCACCGGCAGATAGCCGCGCTGAACTTTGTGAAAGCCTTGTGCGCCAGCTTCGACACAGCGCA
>JADHLR010000039.1 GCA_016780525.1 Candidatus Puniceispirillum sp.
ATGGTCGGGCGGTGATAAGTTTAACGCCGACCCGCTAGCGAATCGGCGTAATCACCCAATCTGCGAATTACCGCGGTAAACCCGGCACCCGATCAGTTTAGTTTTTCAATCTCGGCTGTCGCCTTGTCAACAAGTGCGAGGCTGGCTTTGTCATCGAGTTTTGTCGTTATGATTTCACTTGCCGTGGCGATCGCCAGACTTGCCGCGCGATCCCGCAGTTCGGCAATCATGCTGGCTTCGGCGGCTTTGATTTTCGCATCAGCCTGCTGTTCACGACGTTTCACCGCCGCCACAGCTTTCTTTTCGGCAGTTTCACGAATGCGCTCGGCTGTGGCTTCGGCGGCTTTAACAATGGCTTTCGCCTCGTCAGCAGCCTCACGGTGCAGGCGTTGATAGGTTTTGAGTTCGGCAACAGCCTCATCCCGAAGCGTCTTGGCTTCTTCAAGGTCTGCACGGATCTTTGCCGAGCGTTCGTCAAGCATGCCGCCAAGCGCGGCGCCCACTTTGCGCCACACAAGCGCAATGAATACAACAAATCCAACGGCAACCCAGACCGACTCAAGAACGATTCCATGTTCCATTAGTTTGTCTCCTGCCTGGCCATCTGCGCGGCCAATTTATCTGCCGTTTTACCCGCTTGTGCCGCCGTTGTCTTGATATCGGCAAGCTGTGCGACAGCGACCATCGCGGCCTCTGCAGCAACATCATTCAAATTAGCCAAGGCGTCGCTGCGTGCAGTGGCCAGTTTGGCTTCGGCTTTGGCCACTTTATCAGCTAATTTTTTGGCAATTTTGGCGTCGCTGGCTTCGGCTTTTTTCGCAGCTTCAGCAGCGGCTGTTTTGGCGGTCTCTGCTGCCGCACTGCGTGCCGCGTCAAGATCAGCCTCATATTCAGCCCGGGTTTGTGCCGCGTCTTCGCTTGCAGCACGCGCCTTGCCAAGATCATCATCAAGCTTGGCCCGGCGTTCTTCGAGAACAGCGCCGATACGTGGTGTGACCAATTTTGCCATGATGATGTAGCCAGCCGCAAATAACACCACCAACCAGAAAAGCTGTGATGGCCAGGTGCTGATATCCAATTGTGGCAGGCCCGCTCCGGCAGCCCGTGCCGTTGCCGGCGCGGCTAATCCGAAAAGCATAATGCCGGCATGTTGGCATGTCTTTAAACGTATCATGTGTATCCCCTTGCCCGTCAGCCGGGCCACCGCAATCGCAATGGCTACCGGCAGACAAGTCATGGAATGTGCAATGTTCGGATGTTTTACAGCGCGAACAAAAGCAGCAGAGCAACAACCAATGCGAAAAGCGCGATAGCTTCGGTCAGCGCAAACCCAAGAATGCCGATGCCAAATACTTCGCTACGTGCAGCTGGGTTGCGTGCGATTGATGTTACCAGAGCAGAGAAGATGTTACCAATACCAACACCAACACCAGCAAGAGCGATAACGGCCAAACCGGCACCGATCATTTTTGCAGCTTCTACTTCCATAGTTATAGTCCTTCCGTGAGTTTTAGGTCGTTCAGTTAATTTACACCACGCGGGGCGCGAGCCCGTTGCGGATCCTTGTGCCGCTGCCTCTAGTGAAGATGCAGGGCGTCATTCAAATACATGCAGGTTAGAATGGTGAAAACATAAGCCTGAAGTGCGGCCACCAATACTTCCAGTCCGGTCAGGCCGATCAGCGCCAGAAATGGCAGCACAGAGCCGGCCATGGCAAGACCGCCAGCGCCGGAAATCATCACCGCAAGACCGGCAAACACCTTCAACATGGTGTGACCAGCGAGCATATTGGCGAATAAACGAACCGACAGGCTGACCGGGCGAACGAAATATGAAATCACTTCAATGACAATCAAAAACGGGATCAGCACTTTTGGTGCACCTGCCGGTACAAAAAAGCTGAAGAAATGCAGCCCGTGCTTGAAAAGCGCGATTAACGTCACGCCGACAAACACAAAAGCGGCCATGGCAAACGTCACCACAATTTGCGAGGTGAATGTGTAGGAATAGGGGATCAGGCCAAGCATATTGCCGAACAGCAAAAACACGAACAGAGTGAAGATGAAGGGAAAATACGGACGGCCTTCGTGACCCACATTGCTGCGCACCATTTCGGCGACAAATTCATACATCATTTCAGCAAGGCCTTGCATGCGGCCCGGGACAAGCTCGGCGCGGCGCATCGCGCTGATCAGAAATACCGCGCTGATACCGACCGCCAACGCCATAAACAGGCTGGAATTTGTGAATGACAGGTCGTAACCGCCAAAGGACAATTCGATCAAAGGTTTGATCTCGAACTGGGCTACCGGTGAATGCATTCCCTGCGAACCGCTCATGTCCTGTCTGCTCCTTTATTCTTCGGGTCTGATGACCCCTTGCTTTTCAAGTCTGATGAGTTTTTATGCTCATCAAAATAACCGGCAGCCAAACCACGGCCAGTAAAAACACGCCACACATTCAGCATGCCGGCGATCGCTCCTAAAAAGAACATCACCAATAAAAACAGCGGCGATGTGTCCAGCCATCTATCCAGCACCCAACCGATAAAAGTGCCAACAATAACACCGGCGACCAATTCGGTTGCCACCCGCCCCATAATCGCTGCGGCGCCTTCGGGAAGTGCCGACTGCGATGGTCGGTCTTTTTGTTCCCGATCTGCCTGCAACTTGTCCAGACGACGGTCAATGTCGGCAAGACGCTGTCGGTCTTTGTGATCATTGCTGTCATTCATCTGGATGTTCCCGTCCTGAACCAGCATGATACCGTTGGCTTTAAATCGCCCTATGGCATCTGTGCAGAGGATTTGTGGGTATTTGCGGACCTGTTCTTGTTATTGACCTTTTAACCGTTTGGACAGCCTGCCAAGACATCGGGAAACCGGTGGAGTACCGCGCTGACAAACTGGCTTAAATCGCGCCCAAAATAGGGGGGTGAATTGGCCTTTGTCAAGCATTCAATGGCTGTTCAATGATAGTTCTTTTGCCGCAGGTTTCTGGGGATTATGGCCGCGCGGTAAAAGATCTGTCTGATTCGCCTGCCGAGCTGGCTTAAACTGTGGCAATATCACGGATTCTTTCGGCTGTTTGCAGGTCTACCGAGACCAGTTTTGAAATCCCGCGCTGTTCCATTGTGATGCCAAACAACCGGTCCATCCGGGCCATTGTCATACGATGGTGGGTGATGACAAGGAATCGGGTATCGGTCTGCGCGCAAATATCGCGCAGCAAATCGCAAAATCTCACAACATTTGAATCATCAAGTGGCGCATCGACCTCATCCAGTACGCAAATTGGCGCAGGGTTAGTCAAAAATACCGCAAAGATAATGGCCAGAGCCGTCAATGCCTGCTCGCCGCCGGATAACAGCGACAAAGATTGCAGCCGTTTGCCGGGCGGGCTGGCAAGAATTTCGAGACCGGCCTCAAGCGGGTCGTCAGCATCGGTGAGTTGTAATTCGGCCGTGCCACCGCCGAATAATTTGTTGAACAGCGTTTTGAAATGCTGGTTCACTTCGGAAAAGCTTTTCAGCAGGCGTTCACGCCCCTCGCGGTTTAATTGCGAAATCGCCGCGCGTAATTTGGCAATGGCTGCCAGTAAATCATCGCGTTCGGTTTCCATAGTGGTGATGCGGCTGGCGACATCCTCCATCTCAGCTTCGGCGCGCAGATTAACCGGGCCAATGTTATCGCGTTCCCGGATCAGTCTTTGCACCCGCTCTTCCAGCACATCTATCTGCGGCAGGGTGGCCAGGTCGTCAATATCGGCAATGCTGGCAACAGCGTCAGGTGCACAGTTCAGTTTTTCAAAAATACGTGCTTTTAAGTCGGCCAGCTTGGCGGTGCATCGTTCCTGATGACCTTCGGCACGGATTTGAATCTCGCGCGCGTCGGCCAGCGCTGTATCGGCATCGCGCTGCAATGTCTCGGCTTCGGCAAGTTTCGTTTCAGCCAGGCGCAGTGCATCAGATGCGCTCTGTCTGGCGTTGTCGGCAATTTCCAGACGGTCGAGGATTTCCATGCGCTGTTTGGCAATTGTGGCAGGTAAATCATCAAGTCTTTTTTGCTCTTGCAAACCATCGGCAAGCCGGTTTTCAAGCTCGGCAATCCGCCCGACGGCCCCATCAAGCCGTTGTTGCCAGGCAGCGGCCTCCTGTTCACAGCTGCGTCGTCTATTTTCGGCATTTTTGATGGCCTCGGCCAAACGCGATTCGGCCTGCATGGCGTTGCTCAGCGCGTCACGGGCAGTCTCGGCGGTGCGGCGCGCGGCGGCTTCGGCGGCGCCCAGTGCGGCATCATCACTCAACGCGGCAATTTCCGCCGCACATGCGCTCAGGCTGCCAGCCAGATCATTCAATGTCTGGTCTAATTCAGCCGCGCGAAGCTGTGCGGCATCCGCCTTCAGCCGATCAGATTCAGCTTGCCGGCGCATTTCGCCAAATTTCTGTTCAGCGGCAAGGCTGGCGGCGCGGCATTCACGCAATTCTGTCTGGCACTGGCGCAGTGTTTCTTGCGTTTGCTGCGCTTTATTTTGATCAGCATCTGCTTTTTTGGTCACCGCCGCCAGATCAGCCTGCAAATGATCAAGTCGGCGGCGCTGGCGGATACGTTCGGCGCTTTTATCTGTTTTCGAGGCCAGACGCACAAACCC
The DNA here is from genome assembly GCA_016780525.1 of Candidatus Puniceispirillum sp. Lineage (GTDB taxonomy): Bacteria > Pseudomonadota > Alphaproteobacteria > Puniceispirillales > Puniceispirillaceae > UBA3439. The sequence goes on from JADHLR010000039.1 coordinate 4,650, forward strand.
GTCCCAGCGCCACAGGCTGCCGTCTTTGCTGGTGATTGCCTGTCCCGGCTGCAGCTGCATTTGCAGCTGTTCAGCCTGTGCCGGATCATCAATCACGCCAACACCGGCCAATGCCACTGCCAGCGCCGGGGCGCCCGTCACATAGCTGGCCAATGCGGTGGTGCCATCGGGGGGTCGCAAAGCTGTTGATGGCGGTGCGGTTCGCCAATAGCCGCGCCGCCCGCTGCCAACCGGCACCGACAATTCATCAGCAAGATAGGCTGCCAGCGCTATTTCCATGCCGTCACTGACCGTTAACTGGTCGATGACCGGGCTTGCCTCACCATCATCCTGATCTGCCAGAAGATACTGCAAAGCGTCGATTTCGGCTTGCAGTCTGGCGATCTGTGCAGCGCTGTCACGGCGGGCGGTTTCGCCAGCTTCCGCCGCTACCGTTGCCGCCGTTAGTTTGTTGTCGGCCGTTTCAAGGGCTTTATTTGCGGCGTGGAAATCGGCCTCGCACGCGGTGCATTCGGTTGCCGCGATTTCAGCTTGTTGTGCCAGTTCCGCTATCGCCAGATCGGCAAGCGCGGCGGTCGCTGTTGCCTGTCTTGTGGTGATGTCAGTTTGCCGGGCAGCAAGGCTGGCGCGGCTGTTGGCGGCGGCGCGCAACACCGCGCTGGCATCTGCAAGCGTTGCATCAGCCGCGTTGGCGGCGGCGCGGGCGGCTTCGAGATTTTGCGCCGTCTCAGCTTGCCGTGGGGTGGCTTCGGCAATTTCATTACCGCGTGCGGTGGCTTCTTCATTTAATCGCTGGATCGCTGCCTTGGCATCATCCCGCAGGCTGGTTTCGCGGGCGATGTCAGCGCGTAACTGTGTCTGTTGGCTGCCGAGTTGTTGCAGTGCCTGTTGCAGCCGTTGTTCTTCCCGGTCAAGCTCTTCACGCCCAAGAGACAGACGTTGATATTCAGCCGCTTTTTCAGCTTCGGCATGCCGCAAGGGTGCCAGTGATGCGCTGATCTCGGCGCGCGCTGTGGCGCTTCTGGCAGCCAGTTTTGTGCGCTCTTCAACACCTATTTTTGCATTCTGCAAATCGGTATCTGACTCGGTCAATGCGTCGGCGGCATCTGTCCAGCTTGCCATTAAAAGCTGTGCTTCTGCCTTGCGGATACGGTCGGCAACCGAGCGGTAGCGGGCGGCCTGGCGGGCTTGCTTTTTTAACGAATCGCGCTGCTCGATCAGACCCGCGATGACATCATCCAGCCGTTCGAGGTTGGATTCAGCACTGCGTAAACGTAACTCCGCCTCATGCCGGCGTGCATGCAGTCCCCGAATATTGGCAGCTTCTTCGAGCAGGGCGCGTCGATCGGTTGGCTTGGCCCCGACAATGGCACCGATTCGGCCCTGACTGACAATGCCGGATGATCGTGCGCCACTGGCCACATCGGCAAATAACAGCTGGATATCACGGGCGCGGGCTGGCTTGGCGTTGACATAATAGCTGCTGCCTTTGCCACGCTCTATTTTCCGCGTAATTTCAATGTCATCATTATTGTTGAATTCGGCCGGGGCGCTGCGTTTGCGATTGTCGAGTTCGAGCGAAATTTCGGCAATATTGCGGGCTGGACGTTGTTCTGTGCCGGCGAAGATGACGTCATCCATCTCGCCACCACGCATCTGTCGTGCCGAGCTTTCGCCCATCACCCACCGCAAGCCTTCAACAATATTTGATTTGCCGCACCCATTCGGCCCAACAATGCCGGTAAGACCGCTTTCAATATCGATCTCGGCGGCTTCGGCAAAGGATTTGAAACCGGCCATTTTCAGGCTGCGAAAAATCACAATATCAACTCGCGCAGAAACCCCGGATCAGGTGCCGGTAGCGTTAATTTTTTCGGCAAACTCGTCAAAGGACAAGTTGCCTGAAATAACAGTTTTATTATTGATGACGAAAGATGGTGTTGCCTGAATCTCCCACTGGCGCAACGCTTCCTGACGCATCTCCACGATGCTTTCAAGAAGTGGCCGGTTGCGCATGACAGCGTCAAATTCAGCGCTGCTGACGCCAGCCAGCCGGCCGAGTTTGCGTAAGGCGTCAATCGGATCTTCGGCGCCGGCCCAAAGATTCTGTTTTTCCAGCAGCATGGCGACCATCGGGAAATATTTTTCTGCTGTCACTGTGCGCGCCATGGCATGCGCCCGCAACGCCAGACCATCAAGCGGAAAAGCCCGCATTTCAAAGCGCACAACGCCCTGATCAATCAGCCGGGTTTTAATCTGCGGGAATGTGTTTTTGTGAAAGCTGGCGCAATGGCTGCAGGTCATAGAGAAAAATTCAATGACCTGAATCGGCGCGTCATCCCGACCCAAAAAGCGCGGCGCTTGCGCATGCGCGATGATGTCGGACGCGGCCACAGCAGCGCTAGGCAGCAAGCTGGCGGCCAGACCGGTTGCCAGCATCTGGCGGCGGGATATGTTTTTGGATAGGTGATGTGATGTTTTTGTCATGGCACCAGCATAGTCGAACAGGAAAATTGGGGCAATGCGCTATATCATCTGGCTGCAGATTATTTTGCCCACGCCAGATTACCTGCGCCAGATTACCTACATCAGACTGGCGACGCCACGCGTTCAGTCAGACGGTGGTTGCGTCGATGCGGTGCGGGTTGCATCGCCACTGGGATTGTCAGCGCTATCATCGTCATGGCTAACCGGGCTGCCAACCGGGCTACCAAGTCGGCGCAATGCGGCGCGCAATTCAGGGGATTTCACATCTTTTAATTTGTCATCAAGCGTCCAGATATCTTGCGGCTCTGTCGTCGGGGCGGGTGCAGGCGGCGGGCTTGCTGGCTGGTCAACGAGTGTTTGCACAAGGCTGATCCGGCTGATGGCCTGATAGCCAAAATTCGCATTTACCCGGTCAATGATCACCTGCGACATGGCCTGGGCTTGCGGGCCGCGGCCCGAAGCAATCTGTAATCTCAGCGTGCCATCGCTGCGGCTGTCACGGGGAAAGGCAACCGCATCCGGGCGACACCATGATGCCATCTCACCGACAATATCCGGCCATTGCGACAAGATGCGTCCGATGGTAAAGCCGCGGGCGCGGGCGCTGGGGGCGATCATCGGGTCAATCATTGTCGACAGGCGCTTCATTTTATTGCTGCGTGATTTAGACGGTTTGCGCATTCGCCATCTGCCCGGCTTGACCTGAAGAAACCACATAGTAGCATGATTATCAGCTTCACCGCCAGTATTGCCAGCCGCGGCGGTTCATGACACTAACATCAGATGATTCCAGATCACATGCCAGCAGCAGTTTCCCGCTTTCCTTATGATGACATTTTCGCGTGGTATGACCGACATGGGCGGTCGCTGCCATGGCGTTATCGCTGGCCCGAAATGGCACCGGTCTATCATCTGTGGTTGTCGGAAATTATGCTGCAACAAACCGTCGTGGCGACGGTTATCCCCTATTTTCTGGAATTTACCCGGCGCTGGCCAACAATCGGGGATCTGGCGGTGGCGCCGGTTGATGATGTGCTCGCCGCCTGGGCCGGGCTTGGCTATTATGCGCGGGCACGTAATCTGCATAAAACGGCGAAGATTGTGGCGCATGACCATGCCGGTGTGTTTCCCAAAAATAAACAGGATTTGCTGGCTCTGCCGGGCATTGGCCCCTATACCGCCGGTGCCATTATGGTGATGGGATATGGCCAGCCGGGGGTGGTCGTCGATGGCAATATCGAACGGGTGATGAGCCGGTATTTCGCGATCCAGACGCCGCTACCAAAAGCCAAAGCCGAGATCGCTGCTGTCTATGCCGACAGTCGTCCTGATACTCGCCCGTCGGATTTTCCGCAGGCGCTGATGGATTTTGCCAATGCTGTTTGTACGCCAAAAATGCCGGGCTGCAACATCTGTCCGCTGGCCAGCAGCTGTCGCGGCTATGGTGATGGTATTGCCGAACAATTGCCGCGCAAAGCGGCAAAACCGGCCAAACCCAGACGCCGGGGGGTGGCATTTGTTGCGATCAATCAGCATGGTGAGGTGTTTGTCGAGCGCCGTCCGGACAGCGGCTTGCTTGGCGGGATGACAGCCTTTCCATCATCTGGCTGGACACAGGCGCATCGGTCTGATGCAGATGCCGCCCCGTTTGATGCAGCCCCGTTTGATGCAGATTGGCAAAAATTACAACCTGCCGTTCAGCATGTATTTACGCATTTCGCGCTGGATATGACGGTATATGTGGCCGGGGTGCATGCGCCCTTGCCAGTGACCGGCAGCGGCTGGTGGCAGAAGCCACAGCCGAGCCAGCTTCCCAGCCTGATGCGCAAAATCTGGAAACAGGTCGAACGGCACCGGCCGGTGAATGGTGGGTTTAAAGACAAACCGAGCGATCAGCATGGCGATATATCGGTGATTTTAGAGTCATGACTATAGGCCAACAATTAGGCTTGCCAAAACTTAGTCGTAATCAGTGATTAAAATGCCGCATGCCGGTAAACACCATGGCAATGCCAGCTTCGTTGGCGGCGGCAATCACCGCATCATCGCGCATTGATCCGCCGGGCTGAATAACAGCGCTGGCACCAGCCGAAACCAATGCCTGCAGCCCGTCGGCGAATGGAAAAAATGCATCCGATGCGGCCACAGCACCAATGGTGCGCGGCTTGTCCCAGCCGTGATGCGCGGCGGTATCAGCCGCCTTTTGCACAGCGATACGCGCTGCATCAACACGGCTCATCTGCCCGGCGCCAATCCCCACAGTGCTTTTGTCTTTGGCAAAAACAATAGCGTTTGATTTGACATGTTTCGTCACCATCCAGGCAAATAACAGATCATCAAGCTGCGTTTTGGACGGCACCACCTCGGTGACGATTTGCAGATCGGATGTGCTGATCATGCCGGCGTCGCGTGACTGCGCCAGAAAGCCGCCAGCCACCGATTTAAATTTAATCGATGCATCGCTGCGGTCTGGCATGTCACCGGTCAATAACAGCCGTAAATTGGGCTTTTGCGCCATGATATCGATCGCTTCCTGGCTTGCGTCCGGGGCAATGACAACCTCGGTAAACAGGCTGGCCACGGCACCGGCGGTGGCCGCGTCAAATGTCCGGTTCATCGCAACAATGCCGCCAAAGGCACTGACCGGGTCTGCGGCTAATGCGGTGTTCCAGGCGGTGGTTAAATCGGCGGCTGTGGCAACGCCGCATGGGTTAGCATGTTTGATGATGGCAATGGTTGGATCATCAAATTCAGCAACAAGTTCAAACGCCGCGTCGGTGTCATTGATGTTGTTATAGGATAGCGGCTTGCCCTGAAGCTGGCGGGCCGTTGTGACGCCCGGCCGGGTTTTGCCGGTTTTGTATAGGGCGGCCAGTTGGTGCGGGTTTTCGCCATAGCGCAAATCCTCGGTCTTGCTGCCAGCCAGCGCTGTCATATCCGGTAAATTTTGCCCAAGGTGGCTGGCCATCCATCCGGAAATGGCGCTGTCATAGGCGGCGGTGCGGGCAAATGTCTTGGCGGCGAGGCGCTGCCGCATGGCGAAATTTGTGCCGCCGTCTTGCTGCAGGGCATCGATAAATTCTGCATAGTCGGCCGGGTCGCACAGCACCGTTAAAAAATCATGGTTTTTGGCTGCCGCACGCAGCATCGCCGGCCCGCCAATATCAATTTTTTCGACCAATGTATCGCGGTCGTTGGTGCTGGCCAGCGTTGCTTCAAACGGATAGAGATTGACCACCAGCAGATCAATGGCTTCGATATTTTCCTGTGTCATCGCAGCCAGATGGTCGTCAAGATCACGCCGGGCGAGCAAGCCGCCATGAATTTTTGGATGCAGCGTTTTAACCCGCCCGCCCATAATTTCCGGAAAGCCAGTGACGTCTGCCACATCGGTCACATCGATGCCGGCATCACGCAGCGCGCTGGCGGTGCCGCCTGTCGATAAAATCTCTATATTACTATTGCGCAGCGCATGCGCAAGCTCGAGCAGACCGGTCTTGTCAGAGACGGACAGTAAAGCACGACGAATAGGAAGCAGATCTGGTGAAGCCATAGAATGAAATCCACAATTTGTTGGTTGGTCGATATCGCTGTCTTTATGGCTGAGCCAGTGGTGAAAGGCAATTGCCGATCAGCCAGATATTTATCCAGCTATTCATCCAGCTGTTTATAATGTGATCATGCCAGATAGAATGCCGAAACCGGCAGCAACCATCAACACCGTAAAAAGCCCGGCTTTGCGCCAAAAGGCAACCACAGAGCAGGCCGCGGCAATGGTGATCGTCGTCATATCGGCTGATGTGATATCAGGAATAAGAAGGGTAAATGGCCCGACCGTCTCATGGCTGATGCGCATGAAAACAATATGCAGAGCGAACCATAAAAATAAATTCGCAATCACCCCGACGACAGCCGCCATGATGCTTGACAATGCGGCCTGCAGCCGTGGCTGATGGGTCAGCCATTCGATATAGGGCGCACCAACAAAAATCCACAAAAAACAGGGGATAAAGGTTGCCCATACGGCGATTGCTGCACCGGCGATGCCATAGGCCAGCCCACCGGCGTTAAATGCCGTCACAAACCCAACAAATTCGGTCACCAGAATAAGCGGCCCCGGGGTTGTTTCCGCCAGCCCGAGGCCATCCATCATGGTGCCGGCTTGCAACCAGCCAAGTTGACCAACCACATCCTGCGCCATATAGGCTAGCACCGCATAGGCACCGCCAAATGTAACGACAGCAAGCTGGCTGAAGAAATAACCAATGGCAGCCAGTTGTGCAGCGCCAAAAATATAGTCAACAGCCAGTATCGGAAGCCACCACAGCGCCGCCCAATGCAGCAGGGTGAAAAAATTCTGCCGGCCATTTGGAAGGGTAATAACTGACCATTGGTTATTAATGGGTTTGCTGGTGACAAAGCCGTAAAATGCGGCGCTGGCAATGATCAGCGGAAACGGCAGATTGGCGAAAAAAATGCCAATGAAACCGGCTATCTCAATCAGCCAATCTGCGGTGTTGTGATGCGTCCGATGCGCCAGTTTGCCAAGCGCCTGTAGAACAATAATGCTG
>JADHLR010000040.1 GCA_016780525.1 Candidatus Puniceispirillum sp.
CCTTTATTGATGCGGTTTGTCTGATCGAATGGCCAGATCGTCTGCAAAAACTTTTGCCAAAGACCAATTTATCGATTCATCTTTATGCGGATGACAGTGTAGACGACGGTAAAGATGATACGGGCGTCCGCTTTGCCGATGTAACGGCACCGCCACATTGGGCAGATCGTATCAATGATCTGGTCACGTCTATCGCCCGTAAATCGACCAGCTAGCGCGGTGATGCGTTCCATAATGCGTCCCGTCATGTGTTCTGGTCTGGATTTTCGTAATCAAGCCCTCTCGCGTTCGTTTGGCTTTGCTATTATACTGCGCTGATGTCTTCCGCATCCGTTTATAGCATCGATGCTGGCCTGCCATTTGCCGAACAGCTGGCGCAGGGGTTAATGGGTATGGCCAAAACCCCCGAACAGCTGGCGCGGGCGCTGGTTCTGGTGCCGTCACGCCGTAGCGGACAGGCGCTGCAAGCTGCATTTTTGTCGGTCAGCGATGGTCAGGCCATGCTCTTGCCGCGGATGGTGCCGATTGGTGATATTGGCGATGAGACAAGCCAGGGTGATCCGATAGATGCGCTTTTGGATGAAACCGCGCCGGATTTGCCACCAGCGATTAGCAGCATGCGGCGGCGGTTTCTTCTGGCAAAATTATTGCGGCATTTCCGGCTGGGCGAGCATTATCCGACCCAGCCTCAGGCTATGCTGCTTGCCGACTCACTGGCGCAGCTCCTTGACCAGCTCTATAATGCCGATGCGACGGTATCGGCATTGCGTGATTTATTGCCCGATGCTTTTTCCGCACATTGGCAGGATATTCTGGGCCTGCTTACAATTTTGATCGAACGCTGGCCGGCTATTCTGGCGGATGAAGGGTCGATGGACGCCGTTGATAGGCGCAACAGGTTGATCCGCTGGCAGGCACAACGCTGGCAACAGCTGCAACCCGATAATCTTATTCTTGTCGCCGGCTCGACCGGCAGCATAAATGCCACGCGTGATTTAATTGCAACGGTTGCTGCTTTGCCAAATGGGCATGTGGTGCTGCCGGGTCTTGATCGCGGTGCTGGTGATCTGTGGAGCGATATGGCCAGCGATAGCAACCACCCGCAACATGCGCTGGCAGCTTTGCTCGATGTGTTGGCCATCAGCCCGGATGATGTCGCAGATTGGCCGACGCTGCCGGTGGCGTCAGCGACACAGCAGGCGCGGCACTATTTGATGCGGGAAATGTTTCGTCCGGCGGCGATTACCGCAGCGTGGCAGCGGCTTGGGGATGACGCCAGCTTGCCGGGGCGCGATGCGCTGGCCGGGCTAAAAATTCTGACAGCGCGTGATCGCCGCGAAGAAGCCAGCCTGATCGCGCTTTGTTTGCGCGAGGTTCTGGAAACACCGGAAAAAACCGCGGCGCTGATCACCCCGGATCGCCAGCTTGCCGAACTGGTCATCGCCGAATTGCAACGCTGGCAGATCACCATTGAAGATTCGGCAGGCCGACCATTGGCGGTGACCCCAACCGGGCGGTTCCTGCAATTGCTGGCAAATGCGGTGGCTGAAGATCTGGCGCCGCTATCGCTGCTGGCCATGCTCAAACACCCCTATGCCGCTGGCGGCGTGAAGCAGCGCGATTTCCAGCAACAGGTGGCACAGCTGGAGCTGGCGGTATTACGCGGTGCGCGGCCAGCCATCCCGGGCATTGACGGATTGCTGGCGGCGGCCCCGACGGCGGAACTCAAAGCCTTTGTTCAACAGCAAATCGCCGTGCCACTTGCGCCTGTGTTGGCGGCATGGGCGGCACCTCAACCGACATTGGCAAGCATGGTGGCGGCGCTTGCCGAGTCAGCTGAATTGCTCGCAGCAGAGGTGATGGCAGCAGAAATGATAGACAGTACCGCAGATCAGCCGGATCGCGGGCAGGGCGCGATGCGGCTGTGGGACGGGGTTGATGGGAAACTGGCGGCGCGGATATTGGCGGATATTGAAATTGACGGTCGGGATTGCGCCATTGAAGCGGCCGACCTGCCACAGATATTGCAACAGATTTTTGAGACAGAAACGGTGCATCCGCATGGGTCACCGCATCCGCGTCTGGCTATTTTGGGGGCTGTTGAAGCGCGGATGCAATCGGCTGACCGGTTGATTATTGCCGGCTTTAATGAAGGCAACTGGCCGCCGCGTCCGGCCGCCGACCCGTGGATGAATAGCGCGATGCGCAAAGCTGTCGGGCTGCCACCGCATAATTGGCGTACCGGGCTGAGTGCGCATGACGTCTATATGGCGCTATGCGCGGATGAGGTGGTGGTCACCCGCGCCGCCAAAGAAAATAACACCGCGACGATAAAGAGCCGCTGGTTGCAGCGGCTTGAGGTTGTGTTGGCTGCAATCGGCCTTGCTGATAGCATTGATACAGGACAAAAAGAACATGTCTGGCTTGATCATTTGCACCCCGACATTACGCCGGTGCCGGTCACCCGGCCGCGTCCTTGTCCACCGCTGGCGGCGCGGCCAAGACGGTTTTCGGCAACCGAAATTGATCTGTGGGTGACCGATCCCTATGCCATTTATGCAAAGCGGGTTTTGCGGTTGAAACCGCTTGATCCGATTGATCTGTCGCCGGATGCGGCCTTGCGCGGTAATCTGGTGCATGCGGCTTTGGCGCAATTTGCCGAAGATTTTCCCAGCGATGATTTGGCGGATGATGCCTTGTCGCAGCTTGTGCATATCGGCCGTGATGTGTTTGCGGAACATATGCAGCACCCATCGGTGCGTTATTTCTGGTGGCCGCGCTTTGAAATTATCGCGGCATGGATCGCCGAGGAAGAAGGCCGCCGCCGACAGGCAGGGCTGCGCCAGATTTATTCGGAAATTAGCGGGTCTGTTGATCTTGCCGGGCCGCAAGGTCTGGTCACTTTGACAGCAAAAGCCGATCGTCTGGAACGCCATGAGGACGAAAGCTGGTGCATCGTTGATTACAAAACCGGCGTGGTGCCGTCGGCAACAATGGTGGCCGAGGGGGCGCGTAACCAATTATCGGTAGAGGCGCTGATTGCGGCCGAGGGCGGGTTTGATCAGGCACCGGCAGGCGATGTATCGCAGCTGGAATATTGGCAGTTGTCAGGCAGCCGCGCCCAGCCGGGCAGCATTAAGCCTGTCCGTAAAGATGGGTTTGACCCGTTAAAAATGCGACAGGATCTTGAATTGCTTGTTGCCGCCTATGATGACCCGTCAACCTGTTATTTGTCTGAACCGGTGCCGACCCGGGTGCCACCATTTCGACCATACAAACATCTGGCGCGATGCCGTGAATGGCAGATTGAGGCCGATGATGAGTAATCTGATACATCATGCTAGCGCGGCGCAGGCGCGTGCATCTGATCCCGTCGCATCGGTATTTGTGTCGGCCAATGCCGGCACCGGCAAAACCAAGCTGTTGACTGACCGGGTTTTGCGACTGCTGCTTGCCGGGGCGCCGGCTGACAGCATTTTATGTGTCACCTATACGCGTGCCGCCGCCGCTGAAATGCGTAATCGTATTAATAAGCGGCTTGGTGACTGGACGATTATCAGCGCGCAGAAACTGGCTGACGACCTAAAAGATATGGGTATAGATACGCCGCGTCAGGATATGTTGCAGCGCGCCCGCAGCCTGTTTGCCGAAATTCTGGATAATGATAACGGGCCACGGGTCGAGACGGTTCATTCATTTTGCCAGACAATTTTGCACAGATTCCCGATTGAGGCGGGTATCGCCCCGCATGCGCGTCTGGCCGATGATGATGAACAGGCGCGGCTAAAGCTGTTGGCGCGCAATGGCATCATGGCGTCGGCTGATGCAGAATTGATGGCAGCGGTGCAGATCATCGCGGCAACGGCGAATGAGGATCGCGCTGACAAAATTTTGCAGGCATTTCTCGATCGCGAAACCCGTCTGGCCGACCCCAATATCATCAGCAAAATCATCAGACATTTTGAAGATGCGTTGCATATCGGTGATGCGGATGATGCGGAAAGTCAAAAGCGGGTGACGGTTGCGCGCATTGATGATGACGCCTTGCGCATGGTGGCGGCGGCTCTGCAAGCCTCGGATGTCGACCGACATATACGCCGGGGGGCGTTGATGGATGTGTGGCTGGCACAGACGCCTGATGACCGCATTCAAAAACTGTCTTTTCTTGTCGATGCGCTGTTTTCGGCGAACGGGCCGCTGGCCGAACGGTCGCTGTCAAATGCGGGCATCCGCAAAACCTTGCCTGACGCGGTGGCCATACAACAGGCTGTTATTGACTGTATTGAGCCGCTGCTTTGTGGTGAAAAGGCGCAAATTTGCAAACAGATGACGGTGGCGCTTTATCGCTATGGGGTGGCGTTCTGGCGCGAATATGAACGGCTCAAGGCGGTGCGCGGGGTGCTTGACTATAATGACCTGATCAACCGCACCAATCAGCTTTTGGACCAAAGCGATGCGGCGCAATGGGTGGCGCGGAAACTGGATAATGGCATCCAGCATATATTGATCGACGAGGCACAGGATACAAGCCCGCAACAATGGCAGCTGTTACGCCGGCTGATGGATGATTTTTTTGCCGGAGAGGGGGCTGATTACCACGGGCCACAACGCCGTACCGATGCCGCGCAAAATCTGCCGGATCGCAGCATGTTTGCGGTTGGCGATTTTAAACAGTCGATTTACTCCTTTCAGGGTGCCGACCCGCGGGTCATGGGCGATAACCGCATGTCGCTGGCTAAACGCGCCGCCGAGGCGGAAAAAGAATTTCGCGATGTCGCATTGTCAGTGTCGTTTCGGTCAAGCCAGCCGATCTTACAGCTTGTCAATGCGCTGATCCCCGAGCGCAGCGGCATTGAAGATTTTACCCCGCATCAGGTGGCGCGTGACGATCTTGACGGGTTTGTTGAAATCTGGCCGGTGGTTTCGGGTGATGCGGAAGGCACCCCGGATCAGATGTTTGGTGCGCCTGTTATGGCCAGCGCCAATGCCGCAGAAACAAAAGCCGCACAGCAGCTTGCCGACAAGCTAAAAGCATGGATTGGCAGCAAAACCCTGTCTTCGGGCAAACCCGTCGGGGCTGGTGATATATTGATTCTGTTGCGTAAACGCGGCGCATTTTTTGAGCAAATACTCAAAGCATTACAGCACAACGGCATTCCGGTGGCCGGGGCTGACCGGATGCGGCTGGAAGAACAGATCGAAATTCAGGATTTATTGGCGCTTGGCGATGTGATGATGCTGCCGGAAGATGATTTGCAGCTTGCCTCTGTATTGAAATCGCCGCTTTGCGGGCTTGATGATGATGATTTATACCGGCTTGCCTATGCGCGTGGTGATGCCAGTTTATATGCCGCTTTGATGGCGCATCGGGGCGGTGATGACAAATTCGGCGCTGTTGCCGACCAGATGGCGCAATGGCGAATGGTCGCAGATGGCGAGTCGGTGTTTGGCTTTTATAGCTATGTTCTGGTGAATGGGGGGCGGCAAAATTTTATCCGGCGGCTCGGCCATGCGGTGCATGAATCGCTCGATCATTTTCTTGGTCTGGCGCAAAGCATGGCGCTTGGCGATGGCATGTCATTGCTACAGTTTCTGGCGTCTATCCGCGGCAGTGGCGGGGATATCAAACGGGATATGGACAGCGCCGGCAGCGGTGAAGTGCGGGTGATGACAATTCATGGGGCCAAGGGGCTGGAGGCACCCATTGTGATCCTGCCCGATATGCTGAAATCGCGCAGCATCCCACAGCTGACCGGCAGCGACAGTGACGGCCGCGCGGTCTATTGGTTTCCACCCGGGGCGGCGTTCCAGCCGCAATTTATTCTGGACGCGAAAGCCGCCAGCCGCGATCTGGAACAGCAGGAAGCCAACCGTCTTTTATATGTTGCGCTGACCCGGGCGCGCGAAGGGCTGGTCGTTGCCGGCTGGGAAAAACCGCATGGGGTACGGGTGCTGGATGGCAGCGATTATGCCCTGATCAAATCGGCATTGGCAACGCTACCAGGGGTTGAAGAAACCGATGATGGGCATATGCGTCTCGAGATCGCGGCCACCCGCATAACCGAGGCCACCGAAGCTGATCGTGCGGCGTTACCGCCGCATCGCGCTGTGGTGTCAACTGACAGTGACTGGATTGCCCGCCCCGCGCCGATAGATGCGCCGACCGGCCGGCCGTTGCGGCCATCACAGCCCGGCCTTGATCATGCCCCGTCGACGCTCGCCCCACGCCAAGATGCCGGAACCCGGCGCAGCGGGTTGGCGTATGGGCGGATCGCGCATCGGTTGCTGGAAATTCTGCCATCAGTGCCGGAAACGCGGTGGCATGCCGTCGCACAGCCCATTCTGCGACAGGATGATGCGTTAAGCGAGTCGGTGAAAGCGGACATTCTGCAGCGGGTTGTGAAGGTCATGTCGATGCCGGAACTGGCCCCATTATTCGGGCAGGGGGCATTGGCCGAAGTGCCAATCAATGGGCGCATCAACGGGATTGGTGTGGCTGGACAAATTGACCGGCTTTATGTTGGTGACGACCGGATCATTCTGGCAGATTTCAAAACCGGGCAACGCCCGCATGGGGCGGCACCAAACAGCTATATAGAGCAAATGGCGCTCTATGATGCGTTGTTGTCGCAGATCTATCAGGGCCGGGACATCGCTTGTTGGCTGGTCTGGACGCATAGCCAGTTTATCGAGGATATCACCGTGGATCAGCGGCAACAGGCGTTGCAGCGGTTGTTTGCTGACCGACAGGACAAATAAAGCTGTTAGGTATGCTTGACTGTCACTTTGCCAGCCCATAAATTCAATTTGCGTGGTGCGGTGCCGGCGAATTTTCGTCGTTATATCGCAGCACCGTTAAACCAGATATGGGGTGGGTAACAATGGCAACATCTAAAACAACCGATAGTGATTTCTCAGCAGATGTGTTGCAAGCTGGCACACCTGTTTTAGTTGATTTTTGGGCCGAATGGTGCGGCCCGTGTAAAGCCATTGGCCCGGCTTTGGAAGAGATTTCAAACGATAGAGGTGACAGCATCTCAATCGTAAAATTGAATATCGATGAAAATCCGCTGACCCCGCAAAAATATAATGTGCGCGGCATTCCGACATTGCTGATTTTTAAAGATGGTGAGGTCGTTGCCGAAAAAATGGGGGCATTGCCAAAATCGCAATTAGAGGACTGGATCAACCAATACGCCTAATCGCGCCGCATCAGCAGATGATAAACATAAACGCTGCCTGTTAATCGGGCAGCGTTTTATTTTGCAGCAAAACATGCCCGGCCAGATAGAGTGAGCCGCAGATGATCACCGGCAAGCTGGGGTCGAGGCTGTCAAACGCCGTCGCCAGTGTTGCCGCGGCGGATGCGTTCAGCCCTTGCGCTTTGGCCGCATCACGCATCTCGGCAGCCGACAGGCTGGCGTCCTGATCGGGAATTGTTAGACAGGCCACGCGGCCAGCCAATGGGGCAATCGGTGCCAAAAATTCGGCTGGGTCACGAGTGTTTAACGCCCCACAAATGATATTCCATTTGCCGTCATGAATGCCGCTTAGGGTGTTGGCAAGGGCGTGTGCCCCATGTGCATTATGCGCCCCATCAAGCCAGATCTGGTGATGCGGCCAGGCGTCGGCAAGCGCGCCGTTATCAAGATGCTGGACGCGCCCCGGCCAGCGCGCATTGGCAATGCCGTCGGCGGTATAGGGGCGGGTGGCTTGCAGCGCCATCAAAGCCAGCCCGGCATTGTCGATCTGATGCGCGCCAGCAAGCCCGGGTGGCGGAAAATCAATGCGGTTTTCCGGGCTGATCAGCGTACCGCCGCCATCGGCGCTGGCGCGGATCTCAAAGTCGCGGCCGGCAATCATCAATGGCGCGCCAATCTTGTCGGCACAAGATTGCAGGGCGCTGGCCACTTCCGCCGTTTGTCCGGCGCTGAAACATGGCGTTTCCGGCCGCATGATGCCGGCTTTTTGTTCGGTAATGCCAATGATGTCCGTGCCTAAAAAATGTTCATGATCGCGGGCAATCGGGGTGATAATTGTGGCCAGCGGCACGTCCAGAACATTGGTTGAATCCAATGCCCCGCCAAGCCCGGTTTCAAGGCACATCAGATCCGCCGGCTGGCGTGAAAAAGCCAGCATGGCGGCCGCGGTTGTGACCTCGAAAAACGTTACCTGCTGGGTGCCGTTTGCGGTTTCGACTTCTTCGAGAAGATCGGCCAGAGCGTGATCGCTGATCAGCTTTCCAGCCAGTCTGATGCGCTCGTTAAACCGGCATAGATGCGGCGAGCTATAGACATGTGTGGTGGCACCAGAGGCTTCGGCAATGGCACGTAAAAAGGCAATGACCGAGCCTTTGCCATTGGTGCCGGCGACATGAATGGTTGGTGGCAAATGCCGCTGGGGATCACCGAGCTGGCGCAACAGCGCAAAGCTGCGCTCGAGCCCAAGGTCGATCAGTTTTGGATGAAGCGCGGCCAGTCGGGCAAGTGCCTTTTCGGCCCGTTTGGCAGAATCGGCACCGCAGATGGATGGCATCAGGCCGCCTTTGAGGTGCCTTTCGGCCCCATCAGAAAATCCAGAATTTTTCCGATATAGGCGGCTTGATCAGACCGCGCAACAACCGCATCGACCATGCCGTGATCCATCAGATATTCGGCTGTCTGAAAATCTTCGGGCAGTTTTTCCCGAACGGTTTCTTCGATAACTCGGCGGCCGGCAAAGCCAATAATCGCGCCGGGTTCGGCAATCTGAATATCGCCAAGCATGGCAAAAGACGCGGTTACACCACCTGTTGTCGGATGCGCCAGTAATACAAGATAAGGAAGCCCGGCATCGCGCACTTTATCGACAGCGACAATGGTGCGCGGCAATTGCATCAATGACAGCACGCCTTCCTGCATCCGCGCGCCGCCGGTTGATGGCACGGTGATCAAAGCCGCCTTGCGCGACACCGCCTCATTGGCGGCAGCGATGATGCCATTGCCAACCATGCGCCCCATCGACCCGCCCATAAAGCGAAAGTCAAATGCGGCGATGACGCATGGATAGCCATTGACCTTGCCGGCGGCAACAGCGATGGCATCATTCAGCCCAGTTTTGCTGCGGGTGTCACGCAGCCGGTCGCTGTATTTTTTGCTGTCACGAAATTTCAGCGGGTCATCTTCGATAGCTGGCAAGCTGATCATGTCAAAAGCGCCATCATCAAAGGTCATGGCAAAGCGGCTTGCCGGTGCCAATGGTGCATGATGTCCACATGTCGAACAGCAATTATAGGCAATCTCAAATTCACGGTGAAAAATCATCTGATTGCAGGCGCTGCATTTTACCCAGAGATTTTCCGGCACGTCATCTGATTTCACCCAGGCTTTGATTTTGGGTAAAACCGAGTTTGTAATCCAGTTCATCCTATGCCCCTATTTACGAATCGCTGTGGCAAGTTCGCCGACAAAAGTGGCGACTTTTTGTACAATATCACCGTTAACGCCATGCGCTGGCTGGTCGCTCAGATTATTGGCAATAATATCAACAACGGCTGATCCGACAACCGCTCCGTCGGTCAGATCTGCCGCTTCGGCCGCCTGTTGCGGGGTGCGAATGCCAAAGCCGGCAACGATTGGCAGGTCGGTCTGTGCGCGAATCCGCTGATAAGCGTCAGAAATTGAGTTAGCCGCCGCACTTTTCGTGCCGGTAATGCCCAAAACCGATACATAATAAATGAATCCACTGGCTTCGGCCAAAATTGCCGGCAGGCGGTTTGCATCGCTTGTGGGGGTCACAAGGCGGATAAATTTCAACCCGGCCTGTTTCGCTGGCAGGCATAATTCACTGTCTTCTTCCGGCGGCAGATCGACAATGATCAGCCCGTCAACACCAGCTGCCAGCGCATCAGCAATGAAACGATCATTGCCATAAATATAAATCGGGTTGTAATAGCCCATCAGAATCAGCGGCACATCAGGATGACGCTGGCGGAAGGCGGCAGCGATTTGCAGCGTACCGGTCAGCGTCATGCCGCCGCGAAGCGCACGCAACGAGGCCGCTTGAATCGCCGGGCCATCGGCCATCGGATCAGAAAATGGCATGCCAAGTTCAATGAAATCGACGCCGGCCTCAACCAATGAATCAAGCAGGGCTGATGTGGTTGCGGCATCTGGATCGCCAGCGGTGATAAATACCCCCAGCGTGCCGCGATTGGCTTTTTTGGCGTTTGCAAATACTGTTTCTATCCGGCCTGTCATGAATGCCTCTTACATCAAGCTCGCTGGTTTATGATCTGAATCGGTGCGCGTGCGCGGCTCATAGCCGTCCCAATTTATCCAGCATCGGCAGCACCGCGCCCAGATCTTTGTCACCACGTCCACACATATTTAAAATCACAATCTGGTTGGCCGGCATATCGCCAATCATGGTGCTGATATAGGCCAGCGCATGCGACGGTTCGAGCGCCGGAATAATGCCTTCCTGGCGGGCGCATAGCTGAAAGGCAACCAGCGCTTCATCATCGGTGGCGCTGACATAATTGACCCGCCCCGTGTCATGCAACCAGGAATGTTCAGGCCCAATGCCGGGATAATCCAGCCCGGCCGAAATTGAATGCGCATCGGTAATCTGCCCATCGTCATTTTGCAGCAAATAGGTGCGGTTGCCATGCAAAATGCCGGGTTGCCCACCGGTGAGCGATGCCGCATGCAAGCCGCTTGGGACACCTTTTCCCGCGGCTTCAACGCCGAAAATTTCAACCTCTTTATCATCCAGAAACGGATAAAACAGCCCCATGGCATTTGACCCGCCGCCAATACAAGCGACAATTTTATCAGGCAGCCGTCCTTCGGCTTCCTGAATCTGTGCGCGTGCCTCGATACCGATGACTGACTGAAAATCGCGTACCATTTGCGGGTAGGGATGCGGGCCAGCCACCGTGCCAATAATGTAAAAATGTGTCTCGGCATTGGTGACCCAATATCGCAAAGCCTCGTTCATCGCATCTTTTAAGGTGCCGGTGCCAGATGTGACCGGATGAATTTTTGCGCCAAGCAGCCGCATGCGCTCGACATTGGGACGCTGTCTTTCGACATCTTCAGCCCCCATAAAGACTTCGCACTCCATATCGAACAGCGCACAGGCGGTGGCGGTGGCGACGCCATGCTGGCCAGCACCGGTTTCGGCAATAATTTTGGTTTTGCCCATGCGCTTGGCCAAAAGTGCCTGACCGATAACATTGTTGATTTTATGCGCGCCGGTATGATTCAGCTCATCACGTTTGAGATATAATTTTGCGCCGCCGAAATAAGATGTCAGCCGTTCCGCAAAATACAGGGGGCTTGGCCGCCCGATATAATGTTTTTGATAATAGGCAAGCTCGGCGGCAAAGCTCTTATCGGCCCGCGCCGCGTTATAAGCAGACTCAACATTGAGAATGAGTGGCATCAGCGTTTCGGCGACAAATCTGCCGCCGTGAATGCCAAAGCGTCCAGCCTCGTCTGGCTGATTGCGATAGGTGTTTAGCGATGCGGTGCTCATAAGCTGTCTCTTTTTTTGTGAAGCGCTGTTAGCTGCGACCCTGTTTGATTCGATGTCGGATGACATGGTTTCGGATGACATGACCTCTGCTGAATATTTTAGCCTATTTGCGCTGCCTGAATAAAGGCGTGAATTTTGTTTTCATCTTTTTTTCCACGCGCGCT
>JADHLR010000041.1 GCA_016780525.1 Candidatus Puniceispirillum sp.
GCGATTTAATCAAGTCCTGTTTCGCGCCACCCCGCCGAAATAATCTGCCAGCTTGGGCAGATGGACACCCCCACCAATTGCCCCCCGACAGTGGCGCGGCCTAGCCAATCGCGCCATTCGGCTGTATCATGCAGCACATCCGCGGATCGTCACAGGCTCCGCGCGCAACATAACCACCCCTTGTGCGGATTGTTTCTGCTATGCGCAAAAACGCTTTATCTGGCGGGTCGCCCCACTGGCGGCATTTTGACGGGTTACAGCCCTATGCGCCGCTGGTGCAATCGATGCAGGAACATGCGGCTGCGATACGGGCTGAGGGCGCGGCTGAGGCGGTCTGGCTGTTGCAGCATGAAGCTGTCTATACCGGCGGCACATCGGCGCGTGACGCTGATTTGCTGGCGCCGGGGGATGTTCCGGCGCTGCGCAATGGGCGCGGTGGGCAATGGACCTATCATGGCCCCGGCCAGCGCATTGCCTATGTCATGCTGGATATTGCCGCGCGTGGGCATGATGTGCGGGCGCTGGTGCATGGGCTGGAAAGCTGGGTGATTGCCAGCCTTGCTGATTGCGGTGTTGCCGGGCATCGCCGCGACGGCCTTCCCGGGATCTGGGTGCAAACAGGCAACAGCCCGTCCGGCATGGATAAAATCGCCGCCATTGGCATCCGCATCAGCCGCTGGGTCAGCTGGCATGGGCTGGCGATAAATCTTGACCCGGAGCTGGCAGCTTTTGACGCGATTGTGCCATGCGGTGTGCGTGATGGCGGGGTGACCTCGCTGGCGGCGCTTGGTGTGCAAATCTCGATGCCACAGCTCGACCAGCGGTTACAGGCGCGGTTTCACGATTTTTTCTAGTCAGTCCGCAGCACCGACATCTAAATCGGCAAGATATTCAAGAAGCGTGGCAACGGCACGTTCGGCATCGGCCAGCAGCCAGCGCGCGGCATCGCTCTCACCCATCAGACCATCGGTCGGCTGTTCGTGATGCAAAATGCCATTGCGCCGCCGCCGCAGCCAGCCAAGCGCCGCCTTATTGCCAGCAAAGCTAAAGGCCGCCCCGTCAAGATAGCCAGCCGGCCCGGCATCTTCATGCGCCACCACATCGATCAATGCCGCGGCCAATGCTACCACCGCCAAAGGCAGTCCGGCAGCGGCGGCGGCACATAAATCACGCCATAACGCCTGTGCATGCGGCCCCAGATCCGCATCATTATAGGCGGACAGCCGACCAAGCGATTGCGGCGACAGCCTGAGCGCGACGTTCATGTGCCGGCCTGCGGCTGGTCTGGCAGCAATTGCAGAAACCGCGCTGCCTCGGCCAGTTCGGCGCGGATATAATTTTGCCGGTCTTCGGCCTCGTAATCGCGCCCCCATTTTTCATTTTGCCATAATTCATCCAGAAAAGCGGTGTTGAATAGCTGTTCAGCGTCCAGCCGGCCGGCCACAAACCCCAGCCCCAGAACCAACGACCCACCAAGGCTGACAGCCCGGTGCAAAGCCCCCAACCGCCAGGCATCAAATTGCTGCAAGGCATCATGAAAGCCGCCGGCATGCGGCTGGTTCACCGGCATAATGCCGGTTGCCACCTCTAGACTGACACCAAATGCGCTGTCTGCCCATTCCAGCCAGGGTTGCCAGAATTGCTGCTGGCGCGCCGCCAGATCATCATCATCGGCGCGATAGCATAACAAATCATTATCACCATAGCCGGCAAGCTCGCAAACGATCGCCGGTTGTTGCGGCATCACCCTGTCGAGCACCGTCACCGCAAGGCTGAATAGCGGCATGCTGGCCGCATCAATATGTTCGTCCTGCGCCCGCCATTCGTCGGCCACCGCGGCGGCCAAAGCCGGTGATGGCAGATGCAGCAGCTCACCTGCCGGTGACCGTAGCATGCGATTGTCGAGCTTAATCACCCAGCCATCGTCACCCGCATCGGTTGTGACATCTTTGTAAAACCGTTTTTTTGCCTGCATGCTATCCATCCTGAAAACGCCAGCCTTGTGGCGGCAATGCCAACCCTAACTGTTCCATGCTGGCGGCGAAATGCGGCGATAGCGGTGCGGTAATCACCTTGCCATCGGTCAGCTTGACCTGCCAGGCGTGAAGATGCAGCCGGCGCGCCACCACCCCGCCCGGATGCGCCGCCTCGCCGGCATATTTCCCATCGCCGCAAATCGGTGTGTTGAGATGCTGCATATGCACGCGCAGCTGATGGGTACGCCCACTCAACGGGCGCAATGCCATCAGCGATAATTTACGTCCGGCATGGTCAATCCGGCGAAACAATGTGGTGGCATCCTGTCCATCGTCATCGACAACCATTTTTTCACCCAGCTTACCCGCCAGTTTTTTAAGCGGGGCACGGATCTTGCCATGTTCCGGCGGCAACCCCATGACAATCGCCAGATAGGTTTTTTCGATCTGGTGTCGCCGAAACGCTTCGGTCAAGGCGCGCGCTGACTCGAGGGTTTTGGCCAGCAGCAACACACCGCTTGTATCCTTGTCGATGCGATGCACCAGCCGCAACCTGGTGTCGCTGCGTGACGCCAGCGCCTGCAGCATGCCATCCACATGCGTGGCAATCGATGTGCCACCCTGCACCGCCAAGCCGCTTGGTTTGTTGATCGCCAGCCAGCCGCGTCCTTCGGCCAGAAACATATCGTCAAATTGCTGTCGCAGGCTCGAACTGGCGACGATTTTTGGCGATCCGGGTGATTTTTTTTCGGCCACCGGTTGCAGATCGGGTGGCAGCCGCACAATCTGCCCGGCCAACAGACGGTTATTGGCTTTCGCCTTGCCGCCATCGACCCGGATCAGCCCGTTACGCAGCATCCGCTCGATAGAGCCTTGCGCCAACCCCGGCACAAGCCGCCGCAAAAACCGGTCAAGACGGCTATCATCCTCGTCCGGCGGCACTGTCTCAAAACGCCATTGCACAGGTTTTTTCTCTACCGACCCAGTCATTCATCAGCCCAAAGTTATTTGTGTAACGGCGTTGTCATTGCCACAGCCCAAGCTGTTTGACCAGTCAGAAACCGCAAAACACGCATTTGTTGAAGCGCCCCGTCATGTGGATGGATCGCCCCCCTGTTTGGCAGCGCGCAAACGATCCCAATAGGCAAGACGTTTCGCAATTTCGCGTTCATAGCCACGTTCAACCGGATGGTAATAACGCGCCCGTGGCATATCATCGGGAAAGCAATTTTGTCCGGAAAACCCGTCGGGATCATCATGGTCATAGGCGTAATTGGCGCCATAGCCAAGATCTTTCATCATTTTTGTCGGGGCATTCAAAATATGTGCAGGTGGCGGCAGCGAGCCGGTTTGCGCGGCGGCGGCGGTGGCTTGCTTAAAGCCCCGATACGCCGCATTCGATTTTGGCGCGGTCGCCAGATAAATCACCAAACAGGCGATGGACAGATCCCCCTCGGGACTGCCAAGGCGTTCATAGGCCTGCCATGCGGCCAATGCCCGCGACACCGCCTCGGGTTCGGCAAGCCCGACATCTTCGGCTGCAAACCGGGTCAAACGCCGCAAAATATAATGCGGATCCTCGCCACCGGCCAGCATCCGGCCCAACCAATACAGCCCGGCATCCGCATCAGATGCGCGCAGCGTCTTATGCAATGCCGACATCAGATTATAATGTTGATCCCCGGCCTTATCAAAAGCTGGCGCCCGCGCCGCAACAATCTGCACCAATGCCGCTGTATCAAGCTGCGGCTGCGGCGGCCGGTCGATCAGCAGCGCCGCCATATTGAGCAAATAACGCCCATCCCCATCCGCCATCGCGCATAAATCTGCCCGCGCCGCGGTATCCACCGGCAAATCATGCCCGATATGCGCCTCCAGACGCCGCAAAATAGCCTCTAGAGCGGCTGTATCGAGACGGTTCAGCACCAACACCTGCGCCCGCGACAACAGCGCCCCATTCAACGCAAATGACGGGTTTTCCGTCGTTGCCCCGACCAATGTCACCGTGCCGTCTTCAACCCGTGGTAACAGCCCGTCCTGTTGCGCTTTGTTAAACCGATGCACCTCGTCAACAAACAGCAGGCTGCGCCGTCCGGCCTGTCGGTTTTGTTCGGCGCGGGCAAAGACTTTCCGCAGCTCGGCCACCCCGTCAAAAACCGCAGATACCGGTTCAAACACCATATCGGCGGCCCCGGCCAATAAACGGGCGATGGTGGTTTTACCCGTGCCGGGCGGCCCCCATAAGATGATTGACCCTAAACTGCCCTGTGCCAGCATCATCCGTAACCGGCCGTCCGGGCCTAACAAGCTGTCCTGCCCAACAACATCATCAAGTGTTTTGGGGCGCAATAATTCTGCGAGTGGTGCCGGCGTGGCGGTGCCCAGATCAAGCTCTTCCATACCCTGTATCATCTATGAAGCGACCGAGCTGTCAAAGAAAAAAGGGCCGCCAATTGGCGACCCCTTCAAAACGCGTAAAAATGACGTTGATCTAGGCAGCGGCACCAGCCTCAACATCATTAGCGTCCATATCCTGCGTTGGGCCAGAATCCTGACCACGCGCATCCTCGTCACGATCGACCAGCTCGATCACCGCCATCGGCGCCGAGTCACCATAGCGATAGCCGGCTTTTAGCACCCGCGTGTAACCACCAGCCCGCTCGGCATAACGGGGGCCCAAAACCTCAAACAGTTTTTTCGTTACCGCATCATCACGCAACCGCGCAAAAGCCAAACGGCGTGCATGTAGATCGCCGCGCTTGCCAAGTGTGATCAGACGTTCAACAACCGGTCGTAATTCCTTGGCCTTTGGCAAAGTTGTCACGATCTGTTCATGTTTGATCAGCGCCTGTGCCATGTTGCGAAACAACATTTGGCGGTGCTGCGAGGTACGGTTCAGTTTCCGACCAGCATTGCGATGACGCATTTTATTTCTCCTTAGATCCTAATTCAAAACGCTGACGAAGATTAGAAAGGTTCGTCAAGACGCCGGGCTAATTCTTCAACATTTTCAGGCGGCCAGTTGGCCACATCCATCCCAAGCTCAAGGTTCATGCCTTTCAGCACTTCCTTAATCTCGTTCAGCGATTTACGGCCAAAGTTTGGTGTCCGCAGCATTTCGTGCTCGGTTTTCAACACCAGATCGCCAATATAAACAATGTTGTCATTCTTCAGACAATTGGCTGAACGAACCGACAATTCAAGCTCATCAACTTTACGCAGCAAATTCCGGCTGAATGGCAGCTCTGGCTCGGATGGTGCTGGCTCGCCTTTTGGCTCTTCGAAATTGATGAATGTCTGCAACTGTTCCTGCAAAATACGCGCGGCATATGCCACCGCATCATCAGGCGTGATAGAGCCATCGGTTTCGATTGTCAGCAGCAGCTTGTCATAATCGGTGATCTGACCAACACGCGCATTTTCAACCTTGTAAGCAACCTGCTTGACCGGGCTGAAGATGGCGTCAATTGGAATCAGACCAATCGGTGAATCTTCGGCGCGCAGCGCGCTCGCCGGCACATATCCCTTGCCTGTATTAACGGTCAGCTCCATCGCCAATGATGCACCTTTATCGAGATGGCACAACACATGGTCAGGGTTCATAATGTCAATATTGGCGCTTTCCGAGATCATCCCGGCTGTCACCGTTGCCGGGCCTTCGGCATTCAACCGCAGACGCTTTGGCCCTTCGGCATCCATACGCACGGCAACGCCCTTCAGATTCAACACCAGATCGGTCACATCTTCGCGCACGCCCGGAATCGACGAAAACTCATGCACAACGCCTTGGATCTGCACGGACGTTACCGCCGCACCTTGCAGCGACGACAATAACACCCGCCGCAATGCGTTACCAATGGTAACACCAAAACCACGCTCGAACGGGCCAACGGCCACAACCGCCTGACTTTGGTTATATTCGGAAACTTTGATTTCCATTTCGTCTGGCTTTTTCAGATCCAGCCAATTCTTTTCAATCATGGCGATGTCCTTTTAATCAAGGTTTGCGGCACTTGGCTGCTGTCGCAGCCTGCCGCTGAAAATTCGGCAAAAAAGGCAGTTAAACGCGGCGCCGCTTACGGGGACGACAGCCATTATGCGGGATCGGTGTCACATCGCGGATTGATGTCACATTGAAACCAACTGACTGCAACGCGCGCAATGCTGACTCACGGCCTGAACCGGGGCCACGAACCTGAACATCAAGCGACTTCATGCCATGTTCCGCAGCTTTCTTGCCAGCATCTTCAGCTGCCAATTGTGCGGCGAAAGGTGTTGATTTACGCGAGCCTTTAAAGCCCATACCACCAGCCGACGCCCAGGCGATCGTATTGCCCTGTACATCTGTAATGGTAACCATGGTATTGTTAAATGTGGAATTCACATGTGCAACACCATTTGAGATATTTTTCCGCTCGCGACGACGAACTCGGCCTTGGCTAGGTTGTTTTGCCATTGATTTGGACTCCTCGGGTCAGCGTGACTATTTCTTCTTACCAGCGATGGCCTTTGCCGGGCCTTTGCGGGTGCGTGCATTTGTGTGCGTACGCTGACCACGAACCGGCAGATTGCGGCGGTGCCGAAGCCCGCGCAAGCACCCAAGGTCAAGATAACGCTTGATATTCATTGACGTTTGCCGACGCAAATCACCTTCTACCAGGAAATCCTGATCAATGATGTCGCGCAAACGGGTCAGCTCCTCTTCCGACAGATCATTCACCCGGCGTTCGTCAGGGACCCCGGCTTTCGCACAGATTGTTTTGGCACTGGTTGTTCCAATGCCATGAATGTAGGTCAGTGCGATCTCGACCCGCTTTTTGGTCGGAATATTTACACCAGCAATTCGTGCCACAGTCAGGCTCCTTTTTCATTGATGACTGTTGTAACAGGTACCCGTTTTACCGGAGCCTATTTTGCCTCATTCATCGGAAAGATTTCCTTGAAGGCGGCGAATTATAGGCCGAAACTTGAAACAGTCAACCTTAACGCAAATGCGTTACTCCAATAAATTATCTATTTGCGCAGCGACGTCCTCGATAGAGGCCATGCCGTCCACACTCCGCAACACCCCTTTTTCCCGATAATAGGGAAGTAAAGGTGCCGTATTCTCATGATACACCGCCAGCCGTTTCCGCAAGGTTTCGGCATTATCATCGCTACGCGCCCCACCGGTTTCAGCAGCGCGGGTCTCAATACGCGCAAACAGCGCGTCTTCGTCAACTTTAATTTCAATCACATGGTCAAGCGCCAGACCTTTGCCACGCAACATGTCGTCGAGTGCCGCGGCCTGTGCAACGGTGCGCGGGAAACCATCCAGAATGACGCCCTGGGCGCAATCATCCTGATCCATCCGCGCATCGATCATGCCGACGATGATTTCGTCTGATACCAGTTCGCCGCGATCCATGATTTCTTTGGCGCGCAAACCCAGTTCACTTCCCGAGTCAATCGCCGCGCGCAACATGTCACCCGTCGACAACTGCACCATATTGCGGGTTGTTACAATCCGCTGTGCTTGCGTGCCTTTGCCGGCACCCGGTGCCCCAAAAAGAATGATATTCATCTAACGGCGCCCCTTCAAACGTGATTTTTTAACAAGGCCTTCATATTGATGCGCCAGCAAATGCGACTGGATCTGCCCGACAGTATCCAATGTTACGGTCACCACAATCAATAATGATGTACCTCCGAAATAAAACGGCACGGCATATTGGCTGATCAGAATTTCCGGCAGGATACAGACCGCTGCCAGATAGGCGGCGCCAAGCACGGTTAGACGTGTCAGCACAAAATCAAGATAGTCGGCGGTCGATTTGCCCGGACGTATACCTGGCACATACCCGCCATATTTGCGCAAATTATCGGCGGTGTCCTCGGGGTTAAACACGATCGCTGTGTAGAAGAACGCGAAAAACACGATCATCCCGATATAAACCGCCAAATAAAGCGGCTGGCCACGCCCCAGCAGCGCATTCAATGTCACCAGCCATTCGGCACCGCCGGCCTGTCCACCAGACAGATTGATCAGCGATACCGGCATCAATAATAATGACGAGGCAAAAATCGGCGGTATCACACCCGGCACGTTAATCTTTAAGGGCAAAAATGACTGGTCACCACCAAACACTTTATTGCCATGCTGGCGCTTTGGATATTGCACAACAATTTTGCGCACCGAACGTTCAATGAACACGATAAAGGCGATCACCGCCGCCGCCATCACAAACAACAGCACGATCAGTATCGATGACAACGCCCCGGTACGACCCAGTTCCAGCGTGCCGGCCAATGCCGTTGGTAATTCCGCGACAATGCCAGAGAAAATAATCAGCGAGATGCCGTTACCGACGCCGCGGCTGGTAATTTGTTCGCCAAGCCACATCAGGAACAATGTACCGCCAACCAGCGTGACAACCGTGGTCAGCCGGAAAAACATCCCCGGATCACCAACCACTCCGCTGGCCGCTTCAAGCGCCACGGCGATGCCATAGCCCTGCACACTGGCCAGCAATACTGTCAGATAGCGGGTATATTGATTAATTGTCTTGCGCCCGCCCTCACCATCTTTTTTCAACGCTTCCAGCGACGGAACGATGGCGGTCATAAGCTGCATGATAATCGATGCCGTGATATAAGGCATGATATTCAGCGCAAAAATGGTCATCCGGCCGAGCGCACCGCCAGAAAACATGTCGAACATGCCCAAAATACCGCTGGATTGCTGTGAAAAAATGTCAGCAAGCGCACCCGGGTTAATGCCGGGCAATGGCAAATAGGTGCCAAGACGGTAAATGATCAGCGCACCAACTGTGAACCACAATCGTTTCTTCAGCTCATCGGCTTTTGCCAATGCGCCAAAACCGGATCCTGCTGCCATACGATCGGTGGGTGATGCCATGCGTCCGAGCTACCTTAACTATTCAGTTGCGGCGGCTGGAACGACAATCTTACCGCCAGCTTTTTCAACAGCAGCAATCGCCGCTTTCGAGGCGCCGGCTGCATGAATTTCAACCTTCTTTGCGGTCAGCGCACCCTTTGCCAGAATGCGCACACCGTCGCGCGGCTTGCTGATAACACCAGCTGCCAGCATCGCTGCTGAATCGATTGGCTTAGCCGCATCCAGCTTACCGGCGTCGACAGCTGCCTGCAGACGACCCAGATTGACCTCAACATAGTCCTTGCGGAAAATATTGGTAAAGCCACGCTTTGGCAAACGCCGGTGGATCGGCATTTGACCACCTTCAAAGCCGTTGATCGACACGCCAGAGCGTGCCTTTTGGCCTTTGTGACCGCTTCCCGATGTTTTACCAGTGCCCGAGCCGATACCGCGCCCAACCCGCTTGGCGTTTTTGGTCGCGCCCGGATTGTCTTTGACTAGGTTCAGTTTCATGTTTTGCTCCTGCCGGCCTGTGTTCACAGCATGCCGTCGTTTAAAATCTTATGTTTCTTATTGATCAACGCGAACCAGATGCTTGACCTTGTTAATCATACCACGCACTGATGGTGTGTCTTCAAGATTACGGGTGCGGCCGATTTTATTCAAACCGAGGCCGATCAATGTCTGGCGCTGATCACCTTTGCGGCCTATCGCGCTTTTCGTCTGGGTGACCCGAACAGTTGATTTGGC
Source organism: Candidatus Puniceispirillum sp. (assembly GCA_016780525.1). Lineage (GTDB taxonomy): Bacteria > Pseudomonadota > Alphaproteobacteria > Puniceispirillales > Puniceispirillaceae > UBA3439. The sequence continues at coordinate 9,604 of JADHLR010000041.1, forward strand.
AGCCATCTGCACTCTCCTAATTCGCAGCGACGGCGTCGTCGCCGGCCTGCTTGTCTTCGCGTTTACCCAACACATCAGCGACCCGCTTGCCACGCTTTTGCGCAACCGAACGTGGTGCCTGAATATGTTCAAGTGCCGAGAATGTCGCCTTGATCATGTTGTGCGGGTTTGAACTGCCAATTGATTTGGCAACAATGTCCTGAATACCAAGCACTTCAAATACCGCGCGCATCGGGCCACCGGCGATGATGCCTGTACCGGCCTGTGCCGCCCGCAACAGAACTTTGCCAGCCCCGTAATAGCCTTTGATATCGTGATGCAATGTACGGCCATCGCGCAATGGAATCCTTACCATGTTGCGTTTTGCACCTTCGGTTGCCTTGCGAATGGCTTCCGGCACCTCACGGGCTTTACCCGTACCAAAGCCAGCCCGTCCTTTGCCGTCTCCGACAACGACAAGTGCGGCAAAACCAAACCGGCGTCCACCTTTGACCACCTTGGCCACACGATTGATGCCAACCAGCTTTTCGAGCAGTTCTGGCTCTTCACGTTCTGCGCTACGATCCCGACGTTCGTTATTGCGTGCCATTAATCCGTGCTCCTTAGAATTTCAAACCGGCTTCGCGCGCGGCATCGGCCAGCGCCTTGACGCGACCATGGAAAATATAACCGCCGCGATCAAATACCACAGCCTCAACACCCTTTGCTTTGGCACGCTCGGCAACCAGCTTGCCAACCACAGCCGCAGCTGCGGCATCAGCCGTTGTCTTGCTTGCCTTTTTGAAATCGGCATCGAGTGTTGATGCGGCCGCCATTGTGTTGCCAGCCTGATCATCAATGATTTGTGCATAGATGTGCTTTGACGAACGGTGCACGGTCAGACGTGGTTGTCCGCTTGCCACCTTGCGCAACTTTGTACGATTACGCGTCCGACGACGCTCAAATAGTTCTTTCGATGTAAACATGAGCGTTCCCTACTTCTTCTTACCTTCTTTGCGCACAATATGCTCACCGGCATATTTCACACCCTTGCCTTTAAACGGCTCTGGTGGACGCTTTGAACGTATCTCAGATGCAAACTGCCCAAGCAATTGCTTGTCAGCACCTGAAATGTTGATTTGCGTGTTGTTTTCAACAGCGACTGTCAGACCCGCAGGCACAGCCATTTCGACCGGGTGGCTATAGCCAAGGTTGAGCACCAGCTTGTTACCCTGCATCGCCGCACGATAACCAACGCCATTGATTTCCAGCTTCCGCGTAAATCCTTCACCAACCCCGACAACCATGTTGTTGATGGTTGCCCGCATGGTTCCCCATAAGGATTGTGAAAGCTTGGTTTTACGGCGGGGTTTCACTGTTGCCACATCATCAGCGACGACCAGCTCAACCTCACTATGCAACGGCGCACTCAGTTCACCATTCTTTCCCTTTACAACAACCACACCATCTTGCTGTGACACTGTGACACCAGATGGGATGGCAATTGCACTATTACCGACACGAGACATGTCAATCGCTCCTTAAAATACGTGGCAGAGGACTTCGCCACCGACTTTTGCCGTGCGGGCCTCATTGTCTGACAAAACGCCACGTGGGGTCGACAGAATGGCAATGCCCAGACCGTTATACACCCGCGGCAGGTCACGAATACCGTAATAGACACGACGGCCCGGACGAGACACCCGCTTGATTTCTGAAATCACCGGCTGACCTTCATGGTATTTCAACTCGATTTTCAGCTCTTTCAAACCCGGCCGAATATCAACGCTTGAATAGTTGCGGATATAGCCTTCGCGCTTGAGAACTTCCAACACATTGCTCCGAAACCGCGATGCCGGGCTAGAAACGACGCTTTTGCGCGCATTCTGGCCGTTCCGGATACGGGTCAGCATATCGCCGAGAGGATCACTCATAGACATCTTGCTTTTCTCCTCTTACCAGCTTGACTTCACAACGCCCGG
>JADHLR010000042.1 GCA_016780525.1 Candidatus Puniceispirillum sp.
CTACCGCTCGCTAAGCCTGACGCTTATGGTGCTGCTTGTGGTTTGTCTTCGGCGTCGCATCAGCCCGGAAAAATTTTTTAAAATGATTGACCGGCATGATCTGTGGATGGGGGGCTGGCTGGCGCTTGCCTTTGCCACATATATTTTTTCAATGCTGCATACATCGGTAGCGTCAACATTACTGATTTTAACGATTGCACCATTTTTGGCAGCCATTATTGCGTGGAAATGGATTGGCGAGATACCGCACCCGGTCACCCGGCCAACAATGTGTCTGGCCATTTTTGGTGTTGGTCTGATGGTTTATGACGGCGCCACACTTGGCTATTCGCTTGGCAATATCACCGCCTTCGTCTCGGCCATTTGTTTTGCAATGATGCTGGTCATTGCCAGACGCAGCCGCAAAACAGATGTGCTGGGTGGCACATTTATGGCTGGCATCTTCAGTGTGATGCTGGGCGCCATTGCCGCTGTGCTGATCGATGGGGCTTTGTTAATCGCACACACAGATATGCTGATTACCCTGTTTATGGGGGCGTTTACCATTGGCCTCGGCATCGCTCTGGTGACAACTGGAACCGGTTATCTGCCAGCGGCCGAAGTCAGCCTGCTGGTGCTGGTCGAGAGTGTTTTGGGGCCGTTATGGCCGTGGGTGTTTTTGGGCGAGTCCCTGACAAAATTTGAAATTATCGGCGGAACCATCACTCTGGCAGCGGTGATCACCATGACCATTGCCGGGCGTAACAACCCGCATGACACGCCTGCCCGCCCCTAGCCCGCGCAAAAAAGCTATCCCGCGAAACTGGAACGCGGCCTAGACTACACCCGCGGTGGCACGCTCACCGGCTTTGCCTTGCGGACTCGTTCCCGGTGGAACGCATAAATACCCATGCCAATCACAATAAAGCTGCCAAGCAGTGTCATCGAGTCAGGCCAGTCGTCAAACAGTAAAACACCAAATAAAATCGCCCAAATCATGCCGGTATAGCGAAACGGCGCAACAAAGCTGATCTCGCCATTCCGCATCGCCATCACCGAAAATAAATAGCCCCCAATAATGGCAAAAGCAGTCACCAGAAACAAAAGCCACATCAATGGCGTCATCGAAGACCAGCCAGTCACAGATGTCATTACCCCGCCATAAAGACAAATCGGAATCGCCGACAACAAAGCCACAAACAGCGACGGCACACGCGTATTCAGACGGCGGGTGATGGCATCCCGGATGGTTACGAAGCCGACACAAACCACCGCCAATACCGCATAATCGTTAAACCCGTCGGTTCCCGGCCTGATCACAATCAATACCCCGACAAAGCCAATCAAAATGGCGCTCCAACGCCGCCACCCCACCGGCTCACCGAAAAACACCGCAACAAACATTGTAACGGTCAGTGGCAAGGCCTGTAAAATGGCGGTAACATTGGCCAGTGGCATATGCGCAAGAGCCGTCAGAAAGGTCACAGTCGCCGCAAGTTCGGCACCGCTTCGCACAATGACAATCAGCCAATCGCGGCGATCCAGACGAACAAAGAGATTTTTGCGCAGATACGCAATGATCACGATCAGCGGAACCGCCAACAGCCCGCGTACAAAAATCCCCTGCTCAACTGAAACCGACTGGAACATCAGCTTCATCACGGCATCATTCGACACAAAGCACAGCATCGTCAGCCCCATTAATAGGGCGCCGAATACATTTTGCGAGCCAAAAACAGCAGGTTTTTCGGATGTCGGTTGTAATGATGACATAGTCGATCTCAAAGCAAATCTGTCAACGCCGGCGACATGCCAGCCGTTCAGCTTGACCGCACCTGCCTTATGCGCCGTATTACGCGATGGCGCAATGGCGTTTATTGCATCTGCAGCTCTATTCTTATCCTTTATTACCGAATCTGCAAAAGTTCTTGCATCAAACAGTTTTGGAAAAAAACGGAAAGCCACCCTATATTGCCAGAATGACGCGCATGGCGTGGGCATATCACGCTTCATGCAGGCCTGACACGCCAATAAAATTTTATGTTACACGGAGACCACAGATGTCGATCAGACCAGTGAAAATGTCCAGCCAGTCACGCCCCACAATGGAGGGCGCTGGCGTTCACCTGCGCCGCGTTTTTGGCTTTGGCGATACCACACCATTCGATCCGTTTTTGATGATGGATGATTTTCGCAATGATGTGCCGGCGCAATATGAAAACGGCTTTCCATGGCACCCGCATCGCGGCATCGAGACCATCACCTATGTGCTGAAAGGCTCGGTTGATCATGGCGACAGTCTGGGCAATCAGGGCCGTTTGAGCGGCGGTGATGTGCAATGGATGACCGCCGGTTCGGGCATCATTCATCAGGAAATGCCGCATGGCAATGCAGCCGGCGAAATGCATGGCTTTCAATTATGGGCAAATTTACCGGCCAGCGAAAAAATGACCACGCCGCGCTATCAGGATATTAAATCGGCAGATATAACCGAACTGCATGATGATGATGACAGCCGGATACGTGTGATCGCTGGCAATTATCGGGGCTATCAGGGGCCGGTCGATGGCATCGCTGCCGAACCGCAATATCTTGATATCACTCTGCCGCCGAGATGCTTTAAGATTTTTCCGTTCGATACACGGCGTCAGGGGTTTGCTTATATTTTTGAGGGCAGCGCCTCTTTCAGCAATGCGTCGTCACCTTTTGGCGTCAAGGTCGAAAAAGAATTTGCCGGTGACGAGCTGGAAATCCGTGATCTGTCAGGCAACCGTACGTTGGTACTGTTTGGTGACGGCGATGAAGTTGCTGTGACCTCGGGCGAACAAGGCGTCCGGTTTCTGTTAATTTCTGGGGCGCCGCTCAAAGAACCAGTGGCCTGGCACGGGCCGATTGTGATGAACACACAAGCTGAATTACAACAGGCCATGCATGAACTGAATAATGGTACATTTATCAAAACCGGCGCTGCCGGATGGTAGGCAAATTGCCATCATCACGGTCACATGGCACATTTTTAGGACAGTAATCGATGCAAAAAATTCAAACGCAAGGCGTGCATCATATCACCATCATTGGTGCTGACCGCCAGACATCTATTGATTTCTGGGAGGGGGTTTTGGGCATGCCGTTCATTTTTGATCAGCCCAATCTGGACGATCCGAATGAAGGCCATGTGTATTTTGATCCGGGTGATGGGCGCCTGATCACGGTGTTTACCGACGAAAAACGAACCGCCAAAAAACAGCGGCCACCGCAGGATGCCGGACATCTGCACCATCTTGCCCTGACCGTCAGCCTGGCAACATTCGCACAGACTGTCGAGCGGCTTGACGAGCGCGGTATAACCCATTCAGGCCCAAAAGACCGTGGATTTATGGACTCCATATATTTCAGAGACCCGCTTGGCATGCTGATCGAGCTTGCCGCCTACCGCTTTGACCCCCCCTTCGGATGCAGCCATGCGGATGTCTTAATCGAAGCACACCGATTGCGCACCGCGCGGGGAGATCACCATATCAACCAAATTCATGTGGCCGATGCGATTGAATTACTGTGCCAGCAACGCCAACAATCCCTGTCTGACGACCGCACACCCAAAAACCCGTATTAATCGCTGGTATCGCTATCATCTTGCGCGATATTGCGGGAAAACTGACGCCCCGATTGAATGATCCGGTCACCCAGCTTGCCTTGCAAACTATGCATCGCCGCCTCAAGTCGGTTGCGTTTGTCATCAATCCCGCCGTCATGATCGAATAAACTGATCATGTTTTTATTATCTAAATTATCAACACCTATTCCCAAAAGCCTGTATGATAACCCTTTTTTTGTTTCCGGAAGAAGCAGCTTTTGGCCAATTGCAAATAACAGATGCGCCTTGTCCGTTGCCGTATCCAGACTACAGCTGCGGGTCACAATACGGTGGTCTGCCCGTTTCAGCTTTAACGTGACGGTGGCAGCCGTGAGCTGGCCGGCCTGTAGTCTTTTGGCCAGTTTATTACATAGCCTTTCGAGAACCGCCTCTAAATCTTCATAGCTTTTCAAATCGCGGGAAAATGTCGTTTCATTCGACACTGATTTGGCGGCGCGTTCCGGGGTCACTGGCCGCGGATCTATCCCCTGTGCCAAGGCCATGATGCGCCCGGCCTGGCTGCCCAGAACTTTTTCCAGTCGCGGTTTCTCGGCAGCGACAAGATCCGCGCAACTGTGATAGCCAGCGGCATCGAGTTTTTTAACGGTGGCTTTGCCAATACCAAAAAGCACCGAAACTGGCTGTGGGGCGAGCCAGTCCGCCGCTTCAGCCGCCCCGATAACAAAAAAACCGTTTGGCTTGTCACGGTCGGATGCCATTTTGGCAAGCGATTTATTCGCCCCAAGGCCGATCGATACGGTAATGCCAATATCGTCAAAAATTTGTTTTTGCAGCCGCATCAGCGCCTCTGCCGGGCTGCATTTATGCAATTTTTGGGTTCCGGACAAATCCAGAAAAGCCTCGTCAATGGATAAAGGCTGTACCAGCGGTGTCAGCGACAGCATATGGTCACGGATGCGCTGACTGATTTTGATGTATCGCGCCATCCGCGGCTTGATCACAACCGCATGCGGACAGCGTTTGAGCGCCTGCCAGGCCGGCATTGCCGATCGCACACCATATTGTCTGGCGATGTAGCACGCTGCTGCCACAACACCGCGATCACCACCGCCCACAATAACCGGCTTATCGATCAATTCCGGGTTATCGCGCTTTTCTACCGATGCATAAAACGCGTCACAATCAATATGGGCAATCGTCAAATCAAATAATTCGGGATGACTACGGATATTTTGACTTTTGCAGACCAGACAGTCATCGGGCGGTGCGATGGCACCAACATAGCCCGCCGACCCGCAATCGCGGCACAAAACGACATATGATTTTGCATCAGCCAAGAAACGCCCACTCCAATCGTCAGCATCTGCATGCGTGTTAACGCCGCCGCCGCGCACCCCAACATTCAGCCAGCCCTGCTTGGCACCGCTGGCATCTAGTCAAATGATACGGCGCGCTGATATTGCGGGGGCACAGAGCTGGTCGCCCGCAACGCCTTTGCCGCGCGCCATGTCCAATGCGGATCACGCAAAAATTCACGGGCCAGTGCCACCATATCGGCCTGACCAGATCGAATAATTGTTTCTGCCTGAAACGGATCGGTGATCATGCCAACAGCAATCACTGGCATGCTCACACGCTGCCGGATAAAGCTGGCAAAGCCAACCTGATAGCCCGGGCCAATGGCAATTTTCTGCAATGGTGAATTGCCGCCACTGCTGACATGTAGCGCCGAGCAACCGCGTGCCTGCAGCTCTTCAGCAAATTGCGTGGTTTGTTCGACATCCCAACCACCATCGACCCAGTCACTTGCCGACACCCGCACAAATAGTGGCCGGTCTTCTGGCCAGACAGCGCGCACCGCATCAAAAATTTCTAACGGAAAACGCATACGATTATCAATCGAGCCTCCATAGGAATCATCGCGCTGGTTGCTTAATGGTGACAAGAACTGATGCAACAAATACCCGTGCGCGGCATGCAGCTCGATGACATCCATATCAATCCGCAGCGCCCGTTCCGCCGCCGCGACAAATGCCCCTTTAATACGTGCCATGCCGGCCGCATCAAGCGCCTCTGGCGTATGCCACCCATTATCAAAGGCAATGGCCGAGGGTGCATAGGTTTGCCAGGCATCTTGCGTCAGCGCCACCCCGCCTTCCCAAGGTCGTTGCGTCGAGGCTTTGCGGCCAGCATGTGCCAGCTGTACGCCCATTTTGCTGTGACCGACAGATTTGCATAACGCCACGACGCGCGCCATTGCGGCCTCATTTTCATCTGAATAGAGACCGGCACACCCATGGGTGATCCGCCCGGCGGCCTCTACCCCACTCGCCTCAAGAATCACCAGCCCTGCACCGCTGCGTGCAAAGGAACCGGCATTGGCGATATGCCAGTCATTCATCGTGCCATTCTCGGCAGAATATTGACACATCGGTGCGACGACTACACGGTTTGGCAGTTGCATATTTGCCAGAGTGATCGGTTCAAACAAAAGACTGGACATAAAAAACTCCCGAACATGTTACACTGGCTCAACCGCCAGAAATCTCAACGATGCGACCTGTCAATGGTGGCTGGGAACGCAGTTTATGGGCAAAACCGCTGGCAAACAACAGCATAACCACAGCTTATAAGACAATAATGCCTCTGCGCGAATCCGGCCCTCGCAAAATCACATAGTGTGTTGGGCAAAATCACATAGCGTGTCAGCCCGGCGTCAGCCGCCGCGGTGTTTAAAACTATCACGCCGAAAGCTGAACAAGGCATTCGGGTCAACAGCAACATCAACAACAGCCGGTTTGCCGCAGGCCAGTGCCGCTTCGATCGCGGCAGGCACGTCAGCCAGATTTTCCGCGCGATAGCCTGTGGCACCATATAGTTCGGCCAGCTTATCAAATGGTGGGCTCGACACATCAGCCCCCATATAACGGCCATTAAAGAAATCCCGCTGATAGGCTTTTTCGGCTCCCCAGCAGCCATTATTCATCACCACCGTGACAGTGTTGATATTATGGTCAACCGCGGTGCTGAGTTCGGAAATGGTCATGCCAAAGCCGCCATCGCCCATCAGGCTGATCACTGGCCGTTCCGGCAGCGCTAATTTCACCCCCAGCCCGCAGGCAAACGAAAACCCGACAAGACCAAAATCCAACGGCGAAAAAAGGCTTTTCGGCCCGCCATAACGCAGCGCATCGGTTCCTTGCAGGCATAAGGTGCCGGCGTCAAACGTCACCGCCGCATCATCTGGAAACACCTGCCGAAACGCCTTGAACAATCCAGATGGCTGGATCGGGTCAGTTTCGACAGCATCTTTGTCGCGTTGCGCCAAAAAGGCGGTGCGCTCTTGCTTGTAGCTGGCTGTCCATGCATCGGCAGTCGCACGGCGCTGAATTTTATCCAATGCCGCGACGAGCGCTGTTGCCGCAGCCGGCGCATCGCCCCATATGCCCAACGCAACCGGAAAAAACCTGCCAATGGCTGTTGGTTCAATTTCAATTTGGATGATCGCCGCGTCGCGATTAATATTATCGTAGCTGTAAAAGGTTGAGTTGAAACCAAGACGCGTCCCTAACGCCAAAATCACATCGGCCTCTTTCACCAGACGCGAAGCCACAACATTACCACGCGGCCCCATTTGCCCGGCATTTAACGGATGTCCGAACGGCACGGCATCGCCATGCCCGGGTGATGTCACGATTGGCGCATTCAAACTTTCAGCCAATAAAATAGCCGCTTCATGCCCATTGGTGTTTTTAATGCCGCCGCCGGCGATGATCACCGGGCGGTCAGCCCCGGCCAGCATCGCGGCTGCCGTTGAAATATCGTCGCTACTGGCCTGCGGCAGGCTCATATTGCGATAATGCTGCGGGGGCGGCGCGGTGGTAAATTCAGCTTGCCCGGACAAAACATCACGCGGCAAATTCACCTGCACCGGGCCACATCGCGGGGTCAGTGCGGTGCGAAATGCTTCGCGAAATATTTCCGGCACCCGATCGGTTGATGGCACTGTCCAGGTTTTTTTCGTGATCGGGGTAAATAGCGCCTGTTGATCAACTTCCTGAAATGCATCGCGATAGAGATGACCCGATGACAAGGCCCCGGCTATGGATACCACCGGCGAATAAGCCGCTTTCGCCTGTGCCAGACCAGTCACCAGATTGGTCGCACCCGGGCCATTCTGACCAGCCAGAACAACCCCGGCCTTGCCGCTGGCACGGGCATATCCATCGGCCATATGTGCGCCGGTGCGTTCATCATGAATGCCGATAAAATTAATGTCATTCGCATCATATAACGCGTCAAACATTTCCATAGTGGCAGAACCGATCAGGCCAAAAACATATTCGGTTTTCTCGTTCCGTAAAGCGTCGACAGCGGCCTGACCGCCCGACAGGGTGCTGTTTGATTTTGTCGTCATAGCGCTAACTTTCTCAAAAAATCAATGACTGGCTGGGTGAATGCCTGCGGCTGTTCAAGCAGACCTAAATGTTGCAGATCCGGCACAATAGATAGTTCGGCTGTTTCAATTTCAGCCGCAATCGCCACACTCATATCGGGGGTGCTGCCAGTGTCATTGGCGCTGGTGATCACAATCGAGGGCGTTTTAATCGGCACTGCAGGACGGGTCAGTTCCGTCACCCCGGTGGCCAGCACCCATGCCGCCTCGGCATAGCTGTGCGGATCTACCCGGCGCCGCCATTCGCGCACCATCTCCATCAAGCCGGGGTTGGTTTCTCGAAATGCGGGGGTAAACCATCGCTCAAGCGCCGCTTCCATTGTTGCCATCGCGCCATCAACCCGCACCGCCGCCGCCCGTGTCTCGACCAGAGCCTGCGCCGCAGCACCCCGATCATGCGGCGAGTTTAAAATGGCCAGAGCAGACAAACGATGCGGGTAATCCAGCGCAAACCGGCGGTTAATCATGCCACCAATCGAAAAGCCAACAACCGCCGCCTGTTCAATTTGCAAATGGTCAAGCAAGCCAAGCAATTGTTGGGCATAGAGTGAAAGGGTGGTTTGCTGTGATGGTGCGGCGCTGTCGCCATGCCCCAAAAGGTCATAGGTCAGCAGCTGATAGTCAGCCGCAAAATCAGCAATATGATCCTGCCACATATGCCGGCACAGCCCCAACCCATGGATTAGCACCACGGTCGGTGCGCCAGCCCTGCCCGTCAGGTTATAGGCGGTGCCATCAGCTGCTATTTCATACCCCGGCGTGATTGTCGACATCGTGCCTTATCTCCTTCACATCTTCTTAATCATCGGCAATATGGTGAGGCATATGCTGGATATGCGTCTTGGTGCGGCTGATTTTTTGCAGTCATGGCGCATCCTGTTTTGACAATCAACGCGGCTGAAACGGGTTGGCAATCGGTGTTGTGCTGAGATTCATCCAGACCGTTTTTGGTCTGGTGTAATCATACACCGCCTGCATGCCGCTTTCACGACCATAGCCGGACGTCTTCATACCGCCAAATTCAGCAATTGGCGAAATGACCCGATAGGTGTTGATCCAGATAATACCGGCACGGATACGCCGCGCCATCCGCACTGAACGGGCGCTATCGCGGGTAAAAATGCCAGCCGCCAGACCATGTTGTGACGCGTTCGCATGGGCGACAACTTCATCTTCACTGGTAAAGCGCAAAACGCTGAGCACCGGGCCAAATAATTCAGTATCGACAATCGTCATATCCTGACGCGGACATTCAATAATAGTTGGTTCAAAGAACAAGCCTTTGCGGTCGGCAACACGCTGTCCACCGGTCAAAATACGACCGCCTTCGGTCTTCGCCAAAGCCACCTGTGTTTCAATATGCGTCATTTGCGCCGCGGTACAAAGCGGCCCCATTTGCGTCGCTTCATCCTGCGGATCACCAATTTTTATAGTTTTCGCAATTTCGACCATGCGTGCCAAAAACTGATCCGCGATTGAGTCATGAAGATACAGACGTGACCCGGCAACACAGCTCTGCCCTGTTGCAGCAAAAATACCAGCAATTGAACCGTTTACGGCGCTTTCTAAATCCGCATCCTCAAAAACGATAAAGGGCGATTTGCCGCCAAGCTCCAGCGAAATCTCGGCAAAATTTTCTGCGGTATTTCTGATCACCTGTGCTGCCGACGCTGGCCCGCCGGTAAAGGACACACGCGCAACCGACGGATGCGATGTCAGGGTTTTGCCGCAAGGATCACCATGTCCGGTAATGATATTGACAACGCCGTCAGGAATGCCAGCCTGCTGGATCAATTTGCCAAATTCCAGCATTGGCGCCGCACCATGTTCTGATGCCTTTAACACAATGGCATTTCCAGCCGCCAAGGCCGGGCCGATTTTAACGGCGCTCAGGAACAATTGTGAATTCCACGGCACAATGGCGGCGACAACACCAATTGGTTCACGATCGGTGAAGACAAACATATCCGGCTTATCAATCGGCAATGTTTTACCGTCAATCTTATCAGCAGCACCGGCATAAAAATGAAAAAATTCAGCAATATATTTTGCCTGCCACCGGGTTTCGGTAAACATTTTTCCGGTGTCACGTGTTTCGATACGCCCCAGATCTTCAGATTTATCGGCCAATAAATCACCAAGCCGACGCAGATATTTGCCGCGCTCGGTCGGGGTCATGTTGGCCCAGGGCCCCTCATACATGGCGCGCTCAGCGGCTTTTACCGCGCGTTCAACATCCGCGGCGGTGGCCTCTGGCACCATCGCCCAGGCCTCGCCGGTGCTAGGGTCGATGCTCTCAAAGCAGCCACCATCAGCCGCATCCACCCATTGCCCGTCAATAAGCATCTGATATGTGATAAGACCAGACATAGATTCCTCACTTTTTACCTGTCTGTTATCGGCACAAAATGGTGAAAATCATCATTCAAATAGGCGAATGGCGCAAGATGTGCGTTTTAAATGGCGTGACCATGACCCCCAAACACTTGGCTGTGTTGTCGACGGCACCCCGGACAGCGTGCGGCAACAAACGATTAAAGCGCCATCCCTTTCCGGTCTGACAACCGGCACATATGCGACATTATCACAATGATCAGATACAACCGTGTCATGTTTTGGCATGTTGCTCACGTCTCAACTTTCTGTATTCAGAGATGCCACAGCGCGGCCTATTTGAAAAATGAATTATTCTGCATTATCATATCGAAATTTTCGATTTTCAGGACGTGTTATGAGATTATCAGCTTTACAGACATTTTTAACAATTATTGAAACCGGCAGCCTGTCACGCGCATCGGAAAAGCTAAATATTACCCAGTCAACTGTCACCGCCCGCCTGCAAGCACTCGAGGATGATCTTGGCCATACATTACTGCACCGCCACCGCTCTGGGGTCAGTGTCACTGCAGCTGGCTTGCGATTAAAACGCTATGCCGAGGCCATGTCGGATTTATGGCGGCAAGCCTGCCAGGAAATCGCCCTGCCCGATCATGTCAGACTGATCTGTAATTTTGGCGTTCATCATTCCTTGTGGACAGGCTTGGGTCAGGTCATTTTTGAAAATATATGCCAATTGCGGCCGGATATCGCGGTCAGCGTATGGTCAGGGAATTCAGCGCAAATTTCAGACTGGCTGGATGCTGGTCTTGTTGATATTGGGCTAAGCCATGCTGCCGATGTAAAATCAAACCAGTCGGTTTTTGAGCTTGCCGCCGATCGGTTGGTGTTGGTGTCGCCGGACCCGCAAAATCCGATCGCGTTTGACCCAAACTATATTTATATCGAGGCAGGAACGGATTTTGGGCGGCAACATGCCACGGCATTTGCCAGTGCCGGCATCGCCAATACCAGCTTTAACAATCCGCTTTGGGGGCTAGAGCATCTGTTACAAAATGGCGGGGCTGTTTATCTGCCATACCGGCTGGTTGAACAGCATCTGGCCA
>JADHLR010000043.1 GCA_016780525.1 Candidatus Puniceispirillum sp.
AATTGAAACACCAATTGACGATATCAACGCGCTTTGCCGGGGCATTGCAGAGCTTTTAGAAAAATCATCTGGCGGGTCATCTGGCGCCGTCAGCGTCGCCGTCAATGCTGGCTTTGGCGGCCAACCATCGCCACCAAATACGGCGCCCATTCTGGCCAAAATTGATGTGAAATCAGCATTACAGGCCAGCCTTGGGCGGCCAGTCGAATGCATCGCCCCGGCACAGGCCTATGCGCTGTATGAGGCGTTCTATGGCACCGCCCAGACATCCGGTGTGGCCTGTCTGCTGCATCTTGATCAAAGTGTCACTGGCGGTGTCACATTTGGCCAAACCCTGTGGAAGGGTGGCAATCGTCTGGCTGGTGCCTGGGGGCATATGCCACTTGGCTGGCCCGTTGCGCATGAGCTTGATGGTCGTGACTGTTGGTGTGGCCGCACCGGATGCCTCGAATCTTTTATTTCCGCATCAGGCGTCGAAGCCGATTATTTTGCCGCCACCGAAACCGCCCTCAGCATCACGCAAATCGCCACTGCGGCAGAGCAGAATGATATTGTTGCCGAAAGTGTGTTGCAGATCCTCGACGACCGCATTGGCCGTGCCACAGCGATGCTGATAAATATGCTCGACCCGGACATCATCACGCTGGCTGGCAGTATCGCCAGCCTCGATCGGCTTTATGTCAATGTGCCACGCAAATGGCCGGGCTATACATTTTCCGGAAAAACCGCAACCAGTCTGGTACGCGCCTCAAGCGGCATTGACGCGATTGTGGCCGGGGCCTGTATCCATGCGGCGGCGGCGCATTAGACTATTGTTTACTGGCCCAAATTACTGGCCCCGATTACTGGCCCAAATTACTGACATTGCGGCGCATCGATGGTTTCGATATTCACCAGCTGCGCAATAATGCTAAAATCCCCGTAATCAATCTCATATTGCCGGACGACGCCATTAGGCTGCAACCAGAACTGAATTTCATATTCCGGTTCAACGGCGGTCGCGGTTGGCTTGAAATAGGCGACTTGCACCGGCCAAAACCCGTCAACATCCAACGCCCCAAGATCAATTTCTGACTCGACGCCCCGCCAACCGCCGATGATCGTGTTTGTGGTCATCAGCGCGTCATCTGGCTCAGCCCCGGTAAATACCGATGCCGACAGAATTTTTTCACCATCGCCAGCCATCTCGATGATGGTGCGTACATGCTGCATCGGGAAATAGGTGTTTTCCGGCAAGACCACGCTGTCATCAGGTTCAAGCAGAAACGTCGCCGCACCGCCATCTGCCTTTAACTCGGCATATCCACCAAAATCCTTATCTTCCTGAAAGCTGCTTTTTTCGGCGATATCAAAACTATATTGATCACCGTTTGCCGACTCCCATGATTCAAAATGCGACAAAATCCGATCAACCCGGCCTTCTGCACTGCCAAATTCAATCATATAATCTTCTGCCGAGCGCCAGCCGCTGCATTCTTTTTCCAAGACAAAAGCAGAGCGACCAGACACCGATTGCACCGGGGCATTATCGTCGATTGTGCCCATACGCATTTCATAAAAAGCACGATGCCCGGCAATGCTGGTGGCGTTGGCATTTGTCACAACAGTGGCGATGACGACGCAGGCTGCTGATGATGCAGCATATCTGATAAATCTGTTCATAAATTACATGTAGGATTGGATTCAGCGCAAATCAACATGTTTGGCTTTGCCTTCTGGTGATTTTCACGTATATGTTCAGCACAGAACCGAGGATTTTGATGAAACGCCACGCCGATCCGGCGCACCATGATGGTGCCAGCCCTGCCATAACAAAGACCATCACCGACAATGCCGCCTTATGTGACGTTGCCGCGCGGTTTCAAAAGGCGGCGTTTCTCGCTGTTGACACCGAGTTCATGCGCGAGCGCACCTATTACCCGCAGCTTTGTCTGGTTCAACTCAGTGATGGTGACGAGGCGGTGGCGATCGACCCGCTGGCGAAAGACCTTGATCTGGCGCCCTTGTGGGAACTGATGCGTAACCCAAAAATCATCAAAGTATTTCACGCTGGCCAGCAGGATATGGAAATTTTCCTGCACCATATGGGACAATTGCCAACCCCGATATATGACACGCAACTGGCAGCAATGGTATGCGGGCTGGGTGATCAGGTTGGCTATGACAAGCTTGTCAAAGCTATGCTGGGACAGGATATTGACAAAACATCACGCTTTACCGACTGGTCGAAAAGACCGTTGAGCGGCAGACAAATCACCTATGCGCTCGATGATGTGATTTATCTGGCACAACTGTATCCACAAATCAAAAAGCGCATCGCCGATGAAGGCCGCACAGATTGGCTGGATGAGGAATATGCAAAATCAACCGATCCTGCAACCTATGTGACCAATCCTGAAGATGCCTGGCGGCGGCTGAAACTGCGTAATATGCGGTCGCCGGCATTGCTGCGCCTGATGCATCTGGCAGCCTGGCGCGAGACCGAGGCACAGCAGCGCGACTTGCCACGCAACCGTGTATTGCGCGATGAAACATTGATTGATCTGGCTGGCAGCAACCCACAAACAACCGCAGATTTTGCCGGGATACGGAATTTTCCCGGCGGCAAAGACGGAAAACTCGCCGCGCCAGTGTTGAAAATTTTGCATAAAGTGGCGGCGTTGCCAGACACTGCCCTGCCCGTGCCGCTGTCCCATTCCCAAGCGAGGAAACCACCAGCCGCGATTATGGAACTGTTGCGTGTCTTGCTGAAACATGTCTCGGATGAACAAAATATCGCACCACGGCTGCTTGCATCGGCAGATGATCTGGAATTGCTGGCACGCGATGACAACGCTCCCATCCGGGCGCTGTCTGGCTGGCGCCGCGAGGTTTTTGGTGCGACCGCCCTGCAGCTTAAAAATGGCGAGATCGCGCTTGCTGTGAAAAATGGCCGAATCAGACTGATTACCGATATTGAACCGGCGGCATAATACCTGCCGCCAGTCCCCTATCATGCAGCATGGCAGCAGGCTTTACAGCGTGCTGTTGAAACTGCCACCGTCGATTAAGATATTTTGGCCGGTCAGATAGCCTGAATGCGCGCTGCACATCCACGCGCAGGCAAAGCCGAATTCATGAACTTCGCCAAGCCGTCTGGTCGGGTTGCGTTTTTCCAGCATGTCGCGTGCCGCCGCCAGACTCATATTTTCATTTTTTGCGGTGTTGGCGATGATGGTTTCGATGCGGTCGGTATTATATTGACCGGGCAACAGGCCATTTACCGTGACATTATGCTGTGCCACCTGCCGCGCCAACCCTCCGCAAAATCCGGTGAGCGCCGCGCGCGCGCCGTTTGACAGACCAAGTGCCGGAATCGGTGTTTTGACCGAGCCCGAGGTGATATTGACAATACGGCCGAATTTTTGATCGATCATCGGGTCAATCACCGCTTGAATCAGCGCAAAAGCCGACAACATATTGGCATCCAGCGCGGCAATCCATGTGTCGCGTGTCCAGTCTCTGAAATCACCCGGTGGCGGCCCACCAGCGTTATTGACCAAAATATCGACTTTTCCGGCAGCTTCGAGTATCGCTGCACGCCCCTCTTCGGTGGTCACATCACAGACAATTTCTGTGACCTCAACACCATGTTTTTTGCGCAGCTGATTTGCCGCTTCATGCAGCCGTTCAGCACCGCGCGCGCACATCACCAGATTCACCCCGACCGCCGCCAGCGCGTTGGCACATCCAAATCCCAAGCCCTTGCTAGAGGCGCATACAACAGCTTTTCTGCCGGCAATTCCAAAATCGAGTCCAGACATAATTTCACACTTCTTTCTTTGTTTAAGGAAACGGCTTCATTCACCGCGCCGTGCGGATTGTTTCGTTAGCGTTTTTTACATATCCTGAAGAACAAGCCGCGCCAACGCGACCGATAATGGTTTTTTGTCCGCAATCGATCGGCGGTCAAGGGCGGCTGCGATCGTTTGAATGGCATAAAATGACCGTTCCATCCGGCTCAGCAGATAGGTCAGCATCGCTTGTGGCGCGACCATTTGTCGATCGGTAAAATATTTATCCAGCAAGGCATAGACCAGCGCATCATCCGGCAAGGCAATGGACGCCATCGCCACACCCCGCATGCGCGAACGCAAATCAGCCAGATCCCAATGCATTTGGGCAATGGGTTGTTCAGACAGGATCAACAAACCGCCCGATTGACCGTCGCACCGGTTAAACAGGTGAAACAGGGTTTCTTCCGGCCAGTCAGCCCGGTCAATCTTGTCGATGACAACAAGCGGCACAGCATCATCTGCCATAACAGCGGCGAGTGCGGCAGGCTGATCACAAAGCTGCGCACCGCATAATTCCTGCCAGATCGCCGCCAGATGCGATTTACCAGCCCCGGCCGGGCCAACAAGATTCAGGCTGCGGCCGGGTTTTGGCCAGTCCGGCCAGCGGTTAATCCATGCCGCCGCCAGCTTATTACAATCGCTGACAATAAAATCATCGCGTCCTTGTAATTTGGCAAATGGCATGTCGAGCGGAAGCTGCTGCATTATCCGTGTGACCTCATGACCGGCACCTGTGTCTACTGCCCCGCAGATTGAGCGACAATTGATATTTCATCACCGCTATCAATGAGCATCAAACCCTCTGAGGCAAGCGCATTTTGCAGGGCTTCGCGTGATCCGGCCAATGCCAGCGACACCGTGCCACCACGCCGGTCAAGAGTGCGGATGGTGACGCTCTCAATCACCGCCACCTGACGCAAGGCATCGAGCCGGTCTGACCATTGCTTGGCATTCGCCACCGGCAGGCTGGCCAGCAGATAACCGGCAGCATTGCTATTGATCAGATTCGCGCCATGCCAAGACCCCTCGACCCGATCCATAACCATGCGGCGGGCCATATCAAGCTGTGTCATGTCGGTTTTATCAAGCTCAATTTTTGGGATGGTAATGACTGTTGTTAACGGCTGCCCGACTTTATCAAACAAGCGCGCCTCAACATCGACAACGCGTTTGCTGCCGAGATAATCAAGCTGTGCCATCACAACCATCACCTGTTCTGCGCCTGCCAGACGTGCCGCCGCCGCCAGTTTAATCGGGTCACCCGCCAACAGATCATCGCCGCGAAACCGCCGTTCATGCGTCAGATTATGCGGCAGACGCCGCAAATTAACCAACCCATTATAGCTGTCAATTTCGCTGCGCCACCCGGCAATCCAATGATTATCCCGAAGCCAGGCGCTGGCGCCGCCCGGATCTTTCCACACCGGCAGCAGCAAAATCGGCGGGCTTTGCAATTCTGCCCATTGCAGACCATCGGCCTGTAGCGCGGCGCGCACACGTTCGGCATCAAAGCAAAAATCAAGCGTGGCGATGTAGCGTTTCTCGAGATTCTTCTCTTCGATAATATGAACAAAGTCCGTAAAGGCATCATATTCATGCGCCGCGGCAAATTGCTGTTGATCGGCATCCGCCAGCAACAGCCGGCCCAAAACCTGCAAAAAAGCGCTTCTGGCGGCAGCGTCAACACCCGCCTCGCGCGCCTCTGCCGAGGTTGCCGCACGCTGGTCGATGGCAATGCTGGCCGCGCCGAATACCGGCTCGTCACAGCGGCTGGCGGTTTGCGCGGCAGCCGGGCCCATAGCCAACAGCCCACTGGTGGCGATAAACAGCAGCCCGATGATGGCAGATGTCCGCTGTCGCAGAAATTTTAAAAATATCTCACAGATTAATGCTGGATGCATGCTGTCAAATGCCTATTATACTCAGAATAAATTATACCGGGAATAATATCATACCCGATGTCAGACTGTTATATCACCCCTATCGATCGAGGCCAGCATGTCTACCAGACAAAAACAACCAAAACCCCTAAAATATAGTGATGCTGGTGTCGATATTGATGCTGGTGATGCGCTGATAGGCGATATCAGCCCGCATGCAAAGCGCACAAGACGCGCCGGTGCCGAGTCCGACCTTGGCGGGTTTGGTGGTTTATTCGATCTGCGCGCCGCGGGTTTTACCGATCCCATTTTGGTCGCCGCCACCGATGGTGTTGGCACCAAACTGGAGCTGGCCAAACAAACCGGCCTGCATCGCGGTATTGGCATTGATCTGGTCGCCATGTGTGCAAATGACATTTTGGCGCAAGGCGCAATGCCGCTGTTTTTCCTCGACTATTTTGCAACAGGAAAGCTAGACCGAGCAATGGCAACCGAAGTGATTGCCGGTATTGCCGATGGTTGTCTTCTCGCCGATTGTGCATTAATCGGTGGTGAAACAGCGGAAATGCCGGGGATGTATGCGGCCGGCAGCTATGATCTGGCAGGGTTTTGCGTTGGCGCGGCTGAACGCGGCCAATTACTGTCACCCGGCCAGCCAAAATCGGGTGACATTGCCATTGCATTGCCATCATCCGGCGTCCATTCAAACGGCTATTCGCTGGTCCGCAAAATTATTGAATTATCGGGTGCGGCGCTGGATTCTGCCGCGCCATTTGAAAGCGCCGAGGCGACACTTGGCGATGCCGTTATGGCGCCAACACGCATTTATCAAAAAGCTGCCGCCGTGGCGCTGAAGACAGGTGGGGTCAACGGTATTGTGCATGTGACCGGCGGCGGTCTGATCGAAAACCCGCCGCGCGTTTACAACGCTGATACGGCCTTTCATATCGATTGTGCCGCCCGTCCGTTGCCAGCAATTTTTGGCTGGCTGCGTGATCAGGGGGCGATGGAGATTACGGAATTGGCGCGTGTTTTTAATTGCGGCATCGGACTGTTGATCTTCGTTGATGCCAATCAGGCTGATGCTGTGTTAACAGCCCTTAAAAGCGGGCCCGAACCGGCCGCATGGATTGCCGGCAAACTGGCACCGCGCGACAATGACAAAGCCGTGCTGCTTGATCACGCCGACTGCTGGCTTGGCCAATAATGTTGCGGCTGGCGATCCTGATTTCGGGCCGGGGCAGCAATATGATCAAGCTTGCCGAGGCGATTGATCAGTCACATCTGAATGCACAGATTGCGGTCGTCATCAGCAACCAGCATTGCGCCGGCATTACCCATGCGGCCGCGTTAGGTCTGCCCACAAAAATCATCGAAAAGCAGAATTTTGCGACGCGGCATGCGCATGATGCGGCGATCGAACAGGCGATCAACGCGGCCGCGGCAGATTTTGTGTTTCTGGCTGGATATATGGCGATTCTGGGGGCTGAATTTACCACTGTACTTGCCGGTCGATTGATCAATATTCACCCGTCATTATTGCCTGAATTCAAAGGTCTGGACACGCATCAGCGTGCCATTGACGCACACGCCACACGGCATGGCGCGACTGTCCATCTGGTCACCGCAGCGCTTGATGACGGGCCGATTATTCTGCAGGCAGAGCTGTCCGTATCACCGCATGATAATGCCGACAAACTGGCCGCCCGGGTGTTACAGCTTGAACACCAGCTATATCCGTTTGTTCTGAAAAGCCTGTGTGATGGCCAACTCACCCTTGCCGCAGACAAGGTGACATGGCGCCGGCAAGAACTGCCCACACAGACCGTGCCGCCATCCGCCGCCGCCGCTTTTGCCGAGGCGGTGCGTTGGCCAGATGCAGCAAAGCCCTGACCGGCAGCCAAACAGCCGCATGCCGCTTTGTCGCGACGATTTGTCTGTTGATTTGTGGCGTCATTTCAGTCATATAAAAATCAGCGGGATATGCTGGCCGGCAAACCGGGCGGCGACGTATCAGACTATGGAGGGGAGCCACGCATTATGGATACGAATTCATTTGATAAACAGAGCAAACAGCATCTGAAAATTTATGAAAATGTCATGTTTGCAGCCAAAATCTGTATCGTGGCAATCATTGTCACATTGGTTATCATGGCGGCCACACTGGTCTAGCGGCCATTTTGGTCTAGCGGCCACTTTGGTCTAAATGCATTTTAAAGACACAAAAAGGCGGGAAAATCCCCGCCTTTTTTTATACTGAATTGCCTGTCGCTAAGTTAACTTAAAAGTTGCCAGTTAACTTAACCGTCTGCAGTTAACCTAACAGCTGGCAGACGCCTTATGATGTGATTTCGCAGCCGGCAAAGAAATAGCCAATTTCAATGGCCGCATTTTCCGGGCTGTCCGACCCATGCACCGAATTCGCTTCGATTGATTCAGCAAAATCCTTGCGAATAGTGCCATCGGCAGCGTCAGCCGGGTTTGTTGCCCCCATCACTTCACGATTAGCCGCGACAGCGTTTTCACCTTCAAGCACCTGCAGCACAACCGGGCCGGATGTCATAAAGGCCACCAGATCATTATAAAATGGACGTTCGGCATGCACGGCATAAAAGGCTTTTGCCTCGGTTTCGGTCAGTTGCTTGCGCTTTTGTCCGACAATGCGCAAACCAGCGGCTTCGAGCCGGGCATTGATTTGGCCGGTCAGGTTGCGGCGTGTTGCATCGGGTTTGATAATTGAGAAGGTTCTTTCGATAGCCATATGAGCATCCTTTGATTTATCGGCGCGACAGAGCTTTTGCCGGCCGAGATTAAAAGCCAAATTTGTGAGGCCTTCTTACGGCAAGCCGCCCACCATAGACAAGCCCTAATATGGTCAGGGCCCCGAAAATATTACACCGATGATGTGGGCTTTATGATCTTCATCGCAGCCGGCTGTCAGGCTTTTTTCTCCCAGCCGCCACCGGCTGTCTGTGCGAAATAGGCGAGTTCGGTTTGCGGCCGCGTTTTCCATTGCAGCCATTGCGCCCGGGCCTGTTGCAATTGCGCATCTGATTTACCATCAAATACAACAAATGCCCGGGCAAAACCCTGCCAGTTTTCCGGCACCGCACCATGCAACAACATCACAAAATCGGCGGCAATCGGATTGCTTGCCATATCACTGCATACCCATACAGCCGCCAGCTCAGCGCCATCCGCACTGTCCAGCCCATGCGGCAGCCAGGAATCAGCATCATGGCTCCACAACGCATCGTCAATTGTGCTCGCCGCCGGATTCGGGCAATAGATCAGCATTTTCTTGCCGGTGCCACGTGCCTTTTGAACAAGCATTAATACCGCGTCATTCACACTGGCTTCGCCAAGCTGGTAAAACCCGATATGCAGCATTACACCCGCCGCTTAGCCGGCATCATCGTCACCATCGGATGTAGCGCTGTCACAACTGACCTCTTGCCAGTCATCAACCAGTTGATTTAACAGACGCACACCATATCCGGTGCCCCCTTTTGGCACGGTTGGCGTGGCTTTGTCAGACCAGGCCTTGCCGGCGATGTCCAGATGCGCCCATGGCGTGTCATTCACAAAATTTTCCAAAAAACATGCCGCCGTAATCGCGCCACCATACGGCCCGCCAATATTCTTTAAATCGGCGATATGTGATTTCAGCATCTTATGATAGGCCGCGCCCAAAGGCATATGCCAAACCGGTTCGCCGGTAACCGCACCAGCGGCGCGCAATTGCGCGGCAAGGCCACTGCTGTTGGTAAACATACCGCCAAATTCCTTGCCAAGTGAAACGATAATGGCACCGGTCAAGGTCGCCAGATTCACCATCATCCGTGGCTTGAACCTTGTCTCGGTATAATGCAACGCATCAGCCAACACCAACCGCCCTTCAGCATCTGTGTTAATCACCTCAATGGTTTTGCCTGACATGGATGTCACAACGTCACCCGGGCGTTGGGCATTGCCGTCCGGCATATTTTCAACAAGACCGATCACCCCAACGACATTTTTCCCGATTTTGCGCCCGGCGATGGCTGCCATAGCGCCGGTTACGGCAGCCGCACCGCCCATGTCCCATTTCATATCTTCCATACCTTTTGGCGGCTTTAGGGAAATGCCACCGGTATCAAATGTCACGCCTTTGCCAACAAGTGCCAAGGGCGCCTCATCACCGCCACCGCGCCAGTTCATCACCACCAGACGCGACTCGCGGCGGCTGCCCTGCCCGACACCGAGCAACGCCCCCATGCCCAGCTTTTGCATCGCCGCTTCATCCAGAATTTCGACCTCAAGGCCGAGATCTGCCAGCGCGCTGCACCGTGTTGCAAATGATTCCGGGAATAATTTATTGGCCGGCTCGAAGACCAGATCACGGGCGACAAACACACCATTGGCCAGCGCCCGTCGATCAGCCATTAGCGGGCTGTCAGCCTGCAGGCCGCTGGCAGTGACAAACAGCTGTACCTGGGCGTCTGCTGATTTATTGTCGGTGAAATACCGGTCAAAATGATACGATGCCAGCTCCGCACCAAAACAGATATCGGCAAGCAGTTGATCATCCAGCTTGTGATCTATCAGCCAGCCACGTTTTGCGCCGGTTTCAGCCAAGGCAGAAAACAGCTTACCGCCAAGCTTTTCCGCCGCCGCGCCAGCGCGCAGCTCTGCCCCCGTGCCAATCAGCAGATAACTCGTCTGATTGTGATAGACCAGCATGGTCTTGCCAACGGCGCCGGTAAATTGAAATGCCGCCATCGCATCAATCAAATGCGCAGCTAACGCCTGATCAAGATCTGGGATTATCTGGCAGTCTTTGCCAATCAGACAAATCGTTATTGCGTCGCCTTTTGGGGCGTCTGCGGTAAATGTTAACTGTAATTTTGTTGGCATATCACTCTCTCATATCTGACTTTATCTGGCTATATCTGGCTGTATCTGACTTTGTCTGACGCTAAAATTTTTCGTAACCGAGCGGCTAGTTAAAAAGACTGCGCACGCGGCTGTCAATCCATCCGGCAATCCATACGGGCAATCCATACGGGCATCACATATGGTTTTGCCATTACAGACAAGAATGTGGTATCTACGCTATGATCAATCAACAAGGATAGTAATGCAGTTTAATCTGTATATTTTCAACCAGCTATTTCGCACCTGCATGGCGTTAATTACCGTGCTGATCAGTATCATATGGTTATTTCAAAGCATTCGCCTATTGGAGTTTGTGGTCGATAAAGGTGCGTCGGTTGGCGAATTCTTTTTGATGTCGGTATCGGCGATGCCGCTATGGTTGATGATTACCGTGCCGATTTCAGGTTTTATCGCAGTTAATTGGGTGTTTAACCGCAGTTTATCAGACCGCGAACTGACCGTGATGCAGGCTGTTGGTCTCAGCCCGTTTCAACTTGCCAAAGCACCGATTGCGCTTGGTTTACTGTTAACCGCATTTTTGACGGTCAATTCTGTCTATATCCTGCCGCACTCGTTCCAGACCTATAAAAACATGCAATTCAAATTGCGTCACACCATCCCCGCAGTGTTGTTGCGCGAGGGGGTCTTTATCGAAATTGTCGACGATCTG
>JADHLR010000044.1 GCA_016780525.1 Candidatus Puniceispirillum sp.
TGTCGAACCTAGGCCATATCGTCGCAGTTTAGGGGGCAAGCAAATCGGCTGACAAGCTCTGTCTTTTAGAATGCTTGATTTTCTCTGCGTAGAAATGTGCATTTGCTTTGGTTTTCTCAATATGCGCCTTGCAATTGCCGCAGTGCTGAACTATTCCATACTGGAGTTTTGTGCAGGGCTCATACCGGTCTGGGGGGAGTGACAATTGGATATTTTTCTTGGTGAGTATTTACCCATCGCTGTGTTTTTTGCGATTGCCATCGTTTTGTCTGCAGCCTTTGTTTTATCCGCCTTTGTGTTTGGCAACCAGCGCCCTGATGATGAAAAAATGGCCGCGTATGAATGTGGTTTTGATGCGTTTGATGATTCGCGTCGGCAATTTGATGTGCGCTTTTATCTGGTCGCTATCCTGTTCATTATTTTCGATCTTGAAGTGGCGTTTCTGTTCCCATGGGCGGTTGCGCTTGGCGGCATCGGCCTGTTCGGGTTTTGGTCGATGATGCTGTTTTTGGCGGTGCTGACGGTCGGCTTTATTTATGAGTGGAAAAAGGGAGCTTTGGAATGGGAATAATGGATCCAGCAAAGGCGGCACCAATTCCTCCCGGTGCTGATCAGGACGCGATCCTGCGCGCCGTTGGCGATGAAATCACCAACCGCGGTTTTGTCATTGCGAAGGCGGATAAATTATTTAACTGGGCACGCTCCGGATCTTTATGGCCGATGACCTTTGGTCTGGCCTGTTGTGCTGTTGAAATGATGCATTCTGCTGCCAGCCGTTATGACATGGATCGCTATGGCATGTTGTTCCGCCCAAGCCCACGGCAGTCGGATGTGATGATTGTGGCTGGCACCCTGACCAATAAAATGGCGCCGGCGTTGCGCCGCGTTTATGACCAGATGCCGGAACCGCGTTGGGTGTTGTCGATGGGGTCATGCGCTAATGGCGGTGGTTACTATCATTACTCATATGCGGTGGTGCGCGGCTGTGACCGTATTGTGCCGGTTGATGTGTATGTGCCGGGTTGTCCGCCAACGGCAGAAGCGCTGATTTACGGGCTGCTCCAGCTACAAAAGAAGATTCGCCGCACGGCAACGATTGCCCGGGCTTAAAGCCGGGTGTCTGATCATCAATGAGTTCACCACAAACAGCGAAGGGCGCTGTAATGACCGAAACGAATATGCCTGACATGCCTGCGGCTGAAGACACAGAAACAGCGCTTATCACCATGGCTGATCATATTGCCGATGTTGTTGACACGATGACCGTGTCATGTGCGGTGGTGCGTGGCGAGATTGAATTGCGGGTGAACCCGGCCGACATTCCGCAGGTGTTAACATTGCTGCGTGGTGACCGGCAGGCTGCTTTTAACCAGTTGATCGACCTGACGGCTGTCGATTACCCGGAACGCGAGGCGCGTTTTGATGTGGTGTATCTGATGCTGTCGATGAACAATAATATGCGCATGCGGCTTGTTGCCCCGGTTGCCGAAGGGCAAGCCATTCCGTCGGTGACCAATCTGTTTCTGTCGGCCAATTGGGCAGAACGCGAAGTCTGGGATATGTTTGGGATTTTCTTTTCCGGACACCCGGATCTGCGGCGCTTGCTGACAGATTACGGCTTTGAGGGGCACCCGTTGCGCAAGGATTTCCCGCTGACGGGTCACGTTGAGGTGCGCTATGACGATACCCAAAGGCGGGTTGTGAATGAGCCGGTTCATCTGGTTCAGGAGTTTCGTGATTTCGATTTTTTGAGCCCATGGGAAGGTATGCAGACGCAAATCGCGCCAGATGCCCCCGGGCATGATGATTCTGAGCAAAAAGGCTGACGGTGCGTTATGGCTGAAATGCAAATTAAACCGATCACTATGAATTTTGGCCCACAGCACCCGGCGGCGCATGGCGTGTTGCGGCTGGTGCTGGAAATGGATGGTGAGGTGATTGAGCGGGCTGACCCGCATATTGGGCTATTGCACCGTGGCACCGAAAAACTGATCGAACATAAAACCTATTTACAGGCTCTGCCCTATTTTGACCGGCTTGACTATGTGTCGCCGATGAATCAGGAACATGCATGGGCGCTGTCTGTCGAAAAAGCGCTTGGTATCGAGGTGCCGCGCCGTGCCCAATATATCCGCGTGTTATATTGCGAAATCGGGCGTATTTTGAACCATCTTCTAAATCTGACAACATTCGCCATTGATGTTGGCGCAATGACACCATTGTTGTGGGGGTTTGAAGAGCGCGAGCATCTTATGGGGTTTTATGAACGTGCCTGTGGGGCGCGGCTCCATGCGGCCTATTTCAGGCCGGGCGGTGTGCATCAGGATCTGCCGGATGATCTGCTGCGCGATATCCGCAACTGGGCGCAAAAATTCCCGGATTTTATCAATGATCTGGAAACGCTATTGACGGAAAACCGCATATTCAAACAACGCACAGTTGATATTGGCGTGATCAGTTATGAGGATGCCTTGTCGCTTGGTGTCACCGGGCCATGTCTGCGCGGCTCGGGTGTTGCGTGGGATTTGCGTAAAACCCAGCCATATGATGCCTATGATGAGATGGATTTTGATATTCCGATTGGCAAGACCGGTGATTGTTACGCGCGTTATCTGGTGCGGGTTGAAGAAATGCGCCAGTCACTGCGGATTATTGAACAGGCGATTGATGGCATGCCAAGCGGCCCGGTCATTGCGCAAAATAACAAAGTCACCCCGCCTGACCGGGGACAGATGAAGCAGTCGATGGAAGCGCTTATCCATCACTTCAAATTATATACTGAAGGCTTTCATGTGCCTGAGGGCGAAAGCTATACAGCCGTCGAAGCACCAAAAGGTGAGTTTGGCGTTTATCTGGTGTCGGATGGCACGAATAAGCCTTATCGCTGTAAAATCCGGGCACCGGGGTTTTATTTTATGGCGGCGGTGGATCATTTGTCGCGCGGACATATGCTCGCCGACTCCGTCGCCATTATTGGTTCGCTTGATATCGTGTTTGGTGAGATTGACAGATGAGTATTGATGACCGCATTGCATCAGACCAGCCGAAAAGCTTTAAATTTACGGCTGAGAATGAAAAAGAGATAAAGCGTATCATCGCAAAATATCCAAAAGGCCGTCAGGCCAGTGCGGTTATGCCTTTGCTTGATCTGGCACAGCGCCAGCATGACAACTGGATTCCGATGGCGGCGATCGAAGCCATTGCGGTGCGGCTGGATATGGCGGAAATCCGCGTTTTGGAAGTCGCCACATTTTACACCATGTTCAATCTGAAACCGGTTGGTAAATATTTTTTACAGGCCTGCACAACAACACCATGCTGGTTGCGTGGGTCAGACGAAATGATGCGCTGTATCAAGGATCGCTATGGTATTGCGTCGGGGCAGACATCTGATTGTGGCCGGTTTTCGCTGCTTGAGGTTGAATGTCTTGGTGCCTGTGTGAATGCACCTATTTTGCAGGTGAATGATGATTTTTACGAAGACCTTGATTACCAAACAACCGGCGCGCTGCTTGACTCGCTGGAAGCTGACGCGCCGTTACCGGTCGGCTCGGTAGTGGGTAGATCCGGCTCTGAAGCCAGCGGTGGTGGCACCACACTTGCAGCGGTAAAATCTGGCAAATCAGCCACATCGACATCAAAAAAGCGGGGATCGGCACATGCTTAAAGATGCAGACCGTATTTTTACGAATATTTATGGCTGGGCAGATCCCGGGCTGAAAGGTGCCAAGGCGCGCGGCGATTGGGACGGCACCGCCAAGCTGTTAAAACTTGGCCATGATGAAATTGTCGAACGGATCAAAGCCTCTGGTTTGCGGGGGCGCGGTGGTGCCGGCTTTCCGACCGGACTCAAATGGTCTTTTATGCCGAAAGAAGTGAAAGATCGGCCGCATTATCTGGTGGTAAATGCGGATGAGTCAGAACCCGGCACATGCAAGGATCGGGATATCATCCGGCATGAGCCGCATAAATTGCTGGAAGGCTGTGTGGTTGCCGGCTTTGCGATGCAGGCGCATGCGGCCTATATCTATATCCGCGGTGAATTCGTCAATGAAGCGCGGCGCTTGCAGGCGGCTATTGACGAGGCCTATGACGCCGGTCTTTTAGGGAAAAATGCGGCGAAATCTGGCTGGGATTTTGATATTTATCTGCATCGCGGTGCCGGCGCTTATATTTGCGGCGAAGAAACAGCCTTGCTGGAATCGCTTGAAGGTAAAAAAGGCCAGCCACGCCTAAAACCTCCATTTCCGGCGGGTGTCGGGCTTTATGGCTGTCCAACGACGGTAAATAACGTCGAATCAATCGCTGTGGCACCGACGATTTTGCGGCGCGGTGCCAGCTGGTTTGCCGGGCTTGGCAAGGAAAACAACACCGGCACCAAGCTGTTTTGTATTTCCGGCCATGTCAACAAGCCCTGTAATGTCGAAGAAGAAATGGGCATTCCTTTGCGGGAATTGTTGGAGAAACATGCTGGTGGTGTGCGTGGCGGCTGGGATAATTTACTTGCGGTAATTCCCGGCGGGTCATCAACCCCACTTATGCCGATTGATGTTTGTGCCGATATCACGATGGATTTTGATGCGCTGCGCAATGCCGGTACCGGGCTTGGTACGGCTGGCGTGATTGTGATGGATAAAAGCACCGATATCGTCAAGGCGATTGCCCGGCTTTCGTATTTTTACAAGCATGAATCCTGCGGCCAATGCACCCCGTGTCGTGAAGGCACCGGCTGGATGTGGCGGATGATGGAACGGTTGGTACGCGGCGAGGCGGAAAACCACGAAATTGACACGCTAGAGCAGGTAACGCGGCAAATTGAAGGCCATACAATATGTGCCCTTGGTGATGCGGCTGCCTGGCCGATACAGGGGCTGATCAAGCATTTTCGGCCAGAGATTGAGCGGCGGATCGCGGCACGCCATGCCGTCGATGCGGTGGCGGCAGCAGAATAGGAAGCGGAAAAACAGCCATGCCCAAGCTAACGGTAAATGATATCGAGGTTGATGTTGAAGACGGGTCAACCGTGTTGCATGCGTGCGAAGCGGCTGGTGTAGAGATACCCCGGTTTTGTTATCACGACAGGCTGTCGATTGCCGGCAATTGCCGGATGTGTCTGGTCGATATGGAGCGTGCGCCAAAGCCGATTGCCTCTTGTGCGATGCCGGCTGGCGACGGCATGGTCATTCGCACGGACACGGATCGTGTCAAAAAGGCGCGCGAAGGGGTGATGGAATTTCTGCTGATCAATCACCCGCTGGATTGCCCGATTTGTGATCAGGGCGGGGAATGTGACTTGCAGGATCAGGCCATGGGCTATGGGCTTGATGGGTCGCGTTTTTCTGAAAATAAGCGGGCTGTTGATAACAAACATATGGGGCCGCTGATCAGTACGGTGATGACCCGCTGTATCCATTGCACACGCTGTGTCAGATTTGCCACCGAGGTGGCTGGGGTGCCTGAACTTGGCGCTATCGGTCGTGGTGAAACTATGGAGATCACCACCTATCTGGAAAAAACACTGGCCTCTGAATTATCGGCCAATGTGATTGATTTATGTCCGGTTGGTGCGCTGACATCGCGGCCCTATGCCTTTACCGCCCGTCCGTGGGAATTGAACAAAACCGAATCAATCGATGTGATGGATGCCGTTGGCAGTAATATTCGCGTCGATGCGCGTGGTGCGCAGGTGATGCGGGTCCTGCCACGGCTGAATGAAGATGTGAATGAAGAATGGATTTCGGATAAAACGCGCTATGCTATTGACGGCCTGCGGCGGCAGCGGCTCGACCGCCCCTATGCGCGTGGCCGCGATGCTAAATTACAGCCGATCAGCTGGGACGAGGCGCTGCAAACAGTGGCCGGCAAGCTGCGCAAGGCGAAAGCCAACCGGGTGGCGGCGATTGCCGGTAATCAATGTGATGCTGAATCAATGTTTGCCCTGAAAAGCCTGATGGCGCGTCTTGGCAGCCCGCATTTGGATTGCCGACAGGATGGCGCTAAAATTGGTGGTGCGCGGTCTGGCTATCTGTTTAATTCAACAATTGCCGGTATTGACGATGCTGATGCTTTGTTGATTGTTGGCAGTAACCCGCGACTAGAAGCGGCTGTGCTGAATGCGCGGATCAGACGCAATTGGCTGGCAACGCAGATGCCGATCGGGGTGATTGGGCAGGATGCAGATCTTACCTATGCAACACAGTGGCTTGGTGATGATGCGACAGTGTTGGATGAGCTGCTGGCTGGCAAACATAAATTTGCGGCGAAATTGAAAAAGGCCAAACGCCCGATGATCATCCTGGGGATGGGGGCACTGCGGCGTGCTGATGGGGCGGCCATTCTTGGCAGATCGCGGCAGCTTGCCGAGGCCTATGGGGTCGTGACCGATAAATGGAACGGCTTTAACATTCTGCATAACGCCGCCGGACGTGTTGCCGGACTCGATATGGGGTTTGTGCCGGGGCGTGGCGGTATGGATGTGGCTGGCATGGCCGCCGCCGCCAAATCCGGCGCGCTTGATGTGGTGTGGTCGTTGGGCGCTGATGAAATTGACTTTGCTGATTTTCAGTCAAGTTTTATCATCTATCAGGGACATCATGGCGATGCCGGGGCGCATCATGCTGATATTGTTCTGCCCGGCGCCGCCTATACAGAAAAAGATGGTATTTATCTGAATACCGAAGGCAGGGTGCAATATGCCAACCGGGCGGCATTCCCACCGGGTGAGGCGCGCGAAGACTGGGCGATTATCCGCGCTGTGTCTGGTGCGATTGGTAAATCAATTGGTATGGATAGCCTTGCCGAACTGCGCGCCGCATTATGTGAAGCGGTGCCACATTTTGCCATGCCGGATCAGATTTTTCCGGCGAAATGGGCAAAATTTGGGGGCCGGGCCAAACTGGCGGCGCAACCAGTCACAAACGCAATCGATAATTTCTACATGACCTGTGCGATTAGCCGGGCGTCAGAGACGATGGCAGAATGCCGCCGTGCGCAACAGGCTGATGTTGCTGGCACGGTAGCTGCGGAGTGACTGTGATGATGGATTTTCTAACCCATGCGTGGACGCGCGAGCTTGGCTGGATCTTGTTACAGATTCTGGTCGTTATCGGGCCTTTGCTGATCGCTGTTGCCTATTTGACGTTGGCCGAGCGGCGCGTCATCGGATTTATGCAATTGCGGCGCGGGCCGAATGTGGTCGGGCCTTTCGGGATGTTCCAGCCATTTGCTGATGCGCTGAAGCTGATGGCCAAAGAAACCATCTTGCCGGCTGGTGCCAATAAGGTGGTGTTTCTGTTCGCGCCGATGCTGACATTTATTTTGTCATTGGTCGCATGGGCGGTGATTCCGTTTGATGAAGGGCTGGTGATTGCCGATATCAATGTCGGTATTTTATATCTGTTTGCGGTGTCGTCGCTTGGTGTTTACGGCGTCATTATGGCGGGCTGGGCCAGTAACTCTAAATATGCCTTTTTGGGCGCGCTGCGCTCGGCCGCGCAGATGGTGTCCTATGAAGTGTCGATGGGACTGGTGATTATTACGGTGCTGTTATGTGCCGGTTCGTTAAACCTGTCCGAGATTGTTGAGGCGCAGCGTGGCATGTGGTTTGCGCTGCCGCTATTGCCGATGTTTGTGGTGTTTTTCATCTCAACATTGGCTGAAACAAACCGTGCGCCATTTGACTTGCCGGAAGGCGAGTCAGAGCTTGTTGCCGGTTATTTCGTTGAATATTCGTCGATGTCATTTGCGCTATTTTTCCTTGGCGAATATGCCAATATGATTTTGATGAGCAGCATGACGGTAATCCTGTTCCTCGGCGGATGGCTGCCACCATTTGATATCTGGCCGCTGAATATAATCCCCGGGCCATTGTGGTTTATTTTGAAAATCATTTTGGTGCTGTTTGTGTTCTTGTGGGTGCGGGCCACCACGCCGCGCTATAGGTACGACCAGTTGATGCGGCTTGGTTGGAAAATTTTCCTGCCGTTTTCATTGATTTACGTTGTGCTGACGGCGGGCTATTTGCTTGCTTCCGGTAATTTGCCCGCTGTGGCACTCGGCTAAAGGATGTGAAGTTATGATGTCAGCAGTTTCAAATGCATTGCGCTCATTTCTTTTGCTTGAATTGGGCAAAGGCTTGTTCCTGACCTTAAAATATTTTTTCAAGCCAAAGGTCACGATCAATTACCCGTATGAAAAAGGCAGCTTATCACCGCGGTTTCGTGGTGAGCATGCGTTACGTCGCTATCCGAATGGCGAGGAACGTTGTATTGCCTGCAAGTTATGTGAAGCGGTGTGTCCGGCACAGGCGATCACAATTGAAGCCGAGCCGCGCGGCGATGGCAGCCGCCGTACCACGCGCTATGATATTGATATGACGAAATGTATTTACTGCGGCTTTTGTCAGGAAGCCTGTCCGGTAGATGCCATTGTCGAGGGGCCGAATTTCGAATTTGCCACCGAAACCCGCGAAGAGTTGTATTACGACAAAGATAAATTACTGGCGAATGGCGATCGCTGGGAAACTGAAATTGCCCGTAACCTCGCCGCTGATGCGCGCTGGCGCTAGGCCGGTATGGAATTGATACAGGCCGGTATGGAATTGATACAGGAAAGACAGTCGTAAAATGATTGAAGCCTTATTCTTTTATTTATTTGCCGGGGTGACGCTTGCCAGTGGCGTCATGGTGGTTATCAGTCGCAACCCGGTATATTCGGTGTTGTTTTTGATTTTGGCGTTTTTCAATGCGGCCGGGCTGTTTATTCTGGTTGGGGCTGAATTTCTGGCGATGCTTTTGGTGGTCGTCTATGTTGGCGCGGTGGCCGTGCTGTTCTTGTTTGTGGTGATGATGCTGGACATCAATTTTGCCGAAATGCGGGCCGGATTTCAAAAATATCTGCCGCTTGGCCTGATTGTTGGCGGCATTTTAGTGTTTGAGCTGGTGCTGGCGATGTATGGCGATGCGTTTGGTGGCAAAACCACGCCGATCACCTCTGAAATTGCCAATACAACGCGGCTTGGTGGCGTGCTTTACACAAAATATGCGTTTTTGTTTCAGGTGGCTGGTCTGATCCTGCTGGTGGCAATGATTGGCGCCATTTCGCTGACCTTGCGTAAACGCGTCGGGGTGCGGCGGCAAGTGATCGCCGACCAGAATGCGCGTCGCCCGGCTGATGTTCTCGATGTGATTAAAGTGCCATCAGGCAAAGCGCCGTCGCCTGTCGATCTGGGCAAGGCCGAGGAGTAAACGAAGATGCTTGAATTATCATTAAATCATTATCTGTCTGTCTCGGCGATGCTGTTTGCTCTGGGCATATTTGGTATTTTCCTGAACCGGAAAAATGTCATCACTATTTTGATGTCAATCGAACTGATGTTGCTGGCGGTCAATATTAATATGGTCGCATTTTCCGCCTATAACGGGGATTTGGAAGGACAGGTGTTTTCCCTGTTCATTCTGACTGTTGCTGCTGCTGAAGCGGCGATTGGGCTGGCAATCCTGGTGGTGTTTTTCCGCAACCGCGGCTCTATTGCGGTTGAAGATGTCAATGTGTTGAAGGGCTGAGGCCATGTACGCGCTTATCGTTTTTTTGCCGCTGGTTGGCTCTGTTCTCGCCGGTTTGTTGAGCCTGAATAATCAGGATCGTCCAGCCGAGCTGGTGACGGTTACCGGATTATTACTGTCTTTGCTGCTCTCGATTTTTGCCTTTGCCGAAGTTGCCATTGGCGGCAATCCGGTCATCGTTGATATTGGGCGCTGGATTGTGTCAGGCGATTTTGCTGCGCAATGGAGCCTGCGCTTTGATACGATGACCGCGGTCATGCTGATTGTTGTGACTGGCGTGTCGTCGATGGTGCATGTGTATTCGATTGGATATATGTCGCACGACAATGCGCGGGCGCGTTTCATGTCGTATCTGTCCTTGTTTACCTTTGCCATGTTGATGCTGGTAACAGCGGATAATCTGGTTCAGTTGTTTTTCGGATGGGAAGGTGTTGGCGTCGCCTCTTATTTGCTGATCGGCTTTTGGTATAAAAAAGAGTCAGCGCATACAGCCGCCATGAAAGCCTTTGTTGTGAACCGGGTGGGCGATTTTGGATTTGCCCTCGGTATTCTGGCCGTTTATGCGTTGTTTGGATCAGTTCAATTTGACGATATTTTCGCGCAATCCAGCCTGATCTCGACAACCAATATCGAATTTTTGGGACAGTCACTGCCAGCGCTTGAAGTGGCTGGCATTTTGCTGTTTATCGGCGCGATGGGAAAATCAGCGCAGCTTGGTTTGCATACATGGCTGCCAGATGCGATGGAAGGCCCGACCCCGGTATCCGCTCTGATCCATGCGGCCACCATGGTCACAGCGGGTGTGTTTATGGTATGCCGCTTGTCGCCGATGCTTGAATATGCGCCATTTGCACTTGATGTCATCACCATTGTCGGCGGCATGACGGCGATTTTTGCCGCCACAGTTGGCATGACACAATTTGATATCAAGCGGGTGATTGCCTATTCCACATGTTCACAGCTTGGCTATATGTTTTTTGCCGCTGGTGTATCTGCCTATCCGGCAGCGATGTTCCATCTGACGACACATGCGTTTTTTAAGGCATTGCTGTTCCTTGGTGCCGGATCGGTGATCCATGCGCTGTCAGATGAACAGGATCTGCGGAATATGGGTGGCATCTGGCGGAAAGTGCCGGTGACCTATGCGATGATGTGGATTGGTTCTCTGGCCTTGGCCGGGTTCCCGTTTTTTGCCGGCTATTATTCGAAAGACATGATTTTGGAAGCTGCCTATGCAGCGCATTCAACGGTTGGTAGTTTTGCGTTCTGGATGGGGTGTGCGG
The DNA here is from genome assembly GCA_016780525.1 of Candidatus Puniceispirillum sp. Classification (GTDB taxonomy): domain Bacteria; phylum Pseudomonadota; class Alphaproteobacteria; order Puniceispirillales; family Puniceispirillaceae; genus UBA3439. The sequence continues at coordinate 10,847 of JADHLR010000044.1, forward strand.
CGGCGTTCCTCACCGCCTTTTATAGCTGGCGGCTGTTGATTTTGGCGTTTCACGGCAAGCCGCGGGCAAGTGCCGAGGTGA
>JADHLR010000002.1 GCA_016780525.1 Candidatus Puniceispirillum sp.
ATTGCTACAATCAGTAACCAAATGTGATTTGGAATGACCTGGGGAAATGCGTATTGTTTCCCCGGGTTATTTATGCCTTGCATAAAAGCCAATCCGGCCACACCAAAGCGGCCAAACAACGAGACGCAACATAATCGACCACTCATAATGCTAGTTATGGCGGCGATGACAAAGAAACGACAAAGCTTTTATGCCCGATACGATTGCCTACAACCAATATGTCGAACAGCCGTTTCAAACGACGGTGTGTGACCGTGTGACTTTCGACGGTATTGGACTGCATTCAGGTCGTTTTGTCGAGCTGTCAATTTGTCCGGCACCGGCAAATACCGGCATTAAATTTCGTCGGATTGACATAGATGCAAGACTGCAAACCGTTCATGCCCACGCAAAATTTGCTGAACAGGCACGGCTATGCACGCGTGTTGTCAATAATGACGGCATTGGTCTTGAAACAATCGAACATATGATGGCAGCCTTTGCTGGCGTTGGTTTGGATAATGCAATCGTCGAAATCAATGCGCCCGAGGCGCCGATCCTTGATGGCAGCAGCCAACCTGTTCTTGATGCATTACATGGTGTCGGACTCGAACTATTACCGGCACGACGCAAATATATTCTGGTGACCAAGCCGGTTGTGGTCAGCCTCGATGATGGTTCCTGGGCCCGGTTAGAGCCTTGTGATCACCTCGAGTTAGATATTGAAATAGAATTTGAGGACGCCGCGATTGGCAACCAGTCGCTGCGCTACCGCCATCAGGATGGCAGCTTTGCCGCCGAACTGGCAAGCGCCCGTACATTTTGCCAGTGGCGTGATGTCGAGCTGATGAAAAATGCCGGACTTGCGTTGGGCGGCTCGCTGGACAATGCGCTTGTTGTCGATGGCGGCAAAATTCTCAATGATGGTGGTTTGCGCATGGAACGTGAATTTGTCCGGCACAAAGCGCTGGATTGTCTGGGTGATCTTTTGTTGCTGGGTATGCCGGTTAAAACCAAAATGACAGCCTATCGCCCCGGTCATGCGCTTAGCACAAAACTGGTACAGGCGCTGCTTAGTGACCCGAGTGCCTATAAAATTGTTGAGGCTGGCACAACACAAAGCCGTTCAGACAGTTATGTGTTGCCGGAAATGGCCGCCGCCGCAACGGCGTAAACCGGGCAAAATTTCACCCACAGCCATCTTATTCACCAAACATGCATCACGCGGTCTTTTCAGCGGTGATTTATCAAGCTATTGTGTTGCGTGGTCGGTGCATGTCTTGGCAGGCTATGCTCAAACTACGGCCCAAACCAAGGCTCATACTACGGCCTAAATCAAGCGCGGAGTCCCCGGTGAGAACATACGACAAAATCATAATGCTGATCTGCTGTTGTTTCATCGGGGCCTGTTCATCGGCCACTGTCGTCGAAGAACAGATCGAGCAGCCTGTTGAGGTCTTGTATAATGACGCGCTTGACACCGTACTCAATGAAAGCCCGGAAAAAGCCGCGCCTAAATTTGAAGAGGTCGAACGACAGCACCCCTATTCGGCACTGGCTGTGCGTGCGCAGGTTATGGCTGCCTGGTCATTTTACCAAGCCAATGATTATGTGCGGGCGGTTAACGCACTCGACCGATTTGTTGAGCTGAACCCGGCCAGCGAATTTGTCGAATATGCATATTATCTGAAAGCCCTGAGCTATTACGAACAGATTGTCGATGTGGAACGCGATGCGGCGATGACCATGCTGGCGATGCAGGCGTTTGAAGAATTAGTCCGCCGTTTTCCACAAGGCACCTATTCACGCGATGCCCAGCTGAAGATCGACCTGACCCGTTCGCACCTTGCCGGCAAAGAAATGGCCGTCGGCCGATATTATCTGAATAATCAGTTTTACAGCGCGGCGCTGCGCCGTTTTCAGATTGTGATCGACAATTACGACACCACCAATCAGGTGCCCGAAGCGCTGCATCGCAGTGCCGAGGCCTATCTGGCGCTTGGGCTGATTGAGGAAGCCGGGCGTATCCGTCAGGTGGCTGTCTATAACTACCCGAACTCGATCTGGACGGAACGGCTTGCCGCATTAATCGCCGATCCGGAAAAACCCGCACCAAAAGGCGTTCTCAAACGCTCGTTTGATGCTGTGACCTCAATTTTTGATTAACCAATGCTGGCGAGCCTAAGCGTTTCAAATATTGTTTTGATCGAACAGCTCACTCTGGATTTTGAGCCGGGGCTGACCGTGCTAACTGGTGAAACCGGGGCTGGCAAATCAATCCTGCTCGATGCTCTGGGGCTGGCTTTGGGAAGCCGGGCGAATTTTGGCCTGATCCGGCAAGGCAGCCAAAGCGCGCAGGTATCGGCATTGTTTCAGATAAGCCGCAGCAGCCCCGTATGGGCGGTGCTCGAGGACACCGGCATCACGCCCGAGGATCAGCTGATTTTGCGGCGCCGCCTCAAAGCTGATGGCAAATCAACGGCCAGTATCAATGATGTGCCGGTGTCAGTCGGGCTGCTGCGACAGGTTGGCGATCTGCTTGTTGAAATTCAGGGGCAATTTGAAGGGCGCGGCCTGCTTGATACCAGTACGCATATTGCCTTGCTTGACCGGGCCGCTGGGCACCATGAGCTGTTATCCGAATTGACCCAAAGCTGGCACCGCTGGGCTGAATCCCGGCAAGCGCTGGAGCAGGCGCGACAGCAATTAAGCGATGCCAAAGCGGAAGAAGACTGGTTGCGTGACGCCGTGCAGAGTCTTGACCATCTGGCGCCCCAGACCGGCGAAGAAGCCAGCCTTTTGACTGAACGAACGCGCCTTGCCAATATCAGCAAAATTGGCGAAAGCATGGCCGTTGGCGAAAATGCGCTGTTTGGCGATACCGGCGCGCAAAATGCGCTTGGCATGGCGGTCACAGCCTTTGAAAAAGCCGCCGAGCTGGCAGGTGGGCCGTTGGATGAGGCCTTGTCGGCCTTGCAGCGTGCCGAGGCTGAACTGGCCGAAGCCGGCAGCCTGATCAATGCGGCAAGCAACAGTCTTGAAGCCGACCCGCGCCAGCTTGAACAGCTGGATGACCGGTTACATGCGCTGCGTCAGCAAGCGCGCAAACATAATTGTGACACCGACGCGCTGCCGCAGATACACCAAACGCTGGCCGCCCGGCTTGCCGGTATCGAAGACCAGTCTGGACAAATTGGTGCCATGCAGGACGCCGCCGCGCAATGGAAAGAGCGGTATCAGGATCTGGCGACTGCTGTTGAGGCCGGGCGCCGGAGCGCGGCGCAACAGCTTGATGCGGCAGTTGCAGCCGAACTTGCACCATTAAAGCTGGAGGGGGCCATTTTTAACACGGTGATCACCCCGCTTGACGAGTCGCAATGGGGGCCAAAGGGCACAAGCACCGTCAGGTTTGAGGCCAGCACCAATAAGGGCATGGCCGCCGGGCCAATTGACCGGATTGCATCGGGCGGCGAGCTTGCCCGGTTTTTGCTGGCGTTAAAGGTTGTTTTGGAAGCGTCAAATGATCCGCGCAGCCTGATTTTTGACGAGGTTGACTCGGGGGTTGGCGGCGCTGTGGCGGCGGCTGTCGGCGAGCGTCTGGCACGCCTCGGCGAGTCTGTCCAGACACTTGTCATCACCCATTCGCCGCAGGTCGCGGCAAAAGGCCAGCATCATTTGCGGATCTATAAAACCGCCTCTGACGACACCGTTATCAGTGGCACCGAAGTGCTTGGCGATGCGGAACGCACCGAAGAAATTGCCCGCATGCTGGCTGGCGAGACCATTACCGCCGAGGCACGCGCCGCTGCCACCGCCCTGCGGGAAGGCTAGACCATGCCCGCGAAACCAACTCAATTCACCCTGCAAACGACCGACCCGGAAAATTTATCTGACGCCGAAGCGGCTGCCGAACTGGCCAGCCTTGCGGCAGAAATTGCCCGGCATGACGCGCTTTATCACGGGGACGACAATCCGGAAGTGACCGATGCCGAGTATGACCGGCTGGTTGCGCGTAACCGCCTGCTGGAAGCCGCCTTTCCGGCGTTAATCCGGGCTGATAGCCCCTCATTCCGGGTTGGCAGCCCGCCAAGCAGTGCGGCCAGCACCGGTCATTTCGGCAAAGCCAGACATGCCCGGCCGATGTTATCGCTGAATAATGGCTTTAGCCCGGACGATATTACTGATTTTGTCACGCGCGTACGCAAATTTTTGTCACTTGCCGATGATGCCCTTGCCGAATTTGTTGCCGAGCCAAAAATCGACGGCCTGTCTGTGAGCCTGCGGTATGAGGCAGGCCGGCTGGTACAGGCAGCCACACGCGGTGACGGCGCGGTGGGCGAGGATGTCACAGCCAATATCGAGCGCGTCGATGCCATCCCCAAAACCCTGCTTGGCACAGTGCCGGACATTCTGGAAGTGCGCGGCGAATTATACATGAACCGAGATGATTTTCTGGCGTTGAACGCGCAACAGCAAGATCAGGGGGGACGGGTGTTTGCCAACCCGCGCAATGCCGCAGCCGGATCATTGCGTCAAAAAGATGCCACGGTCACCGGCGACCGCAATTTACAGTTTTTTGCCTATTCGATGGGTGAAACAAGTGCCGAAATCGCCGCAACACATTGGGAATTTCTGACGGCTTTACGGGGTTTCGGGTTTGTCGTTAATGATTTGTCCAGCAAAAGCCCGGATGTTGACGGGTTGTTACAAAGCTATGACGCCATTGGTCGGGCGCGCGCCAGCCTTCCCTATGATATTGACGGCGTGGTGTATAAAATTGACCGGCATGATTATCAGGCCCGCCTCGGTCAGGTGGCGCGCGCACCACGCTGGGCGTTGGCGCATAAATTTCCGGCGGAACAAGCCGAAACCACGATCAGCGCCATTGATATTCAGGTTGGACGCACCGGTGCGCTGACGCCGGTTGCGCGGTTGCAGCCTATATCGGTTGGCGGCGTCATTGTATCCAACGCCACTTTGCATAATGAGGATGAAATCCGGCGGAAAGATATTCGCATTGGCGACAAGGTGGTGATCCAGCGTGCCGGCGATGTTATTCCACAAATTGTCCGGGTGATTGCAGAATCACGCAGCGGTAACGAGACCGCATTCGTCTTTCCCGATAGATGCCCGATATGTGGCAATGATGCCACCCGGCCCGACGGCGAAGCTGTCAGACGCTGTAGCGGCGGGCTCAAATGTGCGGCGCAGCTTTTTGAGGGGCTCAAGCATTTTGTATCGCGTGATGCGTTTGATATCGAAGGGCTTGGCGCCCGCCAGATCGAACAATTTATAACGCTTGGCTGGATCACCACGCCGGCTGATATATTTGCCCTGGGGTCACATCGCGACGCCATGGCCGAACTTGATGGCTATGGCGCGGTATCAATAGCAAAATTGCTGGCCGCCATTGACAGCCGCCGCCAGATTGGCATGGCGCGGTTTATTTACAGCCTTGGCATCAGACAGGTGGGACAGGCAACAGCGCGCTTGCTGGCGCTGCATTATGGCCAGATGGATCAGATGATGCTGGCGCTCAACCCACAGGCTGACCTGACAGCCGTGCATGCCGAGCTGGTTGAAATTGACCAGATTGGTGCGGCAATGGCAGATGATATCATCAGCTTTTTCGGCAATGCTGATTTATATCAGATTGTACAGCAACTGCGTGCTGTGGTCACGGTTTTGCCGCCAGAGCGGCCGGCCAACGACAGCCCGGTTTCGGGAAAAATTATGGTATTTACCGGCAGTCTCGACAAAATGTCCCGCGCCGAGGCGAAAGCCAAAGCCGAATCGCTTGGCGCAAAAGTGTCCGGGTCGGTTTCGGCCAAGACTGATTTTCTGGTTGCCGGCGCCGATGCCGGCAGCAAGGCCCGAAAAGCCGCAGAGCTTGGCATCACCGTTCTTGATGAGGCCGCATGGCTCGATCTGGTCAGCAATGCCGGGACAGATTCTTCCGGTTAAACCATACGCTTAAAGAGGTGCGCAGGCGTTACTCAGCCAGCGCTGACAATCATCTGGCAACAATGGCGAAAGTGCTGTCAACACAGTTTGGTGATAATCATCCAGCCAGCCCCGCTCACTGGCCGAAAGCAAATCAGCGCGGATCAACCGCCGGTCAAACGGACACAGAGTCAGCGTATCAAAACAAATAAAACCATTATCAGATGCCGGCCGCGCCGCAAGCAGATTTTCCAACCTGATTCCATAATGCCCCGGCAGATAATAGCCAGGCTCATTCGACAACACCATGCCGGCCTCGATGGGCACACCGCCACGCTTGGAAATACTGGCTGGCCCCTCATGTACCGACAACACATGGCCAACACCATGCCCGGTGCCATGCGCAAATTGCAGCCCGGCAGCCCATAATGGCGCCCGCGCAATACCGTCAAGTTGCTGGCCGGTGGCGCCGGTTTCAAAATGGGCCATCGCCAGCGCAATATGACCGCGCAATACATGGGTGAATGCGTCTTTCACATCGGCTGCTGGCGCGGCGTCACCAAGCAGCAGCGTACGGGTGATATCTGTTGTTCCGCTGTGATAATGACCGCCCGAGTCAAGCAGCAGAATATCGCCATCGGCAAGCCTGCGATCGGCACCGGCAATGGCACGATAATGGACAATGGCACCATTGGGCCCCGCACCGGCAATGGTGGCAAAGCTTGGCACCAAAAATTCCGCATGATGAGCGCGGAACTGTTCAAGCTTTTCGGCAATCTGGCTCTCGGTATAGTCGGCCGGCCGGATCGCCTCTAGCCAATGCAGAAACCTGACCATGGCCACACCATCATGCCGATGCGCGCGGTGAAACCCATCGATTTCCGTCTGGTTTTTCCGCGCCTTCATCACCGTGACCGGGCAATTTTCCTCCACCATGTCAGCATCACTTGCGGCAATCACGCTGGCCAGTGCTTTTGGCAGGCTAGCCGGCTCAACAAGCAGACGCTTGCCAGCCAGCGGGGTCAACAGGCTGGCGAGTTTGGCAAGCGGTGCGATGTTTATTTTCTGGCCGATGACCGGTGCCAGCCGTTCGCCATCGCCAAGCAGCGTCAATCCATTGTCACAATCAAACAGGGCGAAACATAAATTGACCGGGGTAAATGGCAAATCGCCGCCCCGCATATTGACCAGCCAGTTCACCGCGTCGACACGACTTAACAGCACTGCCTGTAGATTTTCCTGCCGCAGATGATCAGCCAGCGCCGCCAGCTTGTCAGCCATGCTCTGCCCGGCAAGCGCGGTATCCATGCGCCAGGCTGCGGGCGGCGGCATGTCGGGCTGATCCTGCCATATCTCGTCAATGGGGTTGCTCTCGACCATTTGCAGAGTGCCGCCAGCACAGCTGATGCTGGCGTCATAGCGATCAAAACCAGTCACTGTCACCAATCTGGGATCAATGCCGATGATCTGATCATCAATCGAATGTTCACCGAGCCAATCATCCAACCCATAATTCGGCAAGGTATGACAGTGCCAATCCGCCGCGCCAGTCTGCGCCTGCATTTGCAGACTATAACGTCCGTCACTGAACAGCGCGGCTGATTCGGCGGTAATCACGGCAAAGCCAGCCGAGCCGGTAAATCCGGAAATATAGGCAAGACGTTCATCCGCCGGCGGCACCTCTTCGCCCTGATACATATCTTCACGACCGATGATAAACCCGTCAAGCTGATGCTGTGCCAGTTGTTGGCGAAAGCGTTGAAGGCGTGTGGCTAGCTGCTCTGGCATCGACCCCTCCACAGATAAGGCATTGATCCGACGCCAGCCGGGCGCATCACCAGCGTTGTCCACTCGCCAATACGGATCTGCTGCCAGCACCGCAGCTTTTGCGCCTGATAGGCGTTGCGCACCGACACCGCCTGTTGGTTCAAAATCCCCGATAAGATAAGCCAGCCACGCGGCGCCAGATGCCGGCATAATTCGGGTGCCATACGGGCCAGTGGACGGGCCAGAATATTCGCCAGCAAGACATCATAAGGGGCAGACTGGCGGACATAGCGGCTGGCAAAGCCGTGCGACACCGCAAGCCGCATCCTCGCCGGCGCAATGTTATTCAGCCGACGATTTTTCGCCGTAACACGAATGGCCACCGGATCATTATCAGCGGCAACAATCGCAGATGCCGGCCATATCCGGTGCGCCGCCATCGCCAGAATAGCCGATCCGCACCCCATATCAAGAACCCGGCGAGGCCGGGCACCGGCAAGCATTTGAATGGCACGCAAACAGCCCTCGGTTGTCGGGTGCGTGCCTGACCCGAATGCCAGTGACGCATCCACCAAAAGCGGCAGGCTGCCGGCTGGTGGATGTCTTTCAATATGGCTGCCATACACCCAGAACCGTCCGATATGCCGGGGTGGAAAACCCGCACGGTTTTCCGCCAACCAATCGCGATCAGCCAGGCTATGAAGGGCAAGTGGCAGCGGCGCCATCGAGTGTTTTTCAAATAACGGCGCCAATAATGCAGTGACCACAGACATATCTGGCTGTTCATGAAACAGCGCCTCAATGGCCCAGCTTCCGCCGCCTTTTCGATAGAAAGACACCGCCGCGCTATCCAGCAATTCGCTGAACACCAGATCAAATTCAGCTACATCTGTTTCCGCGACACTGCCCGGCAGAGTCAGCGAAACGCGTTGCAATTGGCTCATGGCTTGCTCACAAATCCTGCCACCACTTTTTTGTGTCCGGCCTTATCAAAGGCGATCTCCAGCTTATCACCATCAATTGACCGGATGTTACCCATACCAAATTTTTGGTGGAACACCCGATCGCCATTGGCAAAATCGGTTGCGTTGTTGTCAGGCTTCCAGCCATTTACCGCGTTTTCTTCGCGGCGCGCCGCCATCCGCCGCCAGCCGGGCCCGTAACCATTGGTTGCGGCCACATCAAGCCGCACTGACGTCGCGCGGGAAAACTCCAACCCCGATGCCATGCCCTGTGCCAGATCCTCGATGATATGTTCTGGCGGCAATTCCTGAATGAACCGGGATGGGATGGCTGATTGCCACTGGCCGTGGATTCGCCGGCTGCTGGCGAAGCTGATAAAGAGATTTTTGCGGGCGCGGGTAATGCCGACATAGGCCAGACGGCGCTCTTCTTCCAGACCCACCGCTCCGCTTTCGTCGATCGTGCGCTGGCTTGGAAACACCCCTTCTTCCCAGCCGGGCAGAAACACTGTGTCAAATTCAAGCCCCTTGGCGGCGTGCAAAGTCATTAAGGTCACTTCGCCCTGTTGGTTTTCAGTGTCACCATCCATAACCAGGGCAATATGTTCCAAAAACCCCTGCAGCGAGTCAAAATCCTGCATGGCGTTAACAAGCTCGGTCAGATTTTCCAGACGCCCCGGCGCATCGGGTGATTTATCAAGCTGCCACATCTGCGTATAGCCGGACTCGTCCAACACCAGACGCGCCAGATCTGTATGATGCATTTTCCCGGCCTGATCGCGCCAGCGTCTTATATCATTGATAAAACTGCTAAAGGCTTGGCGGGCGGCGGGCCGCAATTCATCGGTGTCAACAAGATCCATGACGGCTGCCAATAGCGGCTTGGCCGACGCCCGCGCCTGCATGTGCACCGCTTGCAGGCTGGCCGTGCCAAGGCCACGTTTGGGCACATTGATAATACGTTCAAAAGCGAGATCATCAGCCGGTTGGGTGATCAGCCGCAAATAGGCAATCGCGTCGCGAATTTCGGATCTTTCATAAAACTTGGCGCCAACCACACGATATGGCAAACCAATGGAAATAAAGCGCTCTTCAAATTCCCGCGTTTGAAACCCGGCCCGCACCAAAACCGCAACCTGCGATAAATCCACCTGATCGGCCAGCATTGATTCGATCTGGCTGGAAATACTGCGGGCCTCGTCAGCCCCGTCCCAATAGCCATTCACCCGAACCTTTTCGCCGTTATCAGCGGCGGTATAGAGGGTTTTGCCAAGTCTGGTCTCATTGCGTGAAATGACATTTGATGCCGCCGCCAATATATGGCCGGTAGACCGGTAGTTTTCCTCTAGCCTGACCGTCTTGGCGCCGGAAAAATCACTCTCAAATCGCAAAATATTGCCAACCTCAGCACCGCGCCAGCCGTAAATCGACTGGTCATCATCGCCAACACAACACAGATTATTGCGGTTTCCGGTAAGCAAACGCAGCCACAGATATTGCGCGACATTGGTATCTTGATATTCATCGACCATGATATGGGTGATACGCGCCTGATAATCGGCCAACACATCATGATGTTTGGTGAAAATCGTCAGCATATGCAGCAGTAAATCGCCAAAATCAACGGCATTCAGCGCAATCAACCGGTTTTGATAGCTTTGATAGAGCTGTCGGACACGGCCATTGGCAATATCACCAGCCTCGGCAAGGTCAATTTGTTCGGCGCACAACCCCCGGTCTTTCCAGCGTGAAATCACCCCGCCAAGCATCCGCGCCGGCCAGCGTTTCGGGTCAATATCATCTGCCGCCATCAGCTGTTTCAGCAAACGGGTCTGGTCATCGGCGTCCAGAATGGTGAAATCAGATTTCAACCCAACCAATTCGGCATGCCGGCGCAGCATACGGGCGGCCAGCGCATGAAATGTGCCAAGCCAGACCTGCTCGGCCATCGGGCCAACAAGCTGCGCCACCCGCACTTTCATTTCACGAGCGGCTTTATTGGTGAATGTCACCGCCAGAATATTCCACGGCTTTGCAGTATTTGTGGCAACAAGTTCAGCAAGCCTTGAGGTCAAAACGCGGGTTTTGCCGGTGCCGGCACCAGACAACACCAACAGCGGGCCATCAAGCGTGGTCACAGCCTCGGATTGCGCGGCGTTCAGCCCATCAAGCCAGATTGGCACAGGTTTTTCTAATATCTCGGTCATCCGTTCAAACTCGCAAATGCAGCTATGCTGGTCAATCACCATAAGACGCTATTTTTTGCTTTACCCGGTATTTCTCATATTAGATGATGGGGTGATTCTTTTTGATAAATTACTTTATTCATATATTGTCAGGCCATGACCAACCAGCGATTACTAAATGCACCCGCGACCGCATTACAGACTTGGCGACACTCTGTCCCGGTACTGTTGTTTGCCGCTATGCTGGCGGCTTGCAGTGCCACGCCGGATGCCGAACGCAGTGATCTGCGTGACCCTTTTGAAAACACCAACCGGGACATCTTTGCCTTTAACATGGGGGTCGATAGCTACGTTCTTGAGCCTGTTGCCAAAGGCTATAAATCGACCGTGCCGGATGGTGGTCGTCGCGCCATTGATAACCATCTTGAATGGGCCAGCATGCCATCAACAGCGCTCAATTCAACTTTGCAGGGTGAATTTGAAAATGCCGCACTGGCCACCATTCATTTTGCCATCAATGGCCTGACATTAGGTTTTGCCGACCTCACCGAGACCCCGGGGGCGGTGGATAAACGCAGTTTTGATCAAACTCTGGCACGCGCAAATGTGCCGGATGGGCATTATCTGATGGTGCCTGTGTTGGGCCCCCATAGCAGCCGGAATCTGCTTGGCCGGGTTGTTGATACTGTCACCAACCCGTTATCGATGATCCATGCCGGCAATGTCGGCAATGCCGTGCGCACCGCCCAAATTCCGGCTGGCGCCGTCGCCTTTCGCGCGAATAATTTTGCCGCCATCAATGATGTAAAATACAATTCAATTGACCCCTATGCGCGCACCAGATCACTGTATTTCCAAAGTCGGGCTGGGAAGCCTGGTAGCGATCAGGACAAAAACAAGACACCGAGCCTTGCCGATGACCAATTCGACGCTTTCTTTGATGAGAAAATCCAATGATGGTGCAAAACACAACAGAATTTAGCACAGGCCAATTAGCGACAACTCAACACAAGCTGTCTGTGTTTGCCGGACTCGGCGCTAAATTCCGCACCCTCATGGCGGCTGTGATAATGCTTGGCTTTACCAGCACCGCCAGCACTGCCGGCACCAGCCAGATTGACGCGGCAAATAATCTTGTGACCCAAATGATGGTCGAGGTTGAATCAATATTGGCGCAGGATATCAACAATGAAGCGAAACGCACCGAAAAGGTGTCGGCGCTGTTTGACCGGTATTTTGACTTGCCAACGATCGCAAAATTTTCGGCAGGCCCCTATTGGCGCGCCGCAGATGCGACCCAAAAAGCCACCTATGAAGCCGTCATACGCGATGTCATTATCGGCACCGTGGTGCGCAATTTTGATCAGCTTTCCGGGTTGAGATTCACCATCAGCGGCAGTCAGGCGAAAGGCAAAAAGCTGGTGCTTGTGAATGGCACCTTTGCCAGCCTTGATGCCCAGCAGCCCCCCATCGCGGTTGGCTGGCGTGTGGTCATCAGCGACAAGGCGTCACCGCTTATTCTTGATGTTGAAATTGAAAATATTTCGATGCTGGTGACACAGAAACAGGAAAACATCGCCATCATTCGGCAAAATCAGGGCCAATTTGCAGCGTTAATTGACGCCATGAAACAGCGCATCCAACCGTAAAATTAGCCAGCGTCCAGCCACCACGTGAGCTGCCATTAAGTTAACGGCCAACAATTGACGGCTCACCTGCACAGCAAATCGCCGAACCTAACGGCTTAATGGCTTATATTTGATACGTGTTGGACGGTCAGCATCTGCCCCAAGACGGCGTTTTTTATCGGCCTCATAGGCCTCATAATTGCCTTCGAACCATTCCACATGGCTTTCGCCCTCAAACGCCAGAATATGCGTCGCGATCCGATCAAGGAACCAACGGTCGTGGCTGACCACAACAGCGCAGCCGGCAAATTCCTCAAGCGCTTCTTCCAGCGCCCGCAGCGTATCCACATCAAGGTCATTTGTCGGCTCATCAAGCAACAACAAATTCGCCCCACTTTTCAACATCCGCGCCAAATGCACCCGGTTGCGCTCACCACCAGAAAGCTGGCCCACCTGTTTTTGCTGGTCGCCACCGCGGAAATTAAACTGACCAACATAAGCGCGTGACGCCATCGTCCGTTTGCCAAGCTCAATTTCATCAAGACCGTCGGAAATCACCTCCCACACGGTTTTCTTGTCATCCAGCGAGTCACGCGATTGATCGACATAGCCAAGCTTGACGGTATCGCCGACGACAAATTCGCCATTATCCGGCGTTTCATCACCGGTGATCATCCGAAATAATGTTGTTTTACCTGCACCATTCGGCCCGATAACCCCGACAATACCGCCCGGCGGCAGGCGAAATGACAGATCATCAATCAACAGCCTGTCACCAAATGCTTTACTGATCGCATTGGCATTGATCACAATATCACCAAGACGTGGCCCGGCCGGAATGCTGATCCGCGCCGTATCGATTTGTTGCTGCTGTCCCTCAGCCAACAGTTTTTCATAGGCGTTGATACGAGCCTTTGATTTGGCCTGACGGGCCTTTGGTGCGGCGCGAACCCAATCAAGTTCACGCGACAGCGATTTTACCCGCGCATCATCGGCACGGCCTTCTTGTTCAAGACGTTTTTGCTTTTGCTCGAGCCAGCCAGAGTAATTTCCCTCATAGGGTATGCCGGCACCGCGATCCAGTTCCAGAATCCAACCAGCCACCTCATCAAGGAAATAGCGATCATGCGTAATGGTGACCACGGTACCGGGGAAATCATGCAGAAATTTCTGCAACCAGGCGACCGATTCAGCATCGAGATGGTTTGTTGGCTCATCAAGCAGCAACATATCAGGAGCGCTCAGCAAAAGCTGGCACAGCGCCACCCGACGCTTTTCCCCGCCGGATAATTTGGTAACGTCAGCATCGCCAGCCGGCACCCGCAGCGCATCCATGGCGATTTCCGCCTTGCGTTCCAGATCCCAGCCGTCGATCGCATCAATCTCTTCCTGCAATTCAGCCTGTTCGGCGATCACCGCATTCATCTCTTCATCGGTCATCTCTTCGGCAAATTTTGCACTGACCTCATTGAACCGGTCGACAAGCTCTTTCGCCCGCCCCATGCCAGCCAGAACATTACCCGCAACATCCAGCGTCGGATCAAGATCCGGCTCTTGTGGCAAATAGCCAACCTTAATCCCGTCGGCAGCCCATGCCTCGCCCTGAAATTCGGTTTCTATGCCAGCCATAATCCGCAGCAAAGTCGATTTACCAGAACCATTCAACCCCAAAACACCGATCTTTGCGCCGGGAAAAAATGACAGGCTGACATTCTTCAACACTTCCTTGCCACCGGGCCAGGCTTTGCTAAGACGGTTCATTACATAAACATATTGATGGCTGGCCATGATTTTGCGCGCGGTCCCTTTTTCATGTGTCTGTCTAACAGCGTCTTATGTATCTTTTTTTCACCCGCAAGGCTAGTCACCATCGCCGTATGTCGGATCGCAACGCCGCAGATCCATACATGCCACACCTATTTATACCAAACCTATTTATAAAGTTGCGCTTGCTTTCAGTTTTCGGCGTGGATTAGGCTAAGCGCGTGATATTTGCCGATCATTGCAAGGATTTTAGGATGATCACACTGATCCCGCCCTTGGGAATTTTAATAGATATCCCGCTTGGCATCCTGATGTGGACGCTAAGCCTGCAATTTGTGCTTGGCATTTTTATCAGTGAGAACAGCCGACTGAAATTTGTCCAGATTATCCGCGGGGTCAACACACCGGTACTGGTGCTGACCAACCTGATCCGCCCGGGTTTTATCATTGATCGGCTGGCACCATTATATGCAGCGCTGATCCTGTTTATTGCACGCTATTATCTGTTTCCGCTGATCATCGGTTTTGACGTTGAGAGCTTTACACAGATGCCACTGGAAAAGCTGTTGCTTTCGGCAAAAACTGATCTCGGCCTCTAACCTAACAGCACTCAGCGTAACAGCTCTTAACCTAACAGTATTTAAGGGGTCGATGTACGGATTTCGATTTGTTGTTGCAGCCGCCCGGCCCGGTCAAACTGCCATAAATGCTGACGATTTTCATGGTCAACAAGCAACAGCATCTGCCCTTTATCGCCGATACTGGCGCTGCTGACACGGGCACCGGCAGGCAATGTAATGCTGCTTTGACGCGGTTCGGCACTGTTTTCCATCGCTGTTAAGCGGCTGTAAATAGTGACCACAATCACCACCAGCGCAGCGACAATCAGAATCGCCATAATCACACTCATTGCCTTAATCAGGCCTAAATGCCGAACGATTGGTGATTGAGGGGCTGTTACCTCATCCGCTTTTGCGCTATTGTCGCCTGTCATGACCAAACCCTTCACCCAAGATCCATCGCAGCTCACGCTACAGGCTGGTGCCGATTGCGGCAATGACCGGATTGACCGGTTTCTGGCGACCGCGCTGCAAAATGACGAACAGCCATTGTCGCGGAGCCGGATCAAAGCGCTGATCCTCGATCACCAGCTGAACGAGAATGGCTGCACCCTATCTGATCCCTCGGCGCCGGTCAAACCCGGGGCCGTCTATGTGTTGAGCGTGCCACCGCCAATTGACGCCACGCCAAAAGGCGAGGATTTGCCGCTCGATATCCTGTTTGAGGATCAACATATCATCGTTATCAACAAACCGGTCGGGCTTGTTGTCCATCCCGCCCCGGGATCGCTCACCGGCACATTGGTGAATGCGCTGATTGCCCATTGTGGCGACAGTTTAACCGGCATTGGCGGGGTTTTGCGCCCGGGCATTGTGCACCGGCTTGATAAAGATACATCAGGCGTCATGATCGCCGCAAAAACGGCTGTGGCGCATACCAACCTAACCAGCATGTTTGCAGCACATGATCTTGACCGGCGCTATAAGGCACTGGTCTGGGGGACGGAAATAGAACGCGACGGCATGGTCGATGCGCCGCTTGGACGATCGAATTATGACCGCAAAAAACAGGCGGTCACGGCCAAGGGACGCCACGCTGTCACCCATTGGCAAGCACTCCGCAGCTTCCCGCCCTTTGCAACATTGCTGGAATGTCGGCTGGAAACCGGTCGCACCCACCAAATCCGCGTTCATATGGCGCATATTGGACGACCATTGATTGGTGATCCACTCTATGGAAGGGCGCCGCGTGCCGGTCAGATGCCTGATGCGACCGCCCGCAACTGTCTGGCACAATTGCGCAGTTTCAAACGGCAGGCACTACATGCGGCGCATCTCGGCTTTGCCCATCCGGTGAGTGGTGAAGCGCTGGCTTTCACCAGCCCCCTGCCCGAAGACATGCAGGGCCTGATCCAGATCATGGATAGCGCTATTGCGCTGCGGGCGAAGGGTAAAAACTAGATTACCCCATTGAAAGATATGTTTTTTTAATTGAATCGACGGATAAATCAGATTATTATTGCAGTAATCTTTAAAGTTGCGTGCAATCTTTGTGGAAATCTGGTCAATCTGTGCATTTTTCAGAAATATTGAAAAAGAGTTTTGCTAGAACCAGCCTTTTTCCTGCCGCTTTTTCATGATTTTGTCGAATCTGACCAAATAGCACTGCCGTCAGGCACAGTTTTTAAGAAATTGAGGAGACCATGTCATGGCCGCCAGATCAATGTTTCCAGCGATTAGCCCGGACGGCAACCTGTCGCGCTATCTGGATCAGATCCGCGCCTTTCCGATGCTCGAGCCGAACGAAGAATATATGCTGGCAAAAGCATGGAAAGAGAAAGGTGATGTCGCCGCCGCGCACCAGCTGGTGACCAGCCATCTGCGGCTTGTGGCAAAGATTGCCATGGGCTATCGCGGCTATGGGCTGCCGGTTGCTGATCTGATTTCAGAGGGCAATCTGGGGATGATGCATGCGGTCAAAAAATTTGAGCCGGAAAAAGGCTTTCGCCTTGCCACATATGCGATGTGGTGGATCAAAGCAGCGATCCAGGAATATATTTTGCGGTCATGGTCTTTGGTCAAAATTGGCACAACCGCCGGCCAAAAAAAGCTGTTTTTCAATCTGCGCCGGATTAAAGGCCAGATACAAGCCATTGACGACGGTGATCTGAAACCGGAACAGGTCACGCAAATCGCCACGCAATTAAATGTGACCGAAGATGAAGTGATGTCGATGAACCAGCGCATGGCTGGCAATGACCGGTCGCTCAATGTGCCGCTGAGCCGTGATGGCGAAGGTGGCGGCGAATGGCAGGACTGGTTGCAGGATGACAGCCCGGATCAGGAAGCAACCTTTGCCGATCATGAAGAATATGATGCACGGAAAAATCTGATGCTTGACGCCATGCAGGGTTTGAACCCGCGCGAACAGCGTATTCTGGCGGCGCGGCGTCTGTCAGAACCACCATTGACGCTTGAGGATCTTGCCACCGAGTTCAATATCAGCCGCGAGCGCATCCGGCAGATCGAAGTCCGGGCATTTGAAAAGCTACAAAAGGCCGTGCGCGATAAAGCGGCTGCGTTGAAATTGCTGCCGCATGTCGAGGCCTAGAACGGGCCCTGTTAACGCCTAAAACCGGATGGTCACGGCCGGCTGATCAGCCCTCAAACGGGTCTTTCACAAGGATCGTGTCATCGCGTTCCGGGCTTGTTGACAGCAATGTGACCGGCATTTTGGTCAGTTCCTCAACACGCCGGATATATTTCACCGCATTCGCCGGTAAATCAGCCCAGCTGCGGGCGCCGTAGGTGCTATCCTGCCAGCCGGGCATTTCTTCATAAACCGGCTTGCAGGCTGCCTGCGCCCCCATATCCGAGGGGAAATAATCAAGAATTTCGTCACTGCCATCGACCTGATAACCAATACAAATCTTCAAAATATCAAATCCATCCAGCACATCCAGCTTGGTCAGCGCCATGCCGCTGATCCCGGCAACATGTCCGGCCTGCCTGACCATCACAGCATCAAACCAGCCACACCGCCGTTTGCGGCCTGTTACCGTGCCAAATTCGCGGCCGCGTTCGCCCATACGCGTGCCATCCGCACCAAAATCTTCGGTCGGAAACGGGCCGCTGCCAACGCGGGTTGTATAGGCTTTGGTAATGCCAAGCACAAAGCCGATATCGGTTGGGCCGATACCGGCGCCTGTTGCCGCCTGCCCGGCAACGGTGTTGCTGGAGGTGACAAACGGATAGGTGCCGTGATCAATATCGAGCATGACTCCCTGGGCCCCTTCAAACAAAATACGCTTATTCGCCGCCCGTGCATCGGCCAGATACCGCCAGCTCTGCCCGGAAAAAGCTAAAAGCTGGTCACGCATCGCCATCAACTCGGCACCCATCGCCTTGGCATCGGCCAAAGGCTGGTCAGCCGCTTTCAACCATACATTGTGATGCGCAACCAAGGCATCAAGCTTGTCAGCAAGCGCCGATGCAGACGCCAGATCAGCAAGCCGAACGGCGCGGCGGGCCACTTTATCTTCATAAGCCGGGCCAATGCCGCGTCCGGTGGTGCCAATTTTCTGTTCGCCGCGTAACGCTTCACGCGCCGCGTCAACAGCCTGATGCACCGGCAGGATAAGCGCCGCCGATTCAGACACCAAAAATGTTTCCGGGGTAATGCTGGCGCCTTGCGAGCGCAGTAATTCTATTTCCTTGAGCAAATGCGCCGGGTCAATCACCACACCATTGCCAATCACCGACATTTTGCCAGGCCGCACAATACCTGATGGCAGCAATGATAATTTATATTCAACACCTTCAATGACCAGCGTATGACCCGCATTATGGCCGCCCTGAAACCGCACCACGACATCGGCGCGGCTCGACAGCCAGTCAACAATTTTACCTTTGCCCTCATCACCCCATTGGGCGCCAATAACCGCTACATTCGCCATTCCGTTACCTTTATCATATGGGGATCAACGCCGTTTTTGTAATTGACGTCACAACTGTTGCTTTTGGCCTGAACTGGCCGGCTGGCAAAGATTGAACACGGCGCTGTTTATAACAGAAGCGCGGGATAAAAAGCAATGCAGGAGACCCGCCTAATGCAGTTGCGAAAATTGCAAAATATCCGCACGCACCACCTGACTTAGGGCTTTGATTTCGTCTAGCACCTCATCTGGCACCGTGCCATCAATTTCCACAAGGGCAACGGCCTCGCCGCCAACATCGCGGCGACCAAGGTGGAACGTCGCGATATTCAACCCATGTTGGCCACATAATGATCCCAGATCACCAATAAAACCGGGGCTGTCATAATTGCGAAGATAAAGCAGATTTTGCGGAAAATCGGACTCGACCGCAATCGATTGCACTTCGACAATGCGCGGCTTGTTGCCACCAATAAGGGTGCCGGCAATGGTGCGTTCGTCATCTCCATACATGATCGTGACGCGCAGCAATGTTTCATAATCGCATTGCCGGTCATGGCGTATTGTCGAGACCGAAATACCGTTACTTGACGCCACATCTGCGGCATTCACCATATTGACTGATTCCATATTTGGCCCCAGCAACCCGGCCAATGTCGCGGCGGTGATCGGGTCGGCATTCAGTTTGGCGGCGCGGCCATCAAGCTCTATCACAACAGATTTCAAACCGGTCGCGCTTACCTGTCCTAAAAACCCGCCAAGGCGGCTGCCAAGATCCATATAGGGTTTGAGAACCGGCGCCTCTTCCGCCGAGACCGACGCGATATTCAATGCGTTCGTCAACGCACCGGTGGTCAGATATTCAGCCATCTGTTCAGCCACCTGCACCGCCACTTTTTCCTGTGCCTCGACGGTACTGGCGCCCAGATGCGGCGTGGCCACGACAGCATCGAAATCAAACAGAATATTATCGGTCGCCGGTTCCTGCATAAACACATCAAGCGCCGCACCGGCCACATGGCCAGTTTGAAGCGCCGCCGCCAATGCCAGCTCATCGACAAGACCGCCTCGCGCACAATTGATGATCCGCACGCCTTGTTTTGTTTTGTTAAGCGCGTCCGCACCGATGATATTGCGGGTTGCTGCGGTCATCGGCGTATGAATGCTGATAAAATCAGCCCGCCGCAACAACTCATCAAGATCGACTTTTTCAACACCCATCCGTTTTGCATTTTCCTCGGACAGATAGGGATCATACCCCACCACCCGCATGCGCAACCCCTGCGCCCGGTCGGCGACAATCGAGCCAATATTTCCACAACCCACAAGGCCAAGACATTTGCCGGTCAATTCAGTCCCCATAAAGCGGGATTTTTCCCATTTTCCGGCTTTCGTCGACTGTGACGCCTGCGGAATTTGGCGGGCCAATGCCAGCATCATGGCAATCGCATGTTCGGCGGTTGTAACGGCATTGCCATACGGCGTATTCATCACCACCACACCACGTTTGGTGGCGGCGGCGATGTCCACATTATCGACACCGATACCAGCGCGCCCGACAACTTTCAAATTGTCAGCAGCGGCGAGAACCGCCTCGGTGACCTTGGTGGCCGAGCGGATTGCCAACCCGTCATACGCCCCAATGATGGCCTGCAATTCTTCTGCTGACAGGCCTGTTTTGACATCGGCATCAACGCCATGCGCGGCAAACACATCGACTGCATTCTGGCTTAATTTATCGCTTATCAGTACTTTTGGCATCGGGTTTCATTCCTTTTTTTTAAAAGGCTAGGTGATCACATCGACCGGTTTGGCCGGGCTAGATATGCTTCAAAGCATTATTCATCAGCCCATTTCGGCACGTTGGGCGGCATAGGCCCAATCAATCCAAGGCAGTAATGCTTCAACATCGCTGGCATCAACCATTGGCCCGGCCCAGATCCGCAAGCCAGCCGGGGCATCACGATATGAGCCCAGATCATAGCCAACGCCTTCGGCATCCAGACGCGCTGCCAACGCCGCGGCAAAACCCGCCTTTTGCGCCGCGTCAAGCGCAACAAACCACGGATCAATGATCGACAGAGTCACGCTTGTATTCGATATCGTAGCCGGATGCTCGGCCAGAAAGCCAAATATAGACGATGCATCCACCCACCGGCGGATGGCCGCCAAACACGCCTCTGACCGATCAATCAGGGCTGGCAAACCACCAATTGACTGCGCCCATAATAACGCATCAAGCGCATCTTCGATCACCAGCATTGACGGCGTGTTGATCGTATTGCCATTGAAAATAGACGCGTTGAAGGCGCCATTTTTGGTCAGGCGGAATAATTTTGGAATGGGCCAGGGCGGTGTATAAAGATTCAACCGTTCCACCGCACGTGGCGACAATATCATCACCCCATGCGCGCCCTCACCGCCGATGGCTTTTTGAAAACTAAAGGTCACGACATCTAGCTTTGTCCATGGCAACTGCATGGCAAAACAGGCCGAGGTCGCATCGGCAATCACAAGACCCTCGCGGTCATCAGCAATCCAGTCGCCATCGGGCAGTTTCACGCCGGATGTGGTGCCGTTCCATGTCAGCACAACATCATTGGCAAAATTGACCGCGGCCAGATCGGGCAACTGCCCATAGGGCGCCTGATGCAGGGTAACATCGTCAAGCCGCAACTGGCCGACAATATCATTCACCCAATCTTTGCCAAAAGATTCCCAAGCCAACACATCGACGCCGCGCGCGCCAAGCATCGACCACAAAGCAATCTCAACAGCACCGGTATCTGATCCCGGCACAATGCCAATCAGGTAATCATCCGGCATCTGCAATATTTCGCGCGCCAGTTGCATCGTTTCGGTGATTTTTGATTTTGCAGCTTTTGATCGATGTGACCTGCCAAGGACAGCATCGCTGAGAATATTTGGCGACCAGCCGGGACGTTTGGTTGTCGGCCCAGATGAAAAAAACGGCAAGGCTGGCCGCATGGCCGGCTTGATTGGCGGTGTCATAACATCCTCGCGGTCACATGTTGCCACCCGTTGGGGGGTGACGGCCCGCATCATGCTTCGCAAAAACCTCAATTGATGTCAACCGACCAAAAAATGATCAGGTGAAATATATTACCATGGGTTAATAGACTGTTTTTAAATAATTTTAATCGGCAGCCTGTTTGATGCGCAAAATTATTGCATCGATTGCCCGGGCCACAAGCGCGTCACTATCAGCTTCAACCATAACCCGAACCAGAGACTCGGTGCCGGATGGACGCACCAGAATCCGACCCGCGCCATTCATCTCAGCCTCAATAGCGGTCAGATCAGCCTGTAATTTTGTGTCATGCAAAATTTGCGGATCGATGTCCCGCAGATTTTCCAGACGTTGCGGGCTGGGCGAAAAACAGTGAAAAAAACTGCTGGCTGGTTGTTCTGCCTGCTGCATCAACGCCAGCATTTGCAAGGCTGCCAGCAGACCATCGCCAGCCCGTGCCAGATGTGTCATCAAAATATGGCCGGACGGTTCACCACCCAGATTATATCCGTCAGCGCGCATCTTTTCCAAAATATACCGGTCGCCAACATTGGTGCGATGCAAGGTCAGACCCGCCTCGCGCAGGCGCATTTCAAGACCGCGATTGCTCATCACCGTGCCAACCACCGCATCACCGCTCAGCGTGCCTTTTTGGTGCAGCGACAGCGCCAGCCGCCCCAAAATCTGGTCACCATCAATAATCGCCCCGGTTTCATCAGCCAAAATCAAACGGTCGGCATCACCGTCAAGGCAAATGCCGGCATCTGCCCCATGCTCGACCACCGCAGCGGCCATCATCTGCGGGTATACCGCGCCGCAGCCATCATTGATGTTGAAACCATCCGGGCTTACCGCCAGCGGGATCACCTCGGCGCCAAGCTCGTAAAGCGTATCAGGCGCGGTGCGGTAGGCCGCCCCATTCGCACAATCGACAACGATCTTCAGACCATCCAGGCGCATCCGGCCGGGCAAGGTAGATTTGGCAAATTCGACATAACGTCCAACCGAATCGAGCATGCGCCGGGCGCGGCCAAGCTGGTTTGGCTCGGCCAAGGCGATTGAGCCAGCCGCCAGCGCCGAAATTTCAGCCTCGATGGCATCATCAAGCTTATAACCATCCGGGCCAAATAATTTGATGCCATTATCATGGTGCGGGTTATGGCTCGCCGATATCATCACCCCAAGTTCGGCCCGCAAAGACCGCGTTAAATGCGCCACAGCAGGCGTTGGAATAGGCCCAAGCAAGCGACAATCCAGACCGATTGATGTAAAACCGGCCACCATCGCCGCCTCAATCATATAGCCGGATAATCTTGTATCCTTACCGATCACGACTTTCGGGCGGGCATGTTTTATCCCCGGATTACGATCGGCAAACCAGCGACCCGCCGCCAGCGCCAGCCGCACAACGGCTTCGGCAGTCATCGAGCCGGTATTAATACGGGCGCGCACCCCATCTGTCCCAAACAACCCTGCCATAAAAGCCCCTTTTTAAACTGACAACACCACCCATGGCGGCATCATCGACCCTATTGGTTAATCTAGAATAGCTTGCCACCAGTTCACAAGCGCAGAAACGTTACTCTCAATTCTGCTCTTTGGCCTGTTCGCCGGCTATGGCCTGGTCGCTGGCTAATGCCTGTTCAACGGCTAATGCCTGGGCGGTTTCTGCAACATCATGGACACGCAGCATCTGCGCCCCTTGTCGATAGGCCACCATTGCCAGAACCAGTGATCCGGGCAGACGCTGATCAGCCGGTTCACCCTGTGATAATATGGCGATTGTCGATTTGCGGCTGGCACCAAACAGCAATGGCACACCCAGCCCATGAAACATGGCCAGCCAGTTCACAATTTGCAGATTATGCGCGACGGTCTTGCCAAAGCCGAAACCCGGATCAATTGCAATATGCGATTTGGCTATGCCAGCCGCCATAAGCGCCTGTATGCGCTCTTCTAAAAACTGGTAAATCTCGATCGGTGCAAAGCCGTATTCGGGGGCCTGCTGCATGGTCTCGGGCTGGCCTTGCATATGCATGATGATGACCGGAACATTGCTGGCCACCGCCGCTTCCACCGCCCCGTCACGCCGCAAGGCTTCGACATCATTAATGATACCGGCACCAGCCGCACAGGCGCGGGTCATAACATCGCCATGGCGTGTATCAATAGAAATCCGCACATTCTGTTGCGCCAGCCCGGTTATCGGCGGTAACACCCGCGCCAATTCCTGATTGCGGGTAATCGGTGCAGCGCCGGGCCTTGTTGACTCACCGCCAACATCAATAATCGATGCGCCGGCCTGCCACATCGCCATGCCGCTGGCCATCGCTTTCGCCGGTGCCAGATGCGCGCCACCATCAGAAAAACTGTCCGGCGTTGTGTTAATCACCCCCATCAGATGCGGCTTTGACATGTCCAGACCGGCAAATTCGGCGCGTGCAGCATAGAGTTGATCAAGCCATGCTGCGGCTTTGTTGCGGTCATCGGCCTGTTCAATGACGGCATCTTCGGACATGCGGGTGATCTGATAGTGATCGTCAGAATTGCGCGTTACCACGTCAAAGTGATGCGCTGTTGCCCATCCGGCGGCAATCGGCACGGTTGCATCACCAGCGGCACCGATGACCGGCCGCACCCATGTGGGCACAGCAAAAGGCGGCACCATTGGTGCCGCCTGTGTGGTTTTGGTCAATTTAGGTCTGCCCTGCATCTAACGGGTCTTAGGCGGGTTCGCCACCGGGCTTTTTCGGCCGCCCGGTACCCGGCAGACCAGTGCGTGATTTGCGCACCGGTCCAGGCTTAACCGAGGTGTCGTCTGCGTCTTTGCGAACCAGCGTGCCGCCCTCAACGATGATTTTGATTTCTTCACCATCAAGCGTTTCATATTCAAGCAGCCCCTGTGCCAACCGTTCCAGCTCAACATTATATTTTTTGAGGATTTTGGTTGCGGCATCATAGGCTTCATCAACAATGCGCCGCACCTCAGCATCAATAATCGAGGCGGTGGCATCAGCCATGTTTTTTTGCTGTGACACCGATCGACCCAAAAACACTTCCTGTTCATCTGCACTATAGGCGAGGAATCCCAGCTTGTCGGACATGCCCCATTCGGTCACCATCCGCCGCGCCATATCGGTCGCCATACGAATGTCAGATGAGGCACCGGTTGTGACCTTGTCGACGCCAAAGATTAAATCTTCGGCAATACGACCGCCACAGGCAACCCGCAGATCCGCATAGATTTTGTCACGCGCCAGCGAGATCCGGTCGCCTTCGGGCAACCGCATCACCATGCCCAATGCGCGGCCGCGCGGGATGATCGTTGCCTTGTGGATAGGGTCAGACGCCGGACAATGCAGCGCAACCACAGCGTGACCGGCTTCATGATAGGCTGTCAGGCGTTTTTCTTCATCGGTCATCACCATCGAGCGACGCTCTGATCCCAGCATAACCTTGTCTTTGGCTTCTTCGAATTCAGCCATAGAGACGGTGCGGCGGCCTTTTCGCGCTGCCAGCAATGCGGCTTCATTCACCAGATTGGCCAGATCAGCACCGGAAAAGCCGGGGGTGCCACGGGCGATAACGCGCGGCTCAACACCCTCGGCGAGAGGCGTCTTGCGCATATGCACCTTGAGAATTTTTTCGCGGCCCATCACGTCCGGGTTCGGCACAACAACCTGACGGTCAAAACGGCCGGGACGCAGCAATGCCGGATCCAGCACATCAGGCCGGTTGGTTGCGGCAATCAGAATCACCCCTTCATTCGCTTCGAAGCCATCCATCTCGACCAGCATCTGGTTGAGCGTTTGTTCGCGTTCGTCATTACCGCCGCCAAGACCAGCGCCGCGATGCCGCCCGACCGCGTCAATTTCATCGATAAAGATGATACATGGGGCATTTTTCTTGCCCTGTTCAAACATATCGCGCACACGGCTGGCACCAACACCAACGAACATCTCAACAAAATCCGAGCCGGAGATGGTAAAGAACGGCACATTAGCCTCGCCAGCAATGGCGCGGGCCAGCAATGTCTTACCGGTACCCGGAGGACCAACAAGCAACACACCTTTTGGAATTTTGCCGCCAAGTCGCTGGAACTTGCCCGGATCTTTCAGAAATTCAACAACTTCTTCAAGCTCGGTTTTGGCCTCATCAATGCCGGCAACATCTTCGAAAGTCACGCGCCCCTGATGCTCGGTAAGCAGCTTTGCCCGGGATTTCCCAAACCCCATTGCACCGCGTGATCCACCCTGCATCTGTCGCATGAAGAAAATCCATATGCCAATGAACAACAGCATCGGGAACCAGGACAGTAGAATCGAGAAGAAACTCGGCATGCCGCTATTTTCCGGGCTTGCAACGATTCGCACATCATTGGCATCCAGCACGGCAACAATATTGGCACCTTCCGGCATCACACTGGTGATGACCCGGCCATTTTTACTTTCCCCGCGCAGATTGCGCCCTTCAATCAACACCTCGTCAATCTGCTGGGCTTCCACTTCAGCGACGAAATCTGAGTAAGCGAGCTGGTTGGCCGGCTGACCCGATGACGGGCTCTGGAAAAGGTTAAAAAGGCCGATAAGCGCGGCGCCAAAAATCAGCCAGATAATTATGTTGCGTGCCAGATTATTCACATCACTGTCCTGTCAATTACATCTTGTTGTCTGTAAAACGATCTACCGCCCCAAAAACTGTGCTGACAACGCTCTGTCTGTCGAAGTGACGCATGATTTTACCCCTTCTAATTGGGGATAAATAAGGCCGCCGTCAAGGGTATAGAGAACAGGAATTACGCGCCTGACGATATACGGCAAAGCGGCAATCGCATCGGGTGGCGGCGCGGCTGTTGTGGTGCGCTTGAGCTGCAGTGCTGTGCCGGCATTGAGCAGCTTTCCGGAAAATGCTGTGCGTAACCGCCAACAACCGGCAAAAATAACATCATCACCAGCCGCCACGTCGCATTCCTGCGGAACACGGCCAATTTCACGCACCACATAAAACCGCGCGGTTTCACCCGGCTGCATCGAGCGGACGAACTGACAGCCGCCAAGGGTGCTATTCTGCGCCGCCAGCACCCGTGCGCGCAACCTGTCAAGCGCACGCGCAGACACCCCATAGCGATTACCGCCTACCTGCCGGATCAGGCGGCGCGCATGATACTGCCACATTGAATCGGGCAGCTTTTGCAAGCGGCGCATATCGATAACCGCATGCCCGCTTGGCAACAAATCTGTCGCGGCCTCCCAGATCGGTGTACTTACCGCCGCACAATGGTCGGATAATGCCGCCATGGCCTGCCCCAGACGCTGTGCCGTCGCGATTGTCGGAAACCCACAGGCCGCGCTTTTGCGCAAAAAGCGCCGCAGCCGAACCCGCTCAAAATCATAATTTCGGTTGCTTGGATCATCTTCAAAGTCACAGCCAAGCAAAGCCAGCACATCGCGCAACTGATCGGCCGACCAGTTCAGCAGCGGCCGCGCCACCGGCACCGCGTCACGATACGTCAGGCCGCGCATACCTGCCAGCCCGGCAATGCCAGAGCCGCGGGCAAGCCGCATCAGCACGGTTTCTGCCTGATCCGCCTGATGGTGCGCAAAAAGCAAGACAGCCCGCTGTTGTCGTGCCTGTTTTGTCAGGGCGGCAAACCGCTGATGCCGGGCCCATTCCTGAATGCCGGTTGATGGTGCCTTGTCCTCTACCGTCACAATCTGCGTCGCAATCGCGCGAGCTTGCATGCGTTGGCGGACACGCTCGGCCTCGTCGGTGGCATCACTGCGGATGTTATGATTGACAATTATGGCCTGATGCGCGGCGCCACATGATCGCGCGTAACGATCGGCAAGACAGGCCAGCGCCGAACTGTCTGGCCCACCGGATAATGCGGTTATAAAAACGCTGCTGTTGGCAAGCTGCAACGCCTGCATATCCCGCGCAAAAGCGGCATCATAAGCGGCTAAACGGCTACTCGGCGCAGTTTGCGTCATCGCTCAGTTTGGACAATTGCGCCAGAAATGTATCCGGTGGCGTGTCAATGAGCTGCGGCAATGACGCATAAATTTCACAAGCCTGTTCCGGCGGTGCGAAATGCGACACTGACTCGGCAATCCACATGGTCGTATCAACAAGACGGGCATCACCCGGATAGGCGCTATTGAATTCAGAAAAAGTCATCGCCGCCTTTTCAAATTCGCCACGCATAAATTGCACCCGGCCAAGCCAGAAAATAGAATCAGCCTGCCGCGCGTGACCTTGGTTAAAAGTCCGGAATTCAGCAAATGCCAGCTCTGCCGTTTCCAGATCATTTTGCAAAGCGCGTCCCAGTGCAAAGCGATATTGCTCTTCCGGGCTGACAGCCGGCAACACTTCGGGCTGTGTCGGCGCGGTTTCACCGGTTGATTCAGCATTCGCGGGGATGGCGTTGTCGTCCGCAGCAAGCGCTGTATCGGCTGATCCGGCATCTAATGATCCGGTGTCGGCTGACGCGGTGTCGGCTGACGCGGTGTCGGCTGATTCGGTATCGGCTGATCCGGCATTTTCGTCAACTGCGCTTGCCTCACTGGTGGCATTATCCCCCTCAACATTTGCCAGCGCGTCATTTAACGAGTCTTCCGCAACCGACCAGCTTGAAATGCCGGTATCAAGGTCACGCGACATCTGCACAGCTGCCGCCTCGCCAGCGCCGATTGTGTCCTGCTGCACCAACGCCGCAGCGGCGTCATCACCACCAAGCGTGAGCAATGTCTGCATGCGCTTTTCCAGCCGCAGTAAACGAAACTCGGTGTCTGAGGTGATTTCAAGAGTGCGTTCCATACGACGATTGGTCATCGCCAGCATGTCGCCCAGCTTTTCCATTTGATCGCGCAATGCTTTGAGATCCGCGGTCTGCGATGTGCCGGCCTCAGAACTGCTGCTTTGCATCTGTTCGACCTTCATTTTAATTTCACGCAGATCATTCTCGATGATCCCACGGACATCTTTTAAACCAGCTTCCAGAATATCCATGCGTTGTTGATGCCGTGTAAGCAACGCACTGGCATTTTCGATCACCGTCTCGTCGGTCGATGATTGGGCGCTAGCCAGACCGGGAAGCGCGACAATGAATGCCAAAACAATAAGGAAGCGTTTGTTCATGGTAGATAAATCCTAGCAATGACACGGCAGTTATCAAGCAGTAACAGCTATTTTAGGCATAAATTAGGCAAAAAAAAGAGGAGCCACCCGCCCCTCTTTTTGTTGTTTCAAACAGGATTAGTTCAGCACAGTCGCTGCACGTCTGTTCTTTTCCCATGCAGCTTCTGTCGAGCCTTCAACTGCTGGGCGTTCTTTGCCGTATGATACGGTGCGCACCCGCGCCGAATTCAACCCCTTGGCCAGCAGATAATCGCGCACCGCTGTCGCACGCCGATCACCCAGCGCAAGGTTGTATTCACGGGTACCGCGCTCATCAGCATGACCCTCAACAACAATGACCAGGGTTGGGTTCACATTCAAAAATGCGGCCTGCCTGTTCAAAGTCATTTGCGCGTTTTCAGACAGCTCGGAGCTGTCAAAATCAAAATAAACCGTATTACCAACTTCAGCCAGCTTGTCAGCTTCGGTCTTTGCGGCCGAAGCAGATGATGATGCAGATGAAGCCGAACTCGCCGAACTGGTCGAGGCGCTGTCACCACCGACCTCTGAGGCCGTTTCACAAGCTGCGAATAAGAATGTTGCGGCAACTATCGCCAATATGCGTTGAAACATCATGATGCTCCTAATTTTTTTTCAGCGAACCTTAAGTTCTGTTTTGCCAAAACAATGCTACGCGCACCTTGTAACAGGTCTATCTTAACGCAGCGCTATTTGTGCACGAATGGATCTATGGCCGGGCAACCGGTCAATTCATAACACGAGACATATAGGATATGGTACAGTAATGAAACCTAAAAATACATATATTTGGCGAAAAATAGCGATTTTCTGATATTTTTTTCTATTTGTCGCCAAATGGTGATTGTCATATCGATAGCGCTGATTTTCTGTGCCGCAATCATCTAGCGCAGCAAAGGTGACCATGCCGGATCCGACGCATCCGACGGGGTGACAATTCGCCGCTCATTAAATCCAGTGATATCAATGCGGTAAACATGTGTTGCGCCGCCAGACCCATCAGCTTCAAACGGTTCCTGTTTAAAATACATCAACACCCGACCATTCGGCGCCCAGGTAGGCCCTTCGACCAAAAACCCATCCGCCAACAAACGCTCGCCACTGCCATCGACATTCATCACACCGATGTAAAACTGTCCATTTGCCATCTTGGTGAAGGCAATGATGTCACCCCGCGGCGACCAAACCGGGGTGGCATAGCGGCCAACACCATAGCTGATGCGCCTGACATTGCTGCCATCGGCGTCCATCACATAGAGTTGCTGACTGCCGCCACGGTCAGAATTAAAGACAATGCGATTGCCATCTGGCGCATAGGACGGCGAGGTGTCAATCGATGCTGATTTGGTTAATTGGTTAATCGATTGGGTACGCATGTCCATTTCGTAGATATCAGTCATCCCGTCCTGGGCCAGGCTCATGATCAACTTATCGCCATCTGGCCCGAAACGCGGCGCAAATGTCATGCCGGGGAATGAGCCCAACCGCTCGGTGCGACCAGTGGCCACCTCAAAAAGATACACATTCGGCTCGTCATTAAAGTAATTCAGATAGGCAATTTCATTGGCCGTCGGGGAAAAGCGCGGTGTCAGCACCAAATCAAGACCCGAGGTTAAATAGCGGTGGTTATGCCCGTCCTGATCCATAATCGCCAAGCGTTTTAACCGCCGGCTTTGCGTGCCGGATTCAGCCACATAGACAATTTGCGTGTCAAAATAGCCACTATCGCCGGTAAATTCTTCATATACAAAATCGGCAATCTGGTGGGCTAGCCGGCGCAATCCGGATTGATCAGCATTGCCGCCGCCAGCGGTAATATTGCGCTGGATCACCACATCCCATAACACAAATTCAACCTGCAGCATGCCGGCATCGTCAATATAGGCTGAACCAACCAGCAGCCCTTTCACCCCAAGCGGCGACCAATTGGCAAAATTTGGCTTTACCGACGGCGCTTTTGGCGGATCAATAAAGGCCGCACTATCCACCGGCCGAAACAGACCAGAACTTTCCAAATCATCAGAAATAATCTGCGTTAATTGACGCCCTACAGCGGTGACATTGCCATCCGGCCCGGTAAATTCGGCTATGGCAATGGGCGTCGGCGCCACCTGTCCTTCGGTGATTTCAATACGGAGCTGGGCCTCGGCTTGCCCGATAGGGGCCAGCCCCAGAGCGATAGCCAGAACCGCAACAACCGCAACGCAGCGGCACAGTATCGGCCGGAAAATTTTTGCTACCATGATAAATTTACCCTTTATGCCCGTTTATTCCGCTTCATTTCGCCCGACCCGACATGGCGACACCATATGACCGATATTTTGGTGCCTGTAATCTTGCCACCCAATGGCGGGTTTGTCACCCAATGGCGGGTTTTTCACCGGGTCAAAAACCGCGGGTCAAAAACAAATATAAAGCTCTTCCATTGCTCATATTTTTCCGGTGGCAGCGGCAAAGGCGAACATTCGCGTGTTGCCCGAATGGCCTCTTCAGCTGCAACCTTAAAAATCCGATCTGTGTTAAACCTCAAATTGTTATCAACTTTGGCGCTAAGCACGTGTCCATCACGATCTAACGACACAATTATGTCAACAATGAGGGTATCGCTGCCAGCCGCGCCGATGGGCGGATCCCAGCATTTTGATAAATGCGCCCGCAACCGGTCGATATCGGATAATCCAAGTGGGCCAACCACCGGTTTGTCCGGTGCTTTTAAAACATCACCAGCGGCAGCACTCAGGCTGTCATTCAGCTTTTCTGCGGCTTTTTTACGTTCCTGCTCACGCCGCTTCTTTTCAGCATCATCATTCACCGCCTTGGCTTTTGCCAAATTCTGCATCACCCCGGTCAGCGCATCGGTGCGTTGTTTGGCCAGTTCGTTTTGCCGTGCCAGCTTATTCACCCGTTTTGGCGGTGATTTTGGCAGTTTTGTCGGCATTTTTTGTGCCGCTGTCTGCGTCGGTTTAGGCTTTGGCGGCACCGGCGGCTGTGCCTCGGCTGGCTTTGGTTTTTCCTGTATTTTTTCAGGAATGATCTCAGCCGCCGGATCAACTGCCTTTGGCGTTGATTTGGCCGGTGTCTTTGGCGCTGCCGGTGCTGGTTTTGGCGGCGGCGGTGGCGGTGGTGGCGGGATTTTGCGTTGCGCTGCCTGCTGTTCCTGTTTGGCGGTGCTGACCTCGCTGCCTTCATTCACATTGGTTTGCGGCACCGTCTGCACAATTTCCATCATCACCAGCGGCTGATCTTCAGGCAGCGGCCGGTTTAAAGACGGCAGACCGACCAACGCCAGCACAACAATGCCGAGATGCAAGCCAATCGAAATGTAAAATGAACGTGGGTTCATCCTGTTTTGCCATTCACAATTTGTGATCTACTCAATCTCAGGAAGCTTTGCGACGAGCGCGACTTTGCTAAAGCCGGCTGCCTGAATACGTCCCATGACTCCCAATATGTCACCATAGGTCACGGCCGCATCACCGCGCACAAAAATACGGATGTCCGGGTTTGCCTCGGAAACCGCCTGCAACCGCGGGATCAACGCATCACTGTCAACTTCGGCTTCCTGCAAATACAGCGATCCATCAGCTTTCATCGAAACAACAAGCGGCGCCGCATCAGCATTGATCTGTCCGGCCTGGGTTTTCGGCAAATCAACCTCAACACCCACGGTTAACAATGGCGCGGTGACCATAAACACGATCAACAGAACCAGCATCACATCGACAAAAGGCGTGACATTGATTTCGCCCATCGGACGATGCCGGGCACCACGTGCCGGACGTTTGACGCTGGCCCCCATTATTGACCGCCTTCGTCAAGCTGACGCGCCAGCAATGTACTGAATTCCTGTGCAAATGTCTCAAGGCGTGCCCCAAATCTTTCAAGGTCGCCAGCAAATTTATTATAGGCAACAACCGCCGGAATAGCAGCTGCCAGCCCCAATGCGGTGGCGAACAACGCTTCGGCAATCCCCGGTGCCACCACCGCGAGGCTGGTGTTTTTTGACTCAGCAATTGATTGAAATGAACTCATGATGCCCCAAACCGTGCCAAGCAAGCCGACAAACGGCGATACTGATCCGATCGAGGCCAAAAAATTCATACCGCGTTCGAGCCGTTCCATTTCCCGGGTAATGGTAAAGGTCATCGACCGGTCAATGCGGCTGACAAGCGAAGCCCGTAAATCCACCCTTTCACTGTCTGCAAGCCCGCGTGAATTGGCGCGGCGCCACTCACGCATCGCTGCCACAAACACCACGGATAACGCATCTTTCGGATCAGCCCCGGTATCATCATAGAGCTTGTCAAGCGACCCGCCTGACCAGAACGCATCCTCAAATTGTTGTGCCAGCCGGCGTTCACGCCGCAGCAATGTGACTTTTTCCACAACAATCGCCCAGCACCAGACAGATGCCAGAACCAACAGCAACATCACCAGCTTTACAAAGGGATCCGCTGCCATAAAAAGCCCCCAGATACTCAAATCCGAGCTGGCATGTGTAACCGTCATTTCTACTGAATTCATTTAATCATACCTCTGTTCTCACCCTAACAGTCATAACCTGACGGCATCTCTATGCCGCCCAATTTTGTCCTACTTCTGCGCCCCACCAGCCAGCTTGTTTCGTATATCCTGTGGCATACGGCATGCCCGTGCTGCGCCTGCCGATTGCAAATTAACGAACCCTATGTCGACGACGAGTCTGGCAACAATATGGCAAGATTGCATATTTGTAATGGTTTGTCGCAATTTCACCGATGCACCACCCGTTTTCATCACCTCGCTGGTGATTTCCAGAACCGCAGAAAGCGCCGCCGCCTGCACAAAATCAATGTCAATATGCCGAACCACAAAGCCGTTTCCATCGCGCGTCAGCAAGGCTTGCTGATCAATGCCCAGACAGCGCAGCCACGCTGAACGGGCGCGTTCGGCAAATGCCAGATATTGCGCGTGATACACAATGCCGCCAGCGTCAGTATCTTCATATTGCACCCGCAGATGATAGCGATGCACGGTATCATCAAGATGGCCATCAAGTTGGTGAACGGCATCGCCGTGAAAGGCCGATCCGGTCACGCATCACCTATGTTTGGCTCGGCCGGGTCATCAATCGTGCCAAGCAAATCGAGCTGGCGCACGGCCGCCGCTGGTGGCGTCAGGCCAAGATAGTCCCAGCCTGCCGATGACAGGCAACGGCCGCGTGGGGTGCGCATTAACAATCCGGTCTGCATCAGATAGGGTTCGATCACCTCTTCCAGAACATCGCGTTGTTCTGACAAAACAGCGGCCAGCGTTTCCACCCCAACCGGCCCACCGCCATACGAGTCCGCCATGCAGGACAGATAGCGACGATCCATCGCGTCAAGACCTTGCGCATCAACCTCTAGCCGTACCAGCGCCGCATCGGCAATCGCCGCGGTGACCTGGTCTGCACCCTCAACCGCTGCGATATCACGCACCCGCCGCAGCAACCGGCCAGCCACGCGAGGGGTACCACGCGCCCGGCTAGCAATTTCCATGGCCCCGTCACCTGCCAGTTGCAGACCGAGTTTTTGCGCTTGTCGGCTGAGTATCCTTGCCAATTCATCCGCATCATAAAACTGCATCCGCATCTGGATGCCAAACCGGTCACGAAGCGGTGTTGTCAGCAAACCAGATCGTGTGGTCGCGCCAACCAGCGTGAAAGGCGGCAAGTCAATGCGCACCGAACGGGCGGACGGGCCTTCGCCAATCATCAGATCAAGCTGAAAATCCTCCATCGCCGGATACAGCACCTCTTCAACAGCCGGTGCAAGCCGGTGAATTTCATCGATAAATAAGACGTCACGCGGCTGCAAATTCGTCAGCAGCGCCGCCAAATCGCCGGCACGCGCCACCACCGGCCCCGATGTAGCGCGGAAGCCAACACCCAACTCGGCTGCAATAATCTGTGCCAATGTTGTTTTGCCAAGCCCGGGCGGGCCATGCAGCAGCGTATGATCCATAGCATCACCGCGATCACGCGCCGCATGGATAAATGTCTCCAAATTGCGCCGCCCATTGCCCTGACCGATAAATTCAGCGAGCAGCGTTGGCCGCAACGCATTGTCACCACGCTCCTGACTGGTGCCAGCCACCAGCCTGTCTTCGTCCTGCATTGTCACGTGCCCATCTCCCGCAGCGCCGCTGCAATCAGTGATGATACGTCAGCCGCCACGCCAGCACGCTGTGCTCGCACAATGGCGCCATGCGCCTCGGCCCGTGCATAGCCAAGATTAACCAGCGCCGACAGCGCATCCTGCGACGCCCCTGCCTCTATCATGCCGGCGTCAGCCATACCAAATTCAACACCGCCAACAGCATTGGCAAGATTGGGTATTTTTCCAATTTTCTCGGATAGTTCATTGACAACACGCTGGGCTATTTTGGGGCCAACACCATCAGCCCGCGCCACCATCGCCTTGTCACCGGCGACAATCGCCTGGGTCAGCGCTGCCGGATCAAGCACCGATAAAATGGCCATTGCTGCTTTTGCGCCAACACCCTGCACCGTGATCAGCAGCCGGAACGCATCGCGTTCTGCCGCATCAACAAAACCGAACAATGTCATGCTGTCTTCGCGGACCTGCATTTCGGTCAAGACCGTGACCATGTCGGGTGCTGTGGCAAGCTGGCTTTGCGAACGGCCGGACACATGCACCGCGTAGCCAACACCTTGCACATCAAGAATGATGATTTGGTTGTCGGCGTGAACAACGCTTCCCCGCAATTGTGCGATCATTTTTGGCCCCTATGCTTGACATCATCCCGCGCCAACGCCTGACTGATCGCTCTCGAAAGCGGGTCATCCGGCGTGGCATGCGCCGACATTACCGCGATGCCAGCCGGTTTTCCAGCATCATTGCTGGCGGCAATGGCAATTGCCAGCGCATCTGCCGCATCGGCATTTTCTGCCCGCACCTGCAACAGGCGCGCCACCATCTCCTGCACCTGTTCCTTGCTGGCGCCGCCGGTGCCAACGACGGCTTTTTTCACCGCGCGTGCAGCGATTTCACTGATCATGATCTGCGCCGTCCCACAAGCCAGAATACCGACGCCGCGGGCCATCCCAAGGCGCAGCGCAGAACGTGCGGATTTTGCCACAAATATCTCTTCAATGGCGGCAATGTCGGGATCTGTATCGGCAATCACCGTTGACAACCCCTGATAAATCGCTGTCAGACGGTCAGCGTCACTTGCACGGGGGTCAGGCCGGATCGCGCCATTGGCGATATGTTGCAGCCGGCCCTGATTAAAATCGATCACACCCCAACCGGTACAGCGCAATCCGGGATCAATTCCAAGAATGCGCATCCTGCCCGGCACTCAGGTGAGCTTGGCGATGATATCGTCAGAAATGTCAAAATTTGATGACACATTCTGCACATCATCATTATCGTCAAGCGCGTCCAACAGCTTGAGCAGGGTTGACGCTTGTGCCTCGTCAACGGTGATCAGATTTTGCGGTTTCCAGGTCAGCCCGGATTCTTCGGGGGCGCCAAACCGGCTTTCCAGCTCTTCGCGTACATTGTTGAACTGTTCCGGCGCGCAGGTGATTTCATGCCCATTATCGTCGGTTTCCACATTATCAGCGCCGGCTTCAAGCACCGCCTCGAACATGGTGTCCGCATCCGCAACATCACCCGCATAGGCGATCTGGCCCACCTTATCGAACATAAAACTGACCGATCCGGTTTCACCAAGCGAGCCGCCAAACTTGTTAAACGCTGCCCGCACTTCCGAGGCGGTGCGATTGCGGTTATCGGTCATCGCGTCAACAATCAGCGCGGTGCCGCCCGGCCCGTACCCCTCATAACGGATTTCATCATAGGACTCGCACTCGCCGCCTTCGGCGCGTTTGAGAACCCGCTCAATATTGTCCTTTGGCATATTCGCAGCACGCGCCGCCGCCAGCGCGGTGCGCAAACGCGGATTCGAATCCGGGTCGGTGCTGGACCGCGCCGCAACGGTTAATTCCTTAATCAGACGGCCAAAGACTTTGGCGCGTTTTTTGTCCTGCGCACCTTTGCGGTGCATGATATTTTTGAATTTGGAATGGCCTGCCATAGTCTCTGAATTTTCGTATATTTGATTGGTTTGAAGCACAATATTACAAAAGCTGTACATGTGCTGCCTGCACAAAAAACTCTATACCAGATGACCGGGGCTTATACCAGCCTTACCCCCGCAATTTTGCCCCAGCAATTTTGTCCCACTAATTTAATTTCGCCAGCGCCAATTCAGGCGCCAATTCAGGCGGGAGACAGGCCACCACCAGCACGCAGCGGCGCGACTGTTTGTGCCAGTCCATTTGCATCTGCCTCGACCAGCAAGCCGCATAATGTCACCGCCCCCATTGCCACCGACAAACGGCTATTGCCGCGGCCGGTAAACCGGTCAGTCGCGGCCACCTTGTCCATGCCGATGACGCTGTCATAATCGCCGCACATACCCGCATCTGTCTGATAGGCCGTGCCGCCGGCCAAAATCCGGTGATCAGCTGTCGGCACATGCGTATGCGTGCCAACCAGCATCGAGGCGCGACCATCAACCATATGCCCCAGCGCCATTTTTTCTGAGGTCGCCTCACCATGCGCATCAACCAGAATAAAATCCGCATCACGCTGCAATTTATGCCGCACCAGCGCACCGTCTAACGCGGCAAAAACCGGGTCATTCGCCGCCATGAATAAATTGGTCATAACATTCACCACGGTAAGGCGTTTGCCAGCCGCATTGGTATGCGTGACCACGCCATTGCCGGGGGTTGCCTCGGGCATATTCAGCGGCCGCAATAGACGGCTCTGCGTCTCAATATAGGGGATGATTTCAGGCTTGTCCCAGACATGATTGCCAGTCGTCAAAACATCAACGCCAACTTCAAACAGCGCCTCACAAATTGCCGGGGTTACGCCAAATCCACCAGCCGCATTTTCGCAATTCACCACGATGAAATCGAGATTATGCTCGGCCCGTAAAAGCGGCACCTGGCTGATCACTTCGTGACGCGCCGCGCGGCCAACAATATCCCCTAAAAACAATACACGAGTCATCGCAGGCTCCTCGCCCTGATATCCGCCATAGACGCTTACCGTTTCGTGCGGTGCAGCCCCGAAGGGGTCAATACCGCGTCCAAGGGCATGTCATAGGGGCCAATTGGCACCTTGTCCAGCTTTTGCCCGTCAAAGCCAAGGCCGATCACCGCGCATGAATGCCGGCGCGTCGCCAAATCGGCAATGGTGCGGTCATAAAACCCACCACCATAGCCAAGCCGCCAGCCAGCCGCGTCAAACGCCAGCAATGGTGCCAGAATAATATCGGGCAACACCGGTTGACCAGCGGTCAAAGGCTGCGATGTGCCATACGGCCCCGCTTCCAGATCATCGCCCACCGCCCACAGACGGAAACTCAAGGCTTGCCCCTCGGCCGGGGTGATCGGCATGGCGGTTTGCTGGCCAGCTTGATGCAGTGCCGCGACCAATGGCAGTGGCGAAATTTCGCTGCGGATCGGCAAATAGGCGGCATAGATGCCGTGGCCAAAGGTTTGCATCAGCTCTGCACAATATGCAACCAGTTGCTCGGCCGCCTGCGGGTGCATATCTGCCTGTTGCTGGCGGATTTTAGCGGCCTGTTTCCGCGCCTGCGCTTTTGACGAAACCAGATCATCTGAAGAAGTTAAAGGTGGGGAAGTTTTCGGCACTGAACACAAACCTGTCAGACAAAAGCGCCGGGCCAACGATGCGACCCGTTGAAATATGACGGCGACGACCAGATGAACCGTCAGTATAGATA